>NZ_LOFI01000026.1:38388-248396 GCF_001469195.1 Pseudoalteromonas sp. 10-33 | reverse complement strand
TTAACTACGGTGTAATGATATTTATTAGTGCTTGTTGGATGCTCACAAATATCATGTTTTTTATCGGCCCAATCAATGCCAATGAGTGCAGCAAAATTATCAACGTTATATGCTTTCATTTTATAGCGCCTACGGTTAAAGTTAAGGACGGAATGTGCTTAAATCTCGTTTCTCGCAGGTCTTATAGATAGTCTTGGTCGGCAATCCCTGAGTATGCGTTTTGAAATCGAGGTGCTCTGTTGGCTCGAACGTCTTGTTAAAAACATTGGATGTTTGTCATTCAATATTCGTAACCAACAGAAGCATATTCCACTTAATATAATAGTCAGTTACTTTTAAATTAAGTGGCTTGGTCGAACTATAAGGCATTCAAACGGACAATTTACAGTTGGCTTTTGTTCGTTCCTCACTTATTTTAGCCAACTACAAATAGCCGCTTAATGTGGCGTAGGTTACCTTTGAAGTTATGCGTAAGTTTTTAAATGTGAGCAAACAACGTCAAAAAGCATTGGAGCAACAATTCCCAAGGCTTATAGATTTAGCTCAAGTTAACGAAACGAAAGAGTATACTTACTTAGCAGTCTCTATTTTTGACCATTGGCTTAATCGTGATGAAGCAATGGAGTTATTAGGTGATCTTGACGCAAGTGAAATTGTGCGAAGAGCTTCAATATTTGAGAGCTTTAATCACTTATTATCTGAGCAAACAGAAATATTAACTTTTCGCTTTCGCGGATTAAAAGGTGACAAACCTAGGTTTAAATCATTTCTATCAGAACATGCACAATCTATGTATTTGCGGCAAACTGATATGGGTATGTATCAAGTTATCCTTCCTAGATTAAATGCGGTCTATTTCGAAGGTTATGACGACACAAATGTGTTTTATTTAAAAGATCTGAGTGTTAGCCCCATCATTGAGTCTTGTGCTGAGAAAGTAGGTCTACATTGCCTGGAGCATTGGTAACCTAACAAACGCTTTAACCAAGGGACTCAAAACAGCAGGCTTGCGCTCCTTCGTCGCTAATTTTAGCCTGCTAAGCGAGGCGTTATGTTTACAATCAAGTCTAGAGTTTATGAACAAATTATTTAGTTTAATTTTACTATCACTAGTTTTAACTGGGTGTGCTTCAACTAAGACGATTAAGGGGAATTATTCTCTTAATCATGAATCAGGCAACGGTGTATTAATTTCTTCTGTGAGTTATCGAGGGAGTTATTCTGGCTACTCTATTTATTACCACGGAATGGATAATCAGATTCGTGGTGAAATTCAATTTGGTGAAGGTGTTGCTTTACTGCCAATTCCGCCAAAAGGCGATTTTTCCCATTTAAACCGCAAAGGGGAAGTTTTTGCAGTTGAATTGCCAGCTGGAAAATACAGAATATGGAGATGGGGTGTAAATAGTGGTTATGCCCATATAAAGCCTGTAAATCCAATAGCTATTGAGTTTAAAGTTGAGCCAGGTAAAGCAACCTATTTAGGCAACTTTGATTTTGTACAGACCGATAGTATGGGACTTACTGTTACAGGTGTAAAAGTCAACTATAGTGATCAATCCCAAGTAGATTTGGATATCGTTTCAAAAAAATATCCAGCTCTCGATGCTAAAAACATAATTAAAGGCGTAGAAGACAATGCAAATTATCAAGGTATAGGGGGGACTGACCAAACAAACTGGGATATACCTATAATTATAATGTAAACATAACAAAGCAATTATGAGTGGGACGCAAAATGCTTGGCTTGTGATCCTTCGTCGCTAACTTTAGCCAAGCATTTGTACGCCCCATATTGCGGCATTAGGTAACACGGATGATCGTCAGACACATTATTGAAGACTTAGAATCAGTATTTGAATCACTTCCAATATCGAAAGAATTTGATGTTGCGTTTGCTTGCTACAGTGATGATGATTCAGGAAATGTTGAGTTTCGTACTTTTGAGGCATTTCATTGGGATGACGATGAAGAGTTTTTCCTTGTACCAAGTGGATGTGGAAAGCACTATTCATTAGACACTACTAAATTTACTGCTGAAAGCTTTCTAACAGCCTTAAAAAGCGCAGTTAATGATAAAGTATCCGACTATTGTGCATATGCAAGAGCACGAATTAAAATTGCTAAAGATGGCTCGGTTGCTTCATTGAACTCACCTTTGTGGGGAACGGGCTATCACGAACAAGAGCGGTTGTTATATTTTTATCACGGTAAACAACCAGAAAGTGTTACCATACAAGGCGCTTAAGCAGGGACGTGCTAACGCACGCCGCTTAGCTTGGTGTTAGGCGAATAGGAGATAAATTGGAAAATTCATGGAAGCCTAAAGGCTGGCTGAGTATTTTATACGGTTTTGTATTACAGCCATTTACGTTTTTGTATGTCAATAAAGCCAAGCTGTTTTGGTTTTATTTAATCTTAACAATATTAGTTTCATTGATTGATACAAAACTACATGCAATACCAAATAAGGAAGCTTGGTATCAAAGCGTATACTTCACGTGGCTAATTTTTTTAATTTGTCCTTTGCACGCATTTCTAATATCTCGACGTTACGATAAAGCTCAGATTAGAAAATGGTACGCTAGCTGGTGGGCTACATTAGTATGTTTTGTAGTAGTTTTTATTTTAACGTTTTTGGGCAGAACATTTTTATTTGAACCATTTTCTATTCCTGCAAAGTCAATGAGTCCCGCCTTGAATCCCGGTGACCAATTAATAGTTAGTAAAAGGGGATATGGGAACTACAAATACTTAGGAATACAAATATATAAAACAGAACCATCTGAAGCTCTGCAAAGAGGGGATGTGGTAGTTTTTCAATATCCCCAAAATCCCAGCATTGATTATGTTAAAAGAGTCATTGGGTTGCCTGGCGATAAAGTGGTCTACCGCAACAAAAGTATTTTTATTAAACCTTCGTGTTTGGATGAATCAGCCAATTGCCCTAGTTTTAAGGAAGTGGAGAAAGAGTATAAATTTACTCGAAGCGAAGATGATTCTGAACACGAGTATTATCAAGAATCTTTAGGCAAAGTGTCATACGATATAAAATTGAACAGTAATCATATAGATCTAGCCAATCGTTATTTTTATCAAGTTGGGACCCAACAAGATGAATGGTTAATACCAGATAATCATTATTTCGTATTGGGTGACAACAGAGATAATAGTCTAGACAGTCGTTATTGGGGGTTTGTACCTGAGAGTAATATTGTAGGTAGAGTAACTTTTAAATGGTAATTCGCCTAACAAACCAATGCAGGCAGGGACTTTTAACCGTTGGCTGAGTTCCGCTTCGCTTCACATTATAGCCAACAATTAAAAGCCTCTGATTGGGGCGTTGGTATGACTCCCACTGTCATGTTAAACACACTGATCCTTGCTTAACTTTTTAAGCCATAATTACTTCAGCTCGAATTAGAGCGAGTTAATACATAGGATGAAGCAAGTAATGTCGTCGGTTATCTTGCTGATATGACTACAGGCGTCCTGCCTTTCGTGAATCAGCTTCGCTGTTCAAAATTGTTCCTGACAATTTTGTCGTTGGTTATTACTATTTCTAGTAAAAGAGCAGACCTTACTTATTGCGTCCTGTGGCGGTCACCGATGGCACCTGTCTTCAGTCTATGTTCGTGGTTCAATGCAGCGTTAGCTGCATTGCCATCTGGACTTATTAATATGTATGTAATGGGGGCAATAGTATTCATACAGTTAGTTTTAGCGTACTCAAAGTAACGTCTGCATAACAAGCGACTTTGGTGCAATAGCGTGTAAATGCTGCTTTCCAGTCACCCGATAGCATTAAATTATCACTTTATTTCACTGTGTTGGATGACGCTTCGCTTATCCGGTCTACACTGGCTTTACCCATACCGGCTCATGGTAGGTTGCTTGCATTGAGTATCAGCATCTTTACCCTGTGTTTAGCCTAATTCTAATTTGACATTTTCAATGAATTTGTTTTATTGAAAGCTATGTTTGTTCCTTTAAAAAGGCCAGAAATTCACGCTCCTCAGTAACTTTACCTTGATGTGTATGATCAATTTAACAATATATCTTACTTTACTTGTTAGTTGAGTTTCGTCTGGTACAATCAGTCAGTTATTCGTGTAAGCGAAACGTTGTAGATTAATTCGAGTGGGAATTGGATGAGAATTTTTAAAGCGAAAAGCCCAGCAGGATTTGCTGAAGAATACATAGTTGAGTCTATTTGGAATGGCGATTTCCCTCCAGGTTCAATTCTACCAGCTGAGAGAGAGCTCTCTGAGTTAATTGGCGTAACAAGAACTACATTACGCGAAGTGTTACAGCGTTTAGCGCGAGACGGCTGGCTAACTATTCAGCACGGCAAACCAACAAAGGTTAATAACTTTTGGGAAACGTCGGGTTTAAATATATTAGAAACGTTAGCACGTTTAGATGAAGATAAAATGCCTGAGCTGACAGATCAGTTGTTGTCTGCACGAACAAATATAAGTGCTATTTATACCCGTGCTGCAATTAAGCTTAACCCTGAGCGTGTCATTGAAATTTTATCATTAAGTCACGAACTTGAAGATACTGCACAAGCCTTTGCTGATTACGACTATAAAGTGCACCACGAATTAGCCGTTGCAGGGAATAACCGAATTTATGTTTTAATTTTAAACGGTTTTAGAGGGTTCTATTCTAAAATTGGTTGTCATTACTTTTCAGATCCGGGTACCCGCCAGCTTGCCCGCCAGTTTTATAAAGATTTAACTGTATTAGCGCAAAATAATGAGCACGATGGTGCAATTTCGATGATGCGTAAATATGGTCATCAAACGGGTGAAATTTGGCAAAAAATTCGTGGCGATATGCCGTCGGATATAATGGACTAAACATTTTAAAAAAAACCTGCATTTGCAGGTTTTTTTGTATTTGCGGTGTTTTAATTTTCTGTTCGGTATTTTCGATTGCCCACATCGGTAAATACGATTATCTTTTTTAAAACTTTATATCTAATATACAAAACAATTATGTGTAGGTGCTATTGGTTTTTAACTTTTAGCGCCCATATATGTACCAGCATTGCGAAAGCAATTGAAAACAAACTCAAAATATTTGGAGAATAAAATGGGTGTATTAGTAGGCCGCCAGGCACCAGACTTTACCGCTGCAGCAGTTTTAGGTAATGGTGAAATTGTAGATAGCTACAATCTACACGAAACAATTAAAGGTAAAAAAGCTGTAATCTTCTTTTACCCATTAGATTTCACGTTTGTATGTCCTTCTGAACTTATTGCATTTGATAAGCGTTTTGAAGAGTTTAAAAAGCGTGGCGTTGAAGTAATTGGTGTTTCTATCGATTCTCAGTTTTCTCATAATGCATGGCGTAATACGCCTGTAGCTGACGGCGGTATTGGTAAAGTACAATACGCACTAGTTGCAGACGTTAAACACGAAATTTGTAAAGCATACGACGTTGAACACCCTGAAGCGGGTGTTGCATTTCGTGGCTCGTTCTTAATCGACGAAGAAGGTAACGTACGTCATCAAGTAGTTAACGATTTACCACTAGGTCGTAACATTGACGAAATGATCCGTATGGTTGATGCACTAGCGTTCCACAGTGAGAACGGTGAAGTTTGTCCTGCTGGTTGGACTGAAGGTAAAAAAGGTATGGATGCAAGCCCTGAAGGTGTTGCTAAGTTCCTTTCTGAAAACGAAGGCGAGCTATAATTTAGCCCTTTTGTTTAAATAAAAAAACCGCCAGTTGGCGGTTTTTTTGTTTGTGTAGCGTTTAGAAAGAAAAGCTTACTTTAGTATAGATATAACGGCCGCGTGGGTTATGAACACCCGAGGCGTAGCCGTATAAGTCAGAATCACCGTCACCAATTGCAAATGGTGGCTCTTCATCAAATAAGTTATTAATACCTAACGATACTTTAGCAGAGTCAGAAACACGGTAAGACGTTTGTAAGTCAACCAGTGTTTGCGAGTCAACCATACGTGATGTATTAGTATCGAAATCTAAGTTACCATCGAAGTCGATATCTGGTGTATCTTCAAACTCACCAACATAACTAATGTTTAAGTTAGTGTTAAACGCGCCCATTTCCCAGTTAGTTGAGAAGATAAAGCGGTGCTCTGGGTACCCATATTCACCGGTATAATCGCGGCCATCTTTTTCAAATTTATCTTGGTATGCCCATTCTAAATTGAATTTTAATAAGCCTAAATCGTCAAGCGAGTGATTGTAGTTTGTTGAAATATCTACGCCCGACACTTCTTGCGATGATACGTTTTCAAAGGTGCTAAATATTTTTTGAATAGTACCTAACGCATCGCCACCATTGGGTGCTAAACGCACACATACGGTGCTGTTTTGGTTATTACATTCAGAGGCGTAAATAGGGCCAAATTCTTGCTCGTCAATTTTGTTATCTTGTGTGATGCTCCACACGTCTACACTCAGACCAAATTCGGCTGTTGGTGCCCAAATAAAGCCAACGTTCCAAGATTCAGATTCTTCTGGTTGTAGATCGGGGTTACCTGCAAACTCAATGTTGTAATCAAGTGCGCTACAGTCTTTCCCTGTTGCTTGACAGCGGTAGGTGTCTACAAAAAACTGACTTTCTTGAGATGGGCCTAAACCAACTTGTGCAAGAGAAGGGGCTCTAAAGCCTTGCGCCCATGAACCACGAACCGTAATTTCATCGGTTGGTGCCCAGCGAAGTGCAACCTTTGGATTGGTCGTGGTGCCAAAGTCGCTGTAGTCATCGTAACGACCTGCCAGTTGCAGCTCTAGGGTTTCTGCAAGTGGAATTGAAAACTCAACATACGCGGCGTACTGGTCTCTGTTTGCTGATGCAGATACAGATTCAGTACCAAATATTAAACCACGTTGGAATTGGTCATCTGGAATATCACTAACGTCTTCTTCGCGGTATTCAATACCTGCAGCCATCATCACAACATCATCACCAAAGCTAAATGCTTCACCAGTGATGTTTGCGTCAAATGAAGTCATATGCGATTCGCCACGACGAACAAGGCTGGTGGTAATTCTGTCTATAACAGCCGGATCGTTGTAAGTGCCACCGAATGGGTTGTAGTTACCTGCGTCAATTTCTTGTTGTAAGAAATCTGTACGAACCCAACCTTGCGAACGGTCGCCTGTTTGCATTGATTTACTACGCCCTTTTTGTACTGCTGTTTCCCAGCTCCAGTCGTTAATTTCGCCTTTTAAGCCTGCCACAATACGCATTGTGTCTGATTCAATATCCCATTGGCGTGCACCTGCATCGACAGTACGGTAGCGGCCAATTTCGATGTCTTGTCCAAAAGGATTATTTGGATGATTTGCAGGTACCGTTAGGCCGGCATCTTCGTCAAGTGGCGTTGGTGCACCGGCTGCAACTGAGGTATTGTGCTGAACGGCCATTTCTAAAAAGCCAGTAATGCCGTTGTCAAAACGATATTCAAATTGCGATATAGCGCCAATACGCTCAGCGGCAGGAGCAATGTAGCCAAACGGGCCATAATCAAATAAACAGCTTCCGCTTGCGGTTGCGTTTTCAGCTGGGCAATCTGGGTCAATTGTTTTTACGCCATCAACGTAAAAGTAGCCAGGGAAGCCACGAGATGAACGGAAATCTTCACCGCCATAAGGTGATTGGTTAGCGGTGCCTAAGCGGCCCATTTCATCTGATGAAAGCGATGTGTTTTTAAAGTAATCAATGATTACCGACGCACTGCTTTTTTCGCTAGTAGTGCCCCATACAACACTTGCAGTTGTTTCTTCATAATTTGGACCGTCAGTGCCGCCGTACCCTAAGTTTACTTCTACGCCATCGATATCTTTCTTCAAAATAACATTAACAACACCAGCTACAGCATCAGAGCCATAAATTGCAGATGCACCGTCTTTTAAGATATCGATACGCTCAATAGCCGATACTGGAATACTGTTTATATCGACAAACGAATTTGTTATACCTTCGGCAAATGCACTAATTGAGACTCTTCGCCCGTTAATAAGCACAAGCGTTGCGTCGGCACCTAGGCCACGTAAACTTACAGCGGCAGCTCCATTTGCCGTTGAATCTTGGTTATTACCACGTGTAGAAAATGTACCACTGCCTGCTACAGGCATTCTTTCGAGGAGTTGTTGGAGGTTGTCGTAACCCATGTTTTCAATATCGGCTTTACTGATTGACTGCACCGGTGAAGGGCCTTCAATGTCAGAGCGTTTAATACGTGAGCCTGTAACTTCAATGCGTTCTACTTTTTTTGCTTCTTCAGCAGCGTAGGTTGTTGTTGTAAAGCCCGCTGATAGTGAAAGTGTTGCACCAATAATAATACTTGGTGTAAATGCAATTGATTGCTTCATCCTTAAATCCTTGTTGATATGTAATAAGTTTAGTTGCTCAATACCAATCCTTTTAAATTGTTAAATAAATCCCACATTTAATCGGATTGATATAACAAGCGACGACATTAATATCATGTAACTTAAGTGTTAGCAATTAGACTGAAATGTGATTTTAGTATGACTTTTAGTGTGGTTTTGGATGATTTTAAAACAGGTTTTATGCGCTGAAGGAGGTTGAAATAGGCGCATATGCTTTATTCAGGAGATAAAAAATACAACCTAAATAAGAGTAATAATTAAATTAATTGATTGATGATAAAATTGTAATAAATTATTTATTCCCATATTTAGGGTGAATAATAATCGTGTTGTGTATTAATAAAACAAATGGCGATTGGTTTTTTTATAAAAAAAAAGCCTAACTGAGTTAGGCGTTTTATTTAAACTTTGTGCTTCATTAAGCGCTCTTTTTCGCGCGACCAGTCTTTATTTTTACCGTCTTCGCGTTTGTCATGCATTTTTTTACCTTTTGCTAAATGAAACTCAAGTTTCACCCAACATTTTTTCCAATACATGGCTGTAGCCACTAATGAATAGCCGTCACGTTCAGTTGCTCCCACTAAGCGGTCAAGTTCTCGTCTGCTTAGTAAAAGCTTTCGGTAACGCATAGGGTCGCAAATAACGTGAGTAGAAGCACTATTTAATGGTTGAATTTGACTACCAAGTAAAAATGCTTCGCCGTTTTTAAGGTGTATATAAGTTTCAGAGATATTTACTTTACCAGCTCGGATACTTTTTACTTCCCAGCCTTGTAGTTCGACACCTGCTTCAAACTTATCGTGTAAAAAATACTCATGTCGCGCTTTTTTGTTTAGCGCGATGGTATTGCTTGTCGATTTTGATGAATTTTTCTTAGCCATAGTGCCCTATAATATACGTAATGTGAGATGTTTTACATCGATTTTTAGTAATGATTTTAAAAAATTAGATCTAATTTATGCGTCATGAAAGTTTGGGGAAACGAACAAAGCTTGCTAAAATTCGCCCACACATTTGGGAGTGAGTATGCCACAAATAGAAAAAAGTGCGCTGGTTATGTACAGCACTAAAGAAATGTTTGATCTAGTTAATGATGTAGAAGCTTATTCTCAGTTTTTACCAAATTGTTCTGATTCAAAAATTGTTTCGCAGCAGCATAATAACATGACCGCGAGTATAGAAATATCTAAGGCGGGTATAAAAAAGTGGTTTACCACCGAAAACACCTTCATAGACGAACAAACCGTGTTGTTAAAACTGGTTGATGGTCCATTTAAAACGCTTAAAGGGCGTTGGCATTTTCAAGCATTAGATGCCCATGCATGCAAAGTTTTTTTAGAGCTTGAATTTGAATTTTCGAGCAAAATTATTGAGCTCGCGTTTGGTAAAATTTTTAACGATGTTGCAAAAAATATGGTAAGTGCCTTTACTTCGCGGGCTAAAGAAGTATACGGAGCGCGAATATGATTAACATTGAAGTTGTTTTTGCTTTACCTACTACTGCAACCTGTTTATCGATTGAGGTGCAGCCAGGCTGCACGGCCGAACAAGCGGTTATTCAGTCGGGTATTATTGAAAAGTGCCCTGAAATAGACGCAAATGCACTTACACTAGGTGTATGGAATAGAACAGTTAAGGCAAACTACGAATTAAAAGATGGTGATCGTATTGAAATATACCGTCCATTAATTGCAGACCCTAAAGATGCACGAAGAAAACGCGCTGAAAAGGCAAAAGAAGAAGGCCGAGCCAATAAAATAACGGGCGGTCGCCCACTCGAGCGATAATTTAGGTATAAAAAAAGGTAAGCAAAGCTTACCTTTTTACTTTAGCGACAATATTATTGTTCTAAAGGGGTGTTGAAATTTTCTGGCTGATCGTAGTCACCTGAAAGCGAAACAAGTTTTTCATTTTCAAAGTTAATCACTAGCTCTTTATGTTGCTCGTTTTCACGACCTTTATTAAAGCTGTAAACATAACGCCATGTGTTGTTATCAAAAGCATCTGTGGCAATAGGACGGCCTAATACATAAATAACTTGGTCTCGAGTCATGTTTACACGAAGCTTTTCAACATCCGATTGCTCTAAAAAGTTACCTTGAGGGATGTTTATTCTGTATACCCAGCTAGAGCAACCTGCTGCAGAGCTAAGTGTTAAAGCGACGATAAGCCAAAGAGAAAAAGTTTTTAACGACTGCATTGTTTGTTGTGATCCTTATTTTTTATAATCTGCATGATACCGATTAGTCACTGAAGGTAAAACCCTTTTAAGCAATTGTTTTGAGTTAAGGGTATTAAGGTAATATTTTGACCACCAATAATGAAAAAAGTTTACAAACCCTAGAGCCAAAAACACATACTTCAGGCACTTTATGGCACTTATACATAGTGCAAACACGGTTTGGGCACTGGTATACCGGCATAACTACTAATGTAGGTAAGCGCTTTGCAACGCATCAAACGGGTAAAGGGGCGAAAAATTTAAAAGGTAAAGGGCCTCTTATACTTATTCATCAGCAGGAAGTTGGGAGTAAAAGCGAAGCGAGTAAGCTTGAGTGTAAAATAAAAAAGTTACCAAGGGCAAAAAAAGAGGCTTATGTTTCAGCGTTTAAATCATCAAAATGATGGTGCGCTAACTGTTTAATAAAGCCCTCTATTGCGAGTACGGTACTTACATACTTAGGTATATCAATGTGCTGTACGGTGTCTTTAGTTGTGTGGTGGTGAGGGTCGTGACCCATTCCAAAGTAAACATACGGTATGTTGTTTTGCGCAAATGAATAATGATCGCTTGCCTTATGCCAATCAATATTTTGTGATTTAATTAGCCGATTCATTTGTTTTGACGAATAGACAGGTTTGATTGTTATTTTAGTGTTATTTAAGGCGGTGAATACGGGCTTAAGTTTTTGTTTTAATGAGTAGGATGTTAATGCATACACGCGGGATTTATGTTTTTTCACCCCAAGCATATCTAAATTTATATTCATTAAAATGTTATTCGAGTTAAGCGTTTGTGCAAAGTGTTTACTGCCATGTAAGCCATTTTCTTCTGCGTCAGTTAATACAAATACCAATTCGTAAGGGAATTCTTTATTTTGTAACGAAGACGCCAAGTAAAGCAGCGCAGCAACGCCTGTTGCATTGTCATTTGCCCCAAAATAATATTTTCCACCTCGCTTACCAAGGTGATCGTAATGGGCTGTAATAATTATTTTTTTACGTTGTGTTGATTTGGTGGGCACTGCAATAATATTAATGCCTTGTGCATGCTCAAAAATGCCTGACTTATAAGTAAACGTTTGCTCACTTACATTTAGATTAAACTTAGAAAGCCTACTATGTAGGTATGCTCGCGTGTTTACTGCACCTTCTGTTGTTGTTTTTCGGCCCATGAGCGCATTGCTTGCTAAATGGTTTAAATCATCAATAAGCTGCGTGTGTAGGGCACTTCCATAACTATTAGTGCACACACATATTAAAATTAAGCATAAAAAGTATTTAATGGTCATAGCTTTGCTGTTAATGAAAGTAATGCGTTTAATTTACTCTCATAACGTTTTTTGTCATGTAAAAAGTCAGCTTTTTTGCCTGCTTGTTCAAGATGGTATATCGCTTTTTGGGTGTTTCCCCATTTAAAGTACACGCTAGCTTGACCAAAGTGGCTTTCGTGTAATGAAGGCGCAAGGCTATAGGCTTTTTTATAATGTGCTAATGCAAGTGTAAAATTAGATTGCTCAAACTCTGTATTACCAAGGGATACATGGTAATAAGGGTTGTTTTGACGCTTGATGTGTAATTTTTTTAAGATGTCAGTGCCTAACTTCGACCGGCCTGTTAGCTGATACAAAACAGCCAAGTTACCTTGTGCAGTATTATTGTTTTGATTAAGAAAAACTGCGTAGTTGTATGCTTTTTCAGCTTCAGTTAAGTAGTTTAATTGTCTAAACAATACGCCTAAATTCCCCCACCCAGCACTAAAACTAGAGTCGACTTTAACTGCATAACGAAAGTAGTTATAAGCTAAGTCGTACTGCTTATTAACAAGTGCAATAGCCCCTTTATTGTTATAAAACATGGCTGTGATAGTGTTTTTGCTAATAGGTGTTGTTTTAAAGCGAGCCTGACGGCTATTAGGGTCAAAGTCTATTATTAAGCGTTTTTTGCCTTGGTAAATAAATACCGACTGGTTAGAAGGTTCAGTGGCGGTATCAATACTTAAGTTAATGTGGCCTGTCAGTAGGTTAAATCCATTGTTAAGAGCCCAATATTCTGGGATATGAACGTTATTAAACCGTGCTTTTATACCTAAATAGTCAGCAAGGCTATACGCTAAAATAGAGAGCGATAAGCAATTTGCATTTAAGTTTTTAAAGGTTTGTGATGCGGTGAGGGTTGCCCCCGATTGATATGAAAGCGAATCATCACCATTTTTAAGTAAAAAGCTCAATATATTGTGTGCTAGCGTTTGGGCAGATTGCTTACTTTTTAAATGGCTTTTGAGCTGCTGCTTGAGGCTGTCGCTGAGAGTAAAAATTTCTTCTGGTGACTCTAGAGTATGTGACTCAAACGAATTTATTTGGAGCAGTTTAACCGGGGGTGCGACAAGCGGTGTTGAACTGCATGCGCCCAGCGCAAATAGCCCTACAAATATGATCAAAAACTTAAATTGATTAGTTTGCATATCTACCTCCAAACTAATTGTAGTCGCAATTTTGTTTAGAGGAGGCGTTTAATACCAATTCGCGTTGATATCAACCCATTGGGATCATTGATTAAGCGAATTGGTATAGTTCAGAGGTTTTAACGGTGCTTTTCAAAGGTTGCCACTAAGGCATCTAATGTTTGAGCGCTGCTTGCTAGGTCACGAATAGCTTGCTCAGTATTCATCTGCTCACTCATGGCGTTGTCGCTAATTTCGCTAATTTGTTCAATGTTACGCCCTACATCGGCGACTACATTACTTTGCTGTTCGGTAGCCGTTGCAATTAGAGTTGCCATGTCATTTATTTGATTAGATGTTTCGCTAATCACATCAAGCAACTCAACGGAGTTTTGCATTGCCCCAACACTTTGCTGTGCTTTATCTTTTGACTGGCTAATATCTTTTACTACGTCATCTGATATTTGGGTCAGCTCTTCAATCATTGATTGAATTTCGTTGGTTGATTGTGAAGTGCGGTTTGCCAGCGCTCTTACCTCATCGGCAACAACAGCAAACCCTCTACCATGCTCACCAGCACGTGCAGACTCGATTGCCGCATTTAACGCCAATAGGTTTGTTTGTTCTGAAATACTGCGAATTGCATCAATAATACTGGCAATATCAACCGTCTTTTTAGAGAGTAGTGACACTTGCTCTGTTATGCCGTCAATGTCGCTTGCAAGCGCAGAGATGGTTGCTTGGCTTTGCATTACCTGATTGTGGCTTTGCATTGTGTTTTCGCGACTGCTATCGGTAAGTTTGGCGGCGTTAGCTGCGCTTTGAGCAATCTCTTGCACTGTTGCACCCATTTGGTTAATGGCTGCGGCTACAGAAATAGTTTGTTCTTTTTGGCTGTCTATAGCCTGAGAATTTCGTTTAGCTTGTTCAAACACATGGTCAGAACTGCGCTTTATATCGTGGCTTTCTGTGGCAACTTGGCCAATGGCCACTTCAATTTTACTAATAAACTGATTAAAGCCCGCGCTTAAGTTATTAAGCTCGGCTTGGCTTGATTCGGGTAACCTGTATGCTAAGTTTGCGTCGCCAGAACCTAAACGAGAGAATAATTCGCCCATTTTAAATAATGGCGAAGACAACGAACGCGCTAATAAGTAACTAATTAGGCTAGCAATTAAGGCAATGATTAAAGTAAATGTAAATATTTGCCACTGAAGCGTACTTACACTTGCAAATACTTCACTTTTTGGCACTTGAGCCACAATAAATAAGTCAGTATTTTCTATCGGGGTCGCTGCTACGAGAGTGGCTTGGCCATCGAGGTCGATTTCTTTTAACTTAAAGCCATTCGAGCTTAATATTTGATTACTAATATTCGATCCATAAACCGAATCAACATTTGCTTTTGCTACTTTACTTGAATCTTTGTGCAATTGAATAAGGCCGCTTTTATCAGCAATAAATACAAACCCTGTTTGCTCAATTTTAAATTGTTGCAGTAGCTTTTGCATGTCAGTGATACTTTTTGCAAGCCCTGCCAAACCTTTACCATTTACTTGTTGGTGGTTAATGAACATTTTTACGTCGTTCACTGACTCTTGGTAAATACTGATAGAGTAGGGTTTTCTTGATTCTTTGAAGGCAAAAAACCACCCATCGGCTTCATCGTTTTTTAATACGCGTAAAAAACCATCCTGATTCCAGTATTGTGCGGTATTTCGATTAGCCCACGATGCAGTCGCTAAGTCGTATTGTTCTACCAAGCGGTTAAGCTCTTTTAAAAGCAATGCATCGTTATTATTGGTTTCTGCCCATTGTAAAATAAATTCGTTTGATGAGAGTTGCTCTGCAGCACCAATTAGCATATTTATTTCACCACCAATGTGGTTACTAATTGTTTGCAACTTACCTGGTAGCTCTGACTCAATCATGCGTTGTTCTATTATATCTTCAGAACTGTATAACGATGTAATACCAATGAGTGCTGCAACAAAAATAGCGATGCCACTGCCAAGTGCTGTGATTTTTTGGGTAATAGAGAGTTTTTGTATCATTTTATAATAATTTTTTACAACGAAGTAGAATATGATGTTAGCACACAATTTATTTAGAGTTAAATAATGCGAATGAACATGAAAATAGCCCTTTTTTAACTAAACTATAGGGCATAAAAAAGCCCACACGCAAAGCATGTGAGCTTGGTTTCTAACAAGCGAAACTTAAAGGATAACGTTAAACAATTTTTTTCATGGCTGACATATAGCCACGTAATTTAGCGCCTACTATTTCAACCGGGTGCTCACGCAGCGCTGTATTAATTTCAATTAACGCTTTGTTGTCTACTTGGTTACTTTGCTCACCTAAGCCTTTACCAATTACATCGGTGTCGATATTTTTCATAAAGTCAGCAAGTAATGGTAAGCAAGCATGGTTATATAAGTAACACCCATATTCAGCAGTGTCTGAAATAGTACGATTCATTTCAAATAACTTTTTACGTGCAATGGTATTAGCAATCAGTGGTGTTTCGTGAAGCGACTCGTAGTATGCCGACTCTTCAATAATGCCAGCCGCTGTCATAGTTTCGAATGCAAGTTCAACACCTGCTTTAACCATAGCGACCATCAAAATACCGTTGTCGAAGAATTCTTGTTCTGAAATTTCTACATCACCAGCGGGTGTTTTTTCAAAATTAGTTTCAGCGGTTTCTGCGCGCCATTTAAGAAGGTTAGCATCATCGTTTGCCCAATCTTCCATCATTACACGTGAAAATGTACCGTCGATGATGTCGTCTTGGTGCTTATTATAAAGTGGACGCATAATAACTTTTAGTTCTTCACTAAGTTCAAATGCTTTCACTTTTGCTGGGTTAGATAAACGGTCAAGCATGTTTGTTACGCCGCCGTATTTAAGAGCTTCTGTGATCACTTCCCAACCAAATTGAATTAGTTTAGATGCGTAACCTGCATCAATTCCTTTTTCAATCATTTTGTCAAAACATAAAATAGAACCCGTTTGTAACATGCCGCATAAAATAGTTTGCTCACCCATAAGGTCTGATTTAACTTCAGCAATGAATGACGATTTAAGCACGCCTGCGCGGTCACCACCTGTGCCAGCAGCGTAGGCTTTAGCTTGTGCTAGGCCATGACCTTGTGGGTCGTTTTCTGGGTGAACGGCAATAAGTGTTGGTACACCAAAACCACGTTTGTACTCTTCACGTACTTCAGAACCTGGGCATTTAGGTGCAACCATTATTACAGTGATATCTTCGCGAACCTGCATGCCTTCTTCAACAATATTAAAGCCATGTGAGTAAGCAAGTGTAGAACCTTGCTTCATTAACGGCATGATGGCGTTAACGACTGCTGTGTGTTGTTTATCTGGCGTTAAATTAAGTACTACGTCAGCTGTTGGGATTAGCTCTTGGTAAGTACCTACAGTAAAGCCGTTTTCAGATGCGTTTAAAAATGATTGGCGGCGCTCAGTAATAGCTGAATCGCGTAACGTATAAGACACGTCTAAACCTGAATCGCGTAGATTAAGGCCTTGGTTTAAACCTTGTGCGCCACATCCTACAATAACTAGTTTTTTACCTTTAAGTGCTTTAACACCGTCTGTAAATTCGCTTGCGTCCATAAATTCACATTGCGCTAATTGCGCTAATTGTTCGCGTAAAGGTAAGGTATTAAAGTAATTCGCCATTGTTAGTGTCCTATAAATATGTTTGTTAGATGCGCTGTATTTTGCGCTTGTAAACACCATATTTAAAAATGTTACTTGCGTAAAATGATATATTTGAATTAAAGTATTTCAAAATATGAAATACTGGTGTTGCTATGGATCATAAGCATTTAAAATATTTTTTAGCGTTGGCTAAAACACTGCACTTTGCTAGAGCAAGTGAGCTTTGCCATGTGAGTGCGCCTACATTAAGTCGTAATATTAAACACCTAGAAGAAGAGGTGGGCGTTACGCTATTTATGCGCGATAACCGCAGTGTAAAATTAACAAAAGAGGGAGAGTCTTTTATTGATTACGCCACTGCTACCCTTGCTAACTGGCAACGATTTAAAGCTAATGTGAAAGAGCCACAGCAACATATTTATGGAAAAGTCAGTATTTATTGCTCTGTTACCGCCTCTTATAGTTTTTTGCATCAAATTTTAGAGCAACTCAGAGCGCAGCATCAGTATATAGAAATAACTTTAAATACGGGCGACCCTGCACTAGCTATAAACCGTGTGCTCGATGGTCATGAATCAATGGCAATAGCAGCTAAACCCGGCAAATTACCCGCGCAAATTGCTTTTGTAGATATAGGCCATTCACCATTAGTGCTTATTGGTCCAAAAATTCAATGTACGATTACTGAAAAATTAACATCAAACTATACAGAGCTTGATTGGTCTGAATTAGAGTTTATTGTGCCTGAACAGGGTTTTTCTAGGCAGCGCCTAGAAATGTGGTGGCGAAAAAACAATATTCACGGAAAAATTTATGCACAAGTGGCGGGGCATGAGGCAATGGTGTCTATGGTTAGCCTAGGGTTTGGTGTAGCAATGGTTCCTAAAATAGTATTAGATAACAGCCCACTAAAAGACAAAGTACAAATACTCACACCAAAAATGCAAGCCCCTGAAGGCTTTGACATTGGCTTAGCAGTTTTAAGAAAAGAGCTCAACGACCCCGCTATTAGTGCTTTGTGGAATATTGCACAAACTTTAGACGCAAAAGCGATTTAGATTTTTTTACCGTTAAATAAGTTCATAAAATAGTATTATTATGGCTTGCGTAAAGGTTTACTATTACTTAACATTGAATGCTAATAATAAAAATGACGCTTGAGAGTTCTTTATGAATAATGCTGTATCACTTTCTCATTCCGCTCAGTATTTAAAAAAAGCAGTACCCATGATGGTGAAGTACCGTATGCCGGTAACACCTATTAATTATGCTATTTGGTATTGCTATTTTCAGGGTAATAAACCGTCTTTAAACATTGAATTAGATCAAGTTATTTCAGAGCACCAAACATGCACTCAAAGTAAAGCAAAAGAAATATTTGATAAGCATCTTAGTGATGAAGATTTAGCTCTTTTTCAGGAAATGTCGGATAAATTTCATAATACGGTTGAAAATATCCAGCAAGATATAAGTATTACACTTGGTCATTCTAAAAGTTTCAGTACTTCACTCATTGACTCGCAGAACGAAATAAACAGTCTGATAGATACTAACTCTTTTAACGATATTCTTGGTTGTGTTGAGCGTTTGACCGATGAGTCAATTGCAATGCAAGACTCTGCTCGTGAATTTCAAACAAAGCTATCGGTTGCATATAATGAAATTAAAGACTTAAAAGAAGCGCTTAATCTTTCTAAAGAAGCTGCCGACACAGACCCATTAACAGGTTTTTATAACAGAGGTAAATTTGACTCTGATATTAATGACTTTTGCCGTGAGTACTCAGAGCAAACTACAGAAAGCTCCCTTGCTGCACTGATTATGTTTGATATTGATCACTTTAAACGATTTAACGATGACTTTGGCCACCAAAAAGGCGATGAAGTTATTAAACTGGTGGCAAAAAAAGTAAAAGAAAACTTAACTGACAAAGCAAAAGTGTATCGCTACGGCGGAGAAGAGTTTTGTATTACTGCTTATTTTGACACCATAAATGATTTAGTTGCTTTTGCAGAGTGTATAAGACAAGAAATTGCGAAATTAGCTATTCGTAAAAAACAAGATGTAAATAACAAACGTGCAATATCAGCAAGCTTTGGATTAGCTATGCTACGACCGTTTACAAAAAGCTCAGTGCTGGTTGAGCGTGCCGATAGAGCACTTTATATTGCTAAGACACATGGACGCAACCGAGTAGAAATAGCCCCTGATATCTAATTTTTATAAGGGGTTTAAACTTTTACTTTGTGTATAAAAAGTGTGAATGATTGTAATCAGCTACAGATAGTTTTAGGTAACCTTGTTACTATCCGTAAATGAATAATTTTATGTTCTGATTTACGCTGATGCGGTTTAATTTCTTTCTATTTACCATTCTTTGTTTAAATTTTTTGCTCACTTGTTTTACATTAAGTGCCAAGCCAAATACGTATTCGGATCAAGAGTTCTCAGAGCAGCATATTCAATCTCATCAGCTAATTTTTAGCATTAACGCAGGGGTCGGTGTGATCACCAATCCATTACGTGGTGGCGATAACGTTCCTTTAGTCGTTATTCCTCAAATAGCGTTTTATGCTGAAGATTGGTTTTTTGATAATGGCCGCTTAGGTTATTCTTTATTTCAAACTTCTACACACCAATTAAACATTGTTAGCGAGCTCAATACTGAGTCTCGCTTTTTTATAGATTGGCATCCTGATAATGTGTTTACGCTGCAAGGTAGTGCAGATAGCCCTTTTTATTTGCAGGCTGCAGAGGCCTCTTCAGTAAAAAATATTAATTTAAATGATCTGCATAAACGCCACCTAGCCTTAGACACAGGACTTGCTTATCATTACGTGAATGATCACCATGTATTTTCTGTACAGGTACTACATGATGTGACAAATGTGTATAACGGTGTTCGCGGTGCATTTCAGTGGCAATACCATACTCAACTAGGGCCTATAAATATCAAGCCATCGTTTGGTTTAAATTATAAATCTGCGGAACTAAATACCTATTATTATGGCCTTAAAGACGGCGAAACTTTATTGGGCAAGGTAGAGGTTGGTAGCAGTTGGCAACCCTATGCAAAAATTGATGCCAAATTCCCCTTAAGTGATGACTATTCTGTTCGTTTTCATTTAGCTTATTATGACTATTCAGCTATAGATGACAGCCCACTTTTAGAGCGTGATTATTCAATGACTGCATTTTTAGGATTAGAACGCACTTTTTAATATGAAATATTTAATGGTCATTTTATTTTTAGCACCACTGCTTATGCCTTTTAGCCGTGTGCATGCTGCGTCTTTTACTGTGTCACCTAAAGTATGTGTTGTTTCTCACGTTCAGGACTTTTGCGATCTTGATTTAACGTTTGAATGGCAGGGCGATGTGGTAGGTGATGTGTGTATATATGAACAGAGTAAAAAGATACATTGTTGGCAACAGCAGCGCGCAGGAGAGTTTAATTATAAAGCGCGTGTTCAGGTCGAAACCATATACTCCTTAATCAATTCAAAATCTGGTGTGTTATTAGCTAAAGCACAGGTTGAAGTACAAAGTACTCATGTAAAAAAAAGTAGGCGTCGGCTTCGTTCACCATGGAGCTTTTTTTAATTTAGGAGCAATCAATGCCAAAAATTCTACTTGTTGAAGATGATCTTGGTTTACAACAACTCACAAAAGATTACCTTGAACATAATGGATTAGAAGTCGCAGCTTTAGAACGTGGTGATGAAGTATTTAGTTATTTAGAAAATAATCACGTCGATTTAATGATACTAGATGTTATGTTACCGGGAAAAGATGGATTTAGCGTGTGTCGCCAAGTACGCGATAAGTTTTCTCTACCAATTTTAATGTTAACAGCTAAAAGCGAAGATTTTGACCAAGTATTGGGTTTAGAACTGGGCGCAGATGATTATGTTATTAAACCCGCTGAACCTCGTGTTTTACTCGCAAGAGTCAATGCACTACTACGCCGTGGTCAAACAGTGACAAAAGCGAGTGAAGAGTTACAGTTTGGTGATTTAATTATTGATAAGACTAGCCGTATAGTGCAACTTTCTGACAAAGAAATAGTGCTAACGTCGCATGAGTTTGAGTTACTTTGGTTGTTAGCCTCAAACGCTGGCCAAGTGCTTAGTAGAGAGCATGTGCACCAACATATGATTGGTCGCCAATATGACGGGCTCGATCGCACCGTTGATGTACGCGTGTCGCGTATCCGTAAAAAGCTCGGTGATAACAGCGATAAGCCATTTCGTATAAAAACAGTATGGGGCCAAGGCTACTTATTTGTTTCTGATGCGTGGGATCTTTAAACACAAGGTTAATAGGCATTAATGGGAAAGCTGTTTGCAAGTTTATATATTTATATTGTGGTTTCATTGTTCGTTGTTAGCGGTGTTATAGAACAATTATGGCCATATGATGAATCGCAGCAGCACGTTTTTCTTGATGACGAATTTGGGAAGTCGCTTTGGCTGCTTTCGCAAACACCTAATGGATTAGCAAAATTAAAGGAACACTACAAAAGCCTTGTTATTAGTCGTGCTGATTTAGCGCTACCTCAAGAACAACTGGTTCAGTTAAATAGCCATCACTACCTATATTTATATGACAAACAACAGCGAGTTGTTTGGTACATAACCCTCAATAAAAGTGAGCTTTTGCAAGTAGGGCCTATAGGATTAGAGACCCCCGTATCGACTTCGGTATGGCCATATGTATTATTACTTACTATTGTGGGGATTCCCGTAGGTTTATGGAGCTTTTTACTTTGGCGTGACTTTTCGAAATTACGCAATGCGTGCGAAGCGGTTGAAGGCGCTCAAGACTTTCAACTTTCTGACTCCTCTAAATCATTTTTTTTACCAATTACTGAAACACTCAGTTTAATGCAGCAACGCATTGGCTTTCTATTAACCGCTCAACAAGAGCTGACTTCGTCGGTTTCTCATGAATTTAGAACCCCCTTAGCTCGCCTAAAGTTTGCAACGGCAATACTCAAAGAGCGTTTGTTAGATGAAAAAAGTGAAGTCTACATTGCAAAAATGAACAGCGACATTAATGAACTTGAAAGCCTAGTTTCAGAAATGCTCGATTACGCAAAACTAGACTCTCAGCAACCTAGCTTGCAGCCTCTCCCTAGTGATTTGGTTGAGTTAGTAAGAGTAAGCGTTGAAAAGCTTAATTTTGACAAGAAAATTAATTTGTATGAAGTATTGCCAAGTAGCTTCATTTACCAATGTGACCCGCATTTTATGGCGCGTGCTTTTCAAAACTTAATTGGTAATGCAATTAAATACGCCAACAGCCAGGTTAAAATATCACTCATTACTCAGCATAACAAAATACAGTTTGTAATTGAAGATGATGGCCGAGGCATTGCTGAAATAGAGCGAGAAAACGTATTTAAGCCTTTTACACGGCTCGATAAAAGTAGAGACAAAAAAACAGGTGGATTTGGCCTAGGGTTAGCCATAGTCGCTAAAATTATTGCTTGGCATCAGGGAAGTTATCGTATTGAGTACTCGTCTTTAGGTGGGGCAAAGTTCATCATTAGCTTACCCCTGGAGCAAAACTAAAAGATATGAAAAAAGCGCCAAAAGGCGCTTTTTTGTGGTTAAAACCAAAATCAACAAGTAGCAATTAAATAGACCGTGAATATATAAAATAGTTTCGGATAATTTTATTTTTTTTCTAGCAGCGGCATTAACATTTGCTCCAAGCCATTTAATTTAACCTCATACATCATAGCTAATTGGCTGCCAAGTTTTGAATCTGGAAAGCCTTGCTGCTTAAACCAGACTAAGTAGGGCTCTGGAAGTAATAATAATGGGCGGCCTGAGTATTTTCCAAATGGCATTTTAGTGTTTATGGCAATTTTTAATTGTTCTGGATCCATAGGTTTACTTAGTGGTGTAATAATGATTTAAGTGTAAGATATTTTAGAGAGATAAAATAGGCTGTGACGGGCAAGAAACAGCCTATTGAGTGAGGGAGTAGGCCCTCTGATTTAAGAATTTTTGTTGGTGTAAACAGCCCGACACAATTTTTGTTAGCTGGAGTCTAACTAGATTGTATTTAACATGGGTTATATTTAACCAACGAAGACAGTTTACCTGTTTTTTGAAGGTATGGTGTATGCACTTGTAAAGGAATGTAAATACAATTGCTTTTTATTTATTTACTAATGAAAAAGAATTGTATTTTGCCTTTATACACATTAAATACTACTTTTCACCAAACAATTCTTGTTTTACGTGTTCAGCAAAGCCACTTCCTGCTTCTAAGTAAAAGTTATACGTTGAGTGCACTCCCATACTTTCAAGCTCTTTTTGTTGGTCTGGGTAGTTTGCAATTGCAGTAACTTGCCCTGTGTAGCCTGACGCTTGAAGCTGCTCTAATGCAAAAATATTTTGCATGTGCTTCGGCATAGCTAACATAACCATTTCAACGTGAGAGTGGTTTACACGTTGCCAAAAATCAGGGTCGGTAGCATCTGCAATCAGTACTTTACGGCCTCTACTTATATGTTTATCGACAACTTCGGGTTTTATATCAATACCTGCTACTAAATTTGGGTGAGTCATATTAATTGTTTCATATGCACCGGTGCCAATACGGCCCATGCCAAAAATAACAATTTTTGTATCATTAAGGTTTACTGGTAATTCTTCGGCTAGGCGTGTTTTGCTTTCAAACTTGACTAACCAGCTTTCTATTTTTACATATAGCTCATTAGAGCGTTTGTTAAGTGGTGAGGCAATAACAAAGGTAATAGATACCGCAATAGCCATAACGGCTAGCCATTCAGGTGTAATAATACCTGTTGAAGCTGCAACGGCGCACACAATCAAGCCAAATTCACTGTAGTTAGATAAGGTAAATGCGGTAAGTAGCGATGTACGTGCACGCAATTTAAACGCATTGGTAAATACATAATAAAGAATCACTTTAATAGGGAGTACAAAAATAAGCACAATGGCAATAAAGAGCGAATCAAGGGTTAGCTGAGCATTTAAACCAATGCTTAAGAAAAAACCAACAAGTAAAATATCTTTTAAGTTGAGTAATGACTTTGATAACTCGCCCGCTTTTTTATGTGGCGCAAACATCATGCCTATGATTAGCGCACCCAAATCACCTTTAAGACCTGCAAATTCAAATGCGTTATAACCAGCAACAAGCGCAAAAAAGAAGCCAAACAAGGGAAGCAGTTCACCATGTTTAGAGCGGTTAAGCATAAAATACATAATAGGGCGTATTAAAGGCAGGGCAATAATGATAGCTAGTGCCCAAATGTTGGGTACTTTACCTGTACTAATTGCTAAAAATATAACCGCAAAAATATCTTGCATTACAAGTATACCAATAGCGATTTTACCGTGTAGGCTTGCCATTTCACCGCGCTCTTCAAGTACTTTTACAGCAAATACTGTGCTTGAAAAGCTAAGAGCAAAGCCGATCAATAAGGCACTCTGCCAACTTAAATCAACAAAAAGAGGCAGAGCAAAAATACCTAATAACAACATAAAACCACTAAAAATAGCGCTGCTAAAAATAATATGAAGGGTAGCGGGTGCCCACACTTGGGGTTTTATTAAGCTTTTTACTTTAAGTTTTAAGCCAATACTGAACAGCAATAAAGTAACGCCCAATGCGGCAATTGTATCAAGTAGATCTGTGCTTTTGTAACCTGCGAGGTTTAGCGCAAAGCCAGCCAGCAAAAAGCCAATAAGTGGGGGGAGTTTTAATTGATAAACGGCAAAACCACACACAAATGCGGTAGCAAAGTAAATTAGTTCCATAATACTTAAAATTACATCATTTGGTATTGCAGTGTAGCTAAAAACAACGATTAATGAAAATTAAATATACCACTTGAGCTTTGTTTATTTAGTCGCTTTTAGGACTTTGTTTGGATAATAAACGCACAAATTATGCATATTTAACCTTTAAAAGCATTTAAATCCTACTTTTAAACTGACAACGGCTTTTAATTATGGTTAAGATGAGATAACGAAAACATTTAAGTTAGGGCATATTTAAGAGCGGCTCAGCTTAAGGAGAATTATATGTTTAAAAAGATTTTAGCATCGGTTGGTATTGGTGCAGCAAAAGTGGATACTATTTTAGAAACTGAACATCTACAACCAGGGCAGCTTTTTAACGCTAATATTGTTATTACAGCAGGTGACGTTAGCCAAGAAATTGCAGGCTTAGATTTATTGCTAATGACCCGCGTAAAAGTAGCTGGTGATGACGGTGATTATTTTACCAACCATGTGATTGATCAATGGCGAATTACAGATATAGGTAAGTTGGAGCCAGGTGACGTAAAAAGCATACCTTTTGAAGCGCGTCTGCATTCAGAAACACCGATCACTGAAATTAATGCGGGTTACAATCAGTCTCATGTTTGGTTAGAAACTGGGCTGGACATTGATTTAGCATTAGATCCAACAGACAAAGATCATCTTCATATTTACCCAAATGAAGCCGTTAAAACGTGCATGCAGGCAATGGATAAATTAGGTTTTAGTTTATCTAAAGCCGATGTTGAAAAAGGTTTTTTACGTGCCTCTACATTTGCGTCTGTTTCTGGGTGTTACCAAGAGCTTGAATATAAACCTAACAGCAGAAGCTTATTTGGGATTCAAGAAATCGAGTTGTCATTTGTGCCAGAAGCACATAAAACTCACGTTTTAATCGAGCTTGACCGTGCATTTAGAGGCGATGGATATATTGATGTAACCATTGAACATGACCATGTGAATCTGTCTCAGTTATGTGATCAGTTAGAGCGTTTATTTGCTTAACGCTTAGCATTAAGCGGTGAATATAATTTTTATTGTTCATTTTAGTATTATAGCGATATCAAACCCAGCTTCAGCTGGGTTTTTGTTTAAGGATTGCCATGCATTTTAACTGTGAGCCATTTGAAAATCTGCCCCCCCATACTTTGTTTGCAATTATGAGAGGGCGTGTAGACGTATTTGTTGTAGAACAAAATTGCCCTTACCCTGAGTTAGACGATGTTGATATTTTTAAAACAACTCAGCATATCTATACCTTAGATAATATGCAGTTAATGAGCTATGCACGTTGCTATGAGAAAAATGACCAGTACAGTGCAATTGGGCGTGTTTTAGTTAACGATCAGCACCGAGGTAAGGGGATTGCGAATAAGCTGGTTGAAAAGGCAATAGCGTGTTGTACATTGCACTGGCCCGAACGCGATATAGTGATAGGTGCGCAAACCTACTTGTTAGATTTTTATCGTTCATTTGGTTTTAAGTGTATAGGGGAGGCCTACTTAGAAGACGGTATACCTCACCAAGATATGCTGCTAACAATTGAAAAGCTCAAAACGTAATGTTGTGAGTGACTATAAAAAAGCCCAAAAAGTGGGCTTTTTTATAGTGTGTTGTTAGCTTAATATTGAATGCACGAACACGGCGCCTATAACAATAGGGCAAACAAATTTGGTGTACCAAGGCCATACTTTCCAAAATAAGCTGTTGTGTACTTCTGGGTTACCTTGTTGAATAGCTTGTAATAATGAGTTTCTGTACCAAATCCAACCTACAAAAATACAACACATTAAGCCAAGTAAAGGCTGTGCAACTTTTGTTGTTAAAGTAATTACTAAGCCAAATAAGGTGCCTAGGTTACATACAATCGTAATACTAACGACGGCTATTAAGACGCCGATTAACCATGTAGCTTGAATTCGCTTCATCGCAAAGCGTTCAACGGTGTAAGATACAGGGGCTTCCAGCATTGAAATAGAGGACGTTAGCGCTGCTATGCTCATCAGGGCGAAAAATGCAAAGCCAACAAATAAACCTACACTGCCCATGCCATCAAATAAAGCGGGAAGTACCTGAAATACCAAAGTATCTTCTGAGAGTAATTTGCCGCTGGCTGAAAATATCTCAACGCCCTGAGCTTGAGCTACATACATAGCTGGAATAATAAGCAAACCAGCAACAAACGCGATAAACACATCAATTAATGTTACGTATGCACCTAGAGACACTAGGTTTTCTTTTTTACTAATATACGAGCCGTATATAATCATGACGCTTGTACCTAGCGATAATGAGAAAAAGGCTTGTCCTAAGGCGCTAACAATTAACTGGGTGTCAAAAATAGATGAAAAGTCAGGTAGCAAGTAGGCTTTTAACCCTTCGATTGCACCTTCTTGTGTCATTACATAAGCAATTAATAAAAATAAAATGCCCAATAAAGCCGGCATCAAGCGCTTTGACCATTTTTCGATACCGTTTTCAACACCACGGCTAATGATTGCTATCGTTAAAACAATAAAAACAAGAGTAAATATAATGTTGCGAGTGAGTGATTGTTCGCTTAGCCACAAAGATGCAGCGTCTGCTCCAGCCAAGTTAGCAATAGGTTGGGCTGTTGCACTGAGCATCCAGCCGGCAACAATAGCATAAAAACTAAGTATAAAGCCGGCACATAAAATACCCCCAAAGCCGACAATAAATGCAAAGTGTTTTTGCCAAGGTTTATTGGACACTTTAGTTAAAGAAACCA
Organism: Pseudoalteromonas sp. 10-33; assembly: GCF_001469195.1. NCBI lineage: Bacteria > Pseudomonadati > Pseudomonadota > Gammaproteobacteria > Alteromonadales > Pseudoalteromonadaceae > Pseudoalteromonas > Pseudoalteromonas sp. 10-33. The sequence continues at coordinate 221,109 of NZ_LOFI01000026.1, read as the reverse complement.
CGGCGTTGGCTTGGCCGTGTCGACCAATCATTAATTCGGCCATTAGCGCAGGATAAGCCAAAAAGAAAGCTAACACTAAATAGGCAACCAAAAATGCGGCACCGCCATTACTGGCTGTTTGTGTGGGAAAGCCCCATATATTGCCCAAACCTACGGCAGAACCGGCGGCGGCCATAATAAATCCAAAGCGAGAACTAAACTCGCCTCTAACTGCGCTCATATTATTATACTTCTCTGTTTTTTAACGGCGCTGACAATCTACTGGAAATGTAAAAAAATAAAAAGTGCTTATTTGCTGATCCCACACAATTTAGTTTTCCAGCGGCATGATTAATACGCTGTTTTTAGTCAATGTTACTAGGTAATTAAAATTAATAGGTTGATTTTGTTTAAAAAATGTTAATTACACTGCGTAATTTATACTTTACGATTTTTACTGTTGGGTAATATTAAGGGTAAAGCAGGCACCGCCTAAGTGTTTACTTTTGCTAACAGTAATAGTGCCGTTATGCCAATCTGCTACTTTTTCAACAATAGCTAAGCCAAGGCCATAGCTTTTATCTGCGCGGTTTCTGTGTTCTTCTTCTCTAAAAAAGGGGCTAAATACGTTTTTAAAGTTTTCTTGAGCAATTCCAGGGCCGTCGTCTTCAACTGTTATTATAAGTTGGTGCTCGTGAACCTTTGCGCTTAAATAAATATATTGCTCGGCAAAATCGCAAGCGTTGGTAAGCAGATTTGTAATTGCACGAGCTAGCCAATGAAGATCGGCCACAATGATGTCACTTGAGCAATTAAGATCAACACTTAGCATTTGTGATTCTAACTTTGGTGCAAGCTGAACTAAAATATCTTCTAGGTAATGCTTGATATTTGTTGAAGAGTACGTCAGTTTATTTGCGTTTTGTTCAAGTGTTGCAAACGCTAAATAGCTTTTAAGCATAGATTCCATATGATCTAAATCGTTTTCCATGCGTTCTAAATAGGTTTTTATTTTTTTCTCATCATGGGTATCTAAGGCGGCATCTAAACCAAAGCGAAGACAGGCAATAGGAGTGCGTATATCATGCGATAAACTTGACGCCATTAGTTTATTTTCAGCAACAAGCTTTTCAATTTGACTCGCCATTCGGTTAAACGTTAACTCTACGTCCCTTATATAAGTAAAATGAGATGCTTTAATTCTGGCTTGTGTATTACCCGAAGCAAACTGTTTAGCAGCCTCGTTTAGTACGCTTAGTCGCTTTGCTAGTGGCGCAATAATGAACCCCATTAAAATGCATAACCCAGCATAAAAAAGCAAAGTTAAGAATATATCGTTTCGTTTGTCGGCTTCTGCGCTCTTTTTAAGTCGCATAGAAATATGAAAGGGGTTTAGCGCTTGATTGCTATACAGCATATAAAAGCCTTGCTGATCTTCTAAAATCAACCCGTCAACAGCATGCATTTGAAGCAATAACGAAGGGGGCAAGGCAAGCGATTCATTAGGTTTGTAATCTATTGATAGCTCAAATTCTTTAGCTAACTGTTTAACATATGCGCCACGCTCGGAAGTGGGAACATTTGCCAGTTGCTTACTAAACCCCATCATCATTTTACTTTGCACACTAAACTCGTCTTGTGGGGTATGTGCTTGCTGGCTAAAGGCGTCTATTAGCCAGCCTAAAACCACTATAGATAAAAGCGCGCTGCCAAGTAGTGATATGTAAAACTTTTTCATTTAAACATACAGCTGTAAGTTACCATGCGGTAGAGACAAGCAAGTAACCACGGCCCCAAATTGTTTTAATTTTTTCTGGGTTTTGTGGGTCGTCGTTAAATTTTTTTCTAATTGCAGAGATAAGCACATCAACACTTCTATCAAGTCCGTCGTATTCTCGTCCTTTAGTTGCTTTAAAAACAGCGTCACGTGATACAACTTGGCCTGCATTACTTGCCAAATAATGCAGTAGTAAATATTCCGCACTGGAAATATTTACATCTTGGTCGTTGAATTTTACGTTTCTTGATTCGGTATTAATATTAAGCGAACCGACCGAAATTGTGCTTTCTACTATTGCCGATTTATTGGGCTCATTACTTTGACGAAGTGCAGCTTTTATACGAGCGAGTAAAGCGCGAGGGCGCACAGGTTTCATTATATAATCGCTTGCACCGACCTCTAAACCTATAACTTCATCCATTTCCTCGTTTCGAGCGGTCAGCATAATGATTGGCGCATTGTAAAAGCTACGAAGTTCTCTACATACACTAATGCCATCTTGACCTGGTAACATAATGTCGAGCAATACAATGTTTGGGTTTAAGGTTTTTACTTTACTGACAACTTCATCGCCTCGGTGACAAACATGCGTAGTGTAGCCTTGTTCAGTGAGGTATTCGGCTACCCATTGAGCCAATGATGTATCGTCTTCTACTAATAAAATAGTGCCGTAGTTATCCATAAATTATCCTTAATACAGTGGTTAAAATAATCGCCAGCGACGTTTTTTTTGTCTGTTTTGATAAACCCACTGAAGTTTCACTTCTGCAGTGCCAATTATTTGCGATGTATTACTATCAAATAATTCAAAAGCGATACTTTGCTTAGAGTCAAACGCGTAATTTAATGTGCCTTGCTGCTGTTTTAGCCAGCATTGCATAATGTATTTAGATGTAGCATCGCGTAAGCAGTAGTTACCAATAATTGGTTGGCGCCAAGTAATGACTACATCAGCATAACAGTCACGCCCCTCACGAAGAGCCACACAGGTATCAGGAACAGCGGTTAAATTATCTTGTCCGCCGTCCGGTTTTGCAAACGTTGATGCAGGAAAAATTATTAGTAAACAGAGCCATCTAAAAAACATAACGTAGGCCTACCTTGGCTTTATGTTGATACCCTTGAGAAATAATTGGGCTGTCGTCGATTTCAGCTGAGAACCACGTAGAGAGAAACCCTGCTAAAAAGACCCAATCTTGGCTTATTGGGTATTCCGCATGAAATTCAAATATTAAGCTGGTACTTGCATGTGCATCATAAAAGGGTCGGTTTTCGGCTACTTCTTCTTGGTCAATGCCAAAATAATAATTTGTAAAGTCAGCTGAGTACGCACTTACGCCAACACCGGATCTAAATTCCCAGTTTCGCCAGGGTAAAATTTGGCTAAAAAAGGTATTAATAACCCAGCTGTTGTGAGCGCCAGAAATATCATGAAGGTATTCAAATGAAATTTGAGAATTTTCGAATCGGCGTGTAAGCCTGAGGCCTACACCAAAGTCATAGCGACGAGACTTTATACCATCAAGTTCTGCAATAACACCATTGTTATAAAAGCCAAGGCCTTTTTCGTCAAAGCCAGCTTGCGTATTTGTGCCCAGTATATCCAAGCCCCAATCATACTTATCAATAATACTGTAACCGATAACAAGCCCACCGCTGAGTTGGTTATGGTCAAAGTCGAGATAAAATCGATCGTAGGAGACAGCAAGGCTTAAATCGAGCTCTAAATCAGTGTCGTAGGCATTGGTGCCAATTAGGTAAGTATCTTCTACAAAGTAGCTTGCACCTGCACTCCAATCCCATGCAAAGCCTTGAGTTGGCTCAAGGGTGTTATCTGCATAGTAGCGATTACTTGCTTGGGTTGAGGTCGATATAAGGCTCAAAATAAACAAGACAATACAAAAAATAGTATGGTTAAGTAAGGTATGTTTCATCCACATTGAGCCTGATTATTTGATGTTATAGTGTGTAGTATATTGTTAAGGTGTACCCTTAATCTGTAAAAAAATGTAGTAAATGTTAATTTTACTGAACTTTAATCTTATCTATTAGGATACTGCTTAAGTAAAATTGCATCATAGGTGTAAGCGCACTCACTTCTGTGCGGTTACACGGACCACTTAATTTGCTTAGGCTAGATAATTTAGAAAGCATTTGATACTCAGGAATTTTCACTTCTTTACCCACTCTCGCCATACGCGCTTCTTCGGTGTTTTGCTGGTGGATAAACGCAACGACTTCTAACTCGTTTGTAATTCTTTGCTCTTCACTTAAACTATAAATTAGCGGCTCTCGGTGAAAGCTGGCGCTGTCTATAGACGACGTTGCAAACCACACTACATCACCAGAAGCTTTGTGCGTTAAACGCATGTTAACCTCTGCAAATATAGATGCACATTGCTGCGTTGGGTATTGATTTGCAATACTGTTAAACAGAGAGAATTGTTTTTCTGGTGTGACAAGTGAGTACTGTGTGTTTTCTTTAAATGTTAAGTCGAGCTTTTGAATGGTAAGTGTGTAATCACTGTTATTTTTACTCGTAACTTTAAGTTGTTTATCGTTAAGTGCTTGGCTTATTTGTGAAAGCAGTGTATCGGTTACGCTTGCTTTATCGGTAATTATTTTTACCGTTTGATTTTGTAAAACTTTGTGCGCAGGCAATTGCACCGACTTTACTTTTGGTGAAGCATGCTCAGTTTGGTATTTAAGCTGATATGTTTGAGTTTTTAGTGCTGGCTTTAGCGGCATAGCCAAAGGCTCTGCTGGTTGTTTGGTAATGGCACAACCTGATGATAATAAAACAAAAAGTAATACAACTAAAAAACGCATAAATACTTAACACCCACAAAAAGTACAATAATTTTTGTATTGTACGTTAGTCCAAAGAAAAGTTCATGATATTATGCATATAGACGCAGTTAAAAAGACAAAGTATTAAAAAATGAAGCGCTTACCACTTTTAAAGTATTGCTTAGCTGCAGTGTGTTATGTGTATGCAACCGTTAGTTTTGCAGCGCAGCAAGACCCAAATTGGGATAGTTTTGTAAAAAAATATGGCCGTTACGCAGAAAAAAAACTCGCGAGTAAGGGCATACCTGGTGCCGCACTCTCCATAGTTAATTTAGGCAACAGTGATTACATCCATGGAGTTGGTCGCACTAAAGCCCGAAATGGTCAAAAGGTTAATGTTCATACTCGTTTTAGATTGGCGTCAGTGTCCAAAACATTTGCAGGTTCGCTAGCTGCAAAATTATCTAGTGATGGGCTCATAAAATTAGATAACTACGTCAGTGATTACCTACCTGATTTTAAAGGCACAGTATACGAAGAGGATTTAAAAGTTTATCACTTATTGAGTCACTCTAGCGGCTTGGTGCCAAATGCGTACGACAACTTAATTGAATCGCGGATGGACTATCCCGATATAGTTCAAAAGTTGGTGACAGTTAAACCTATTTGCGAGCCTGGGATATGTTACGGTTATCAGAATGTCATGTTTAGCTTAATTGATGATGTTATTTTAAAAAGTACCAATAAAGATTATTCACAATGGCTAAATGAAGGTATTTTTCAGCCACTCAAAATGATTGATGCCAGCTTGGGTTTTGAAGCCATGGTAGCTGATGACAATTATGCACTACCGCACGTACGTGGAAAAAAACGGTGGTACACCGCAAAGCTTAAGAAAAACTATTACAAAGTTGGGCCTGCTGCGGGGGTTAACGCCAGTGCAAGCGATATGGCTATTTGGTTAAAGGCGCAATTAGGTCACTACCCTGAAGTGTTATCACTTGATGCATTGTCTAAACAAACTCGGCCATACACACGCACGAAAAAAGAAATGTACCGCAGGGTATGGAAAAAACAACTTAACGAAGCTTATTACGGTTTAGGTTGGCGAGTATACAATTACGACAATGAAACCTTGTATTACCACAGTGGTTGGGTGCAAGGATACAGAAGCGACTTAGTGGTATTCCCCCATTTAAATATTGGCTTTAGCTTGGTGTTAAACGCCGAAACTGGGTTAATTAATGAATTAACAACCGAGTTTATTAATCGGTTATTAAAGTACAAACGTGAGCAGAAGGTATGAAAATAAAACAGGGTGTTTTTATTTTATTATGTGCAGTTTTATTTAAAAGCCACTATGTATTTTCGGCTCCAGAAAAAATATACCTTTTTCGCCATAGTGAAAAATTAGCGGGAAAAGACCCGGAGCTCACACAACAAGGCAATAAGCGGGCTCAGCATTTAGTTTCATTATTTAAACAATACGATAGGGTTCATGTATTTAGTAGTAACTATAAACGCACCTCACAAACAGCAGCACCTCTTGCTGCGCATTTTGATTCACGAATACAAATTTACAATGCTCGAGATTTGGTAGATTTAAAAAACCAAATAATGTTGTTGGAAGGGGTAGTTGCTGTGATTGGTCATAGTAATACAACGCCTGACCTTGCCGTGTTGCTTTCAAATGAAGAAGTAGCCCCCATGAATGAAATGCAGTTTTCACGCTATTTTTTGTTAAGCCAAAAAGAACACAGTTCAGAAATAAAATATTTACTAGAAGACTTAGAAATGAATTTTACTTTTGAAAATTAAGGTTTAAATAAATTATAAAAAAAACCAGCTATTAGCTGGTTTTTTATTTAGAGCGATAAATTATACAAAAAGTAAATTAGTTACGCGGCAGTTGAATTTTTTTCTCAGGGCTTTGGCGGTAAAGCACAATTGTGTGGCCAATTGTTTGAAGCTTTGTTGCACCTGTTTCACGAACGATTGCTTCAAAAATAAGCGCTTTAGTTTCACGATCATCAGTCGGTACTTTAACTTTGATTAATTCGTGAATTTCTAATGCACTTTGAATTTCCATCACTACGCCTTCGGTTAAACCGTTAGAACCTAGTAAAACTACAGGCTTGAGGCTATGTGCCTCGCCTTTTAAAAACTGCTTTTGTTTATTTGATAATGTCATGTTTATACAAATTTTGCTGAATATGGCTTGAATTAAGGGTATTCTAACGCCATCTAGAGAATATTACTAATTAGTTGCGTGTAATTTATGACAAATAAAAAACAGTCAGCCAGTTCACAGCGATGGTTGAAAGAACATTTTGATGACAAATATGTTCAGGAAGCGCAAAAAAAAGGCTGGCGTTCAAGAGCGGTTTTTAAATTAGATGAAGTACAAAATAGAGATAAGTTACTTCGCCCTGGTATGACTGTGGTGGATTTAGGGGCAGCCCCAGGTAGTTGGTCACAGTATTTAGCCGAAAAAGTAGGTGACAAAGGGCAGGTTGTTGCTTGTGATATTTTACCTATGGACTCTTTAGCCGGTGTAGATTTTTTACAAGGTGATTTTCGCGAAGAAGCCGTGTTAGATGCTTTACTAAAACGCATTGATGGAAAAAATGTTGATGTGGTACTCTCTGATATGGCACCGAATATGAGTGGTAATAACTCAGTGGACCAAGCTGGAAGCATGTACTTAGTCGAGCTTGCGCTAGATATGTGTAATCAAGTTTTAAAGAAAAATGGCGCATTTATTGTTAAGGTTTTCCAAGGAGAAGGCTTTGATCAATACTTGCAGGAAGTACGTAATAGTTTTAAAGCAGTGAAAATACGCAAACCTGATGCCTCACGTGCCCGTTCTCGGGAAGTATATATAGTAGCGACTGGATACAAACTGTAGTACAGTTGCTTGGCGTTTAGTTGAATTTAAATTAATTGGATACAAGAGGTTAACCCCTTGAGCGATATGGCGAAAAATTTAATACTATGGCTGGTCATTGCAGTTGTGCTTATGTCAGTCTTTCAGAGCTTTAATGGTGGCGAGCAAATCGACCGTCAAACAAGTTACAGTCAGTTTGTGAAAGATGCCCGAAATGGCTCAATACAAGAAGTGGCAATCGAGAGCACCAGTGGAACAATCACCGGTACTAAAAATAATGGTGAGCGTTTTCAAACCATTATGCCAATTTACGACAAAGACATTTTAAATGACTTACTTAAAAGTGATGTAAATGTGAAAGGTGTAAAACCTGAAGAACAATCATTTTTAGCAAGCATATTTATTTCTTGGTTCCCGATGATACTGCTTATAGGTGTATGGATTTTCTTCATGCGTCAAATGCAAGGCGGTGGCGGCAAAGGCGCTATGTCATTCGGTAAGAGCAAAGCACGTTTAATGAGCGAAGACCAAATTAAAACTACGTTCGCTGATGTTGCTGGTTGTGATGAAGCAAAAGAAGACGTTACCGAATTGGTCGACTTCTTGCGTGACCCGTCTAAATTCCAAAAATTAGGCGGTAGTATTCCAAAAGGTGTACTAATGGTTGGCCCACCAGGTACTGGTAAAACATTGCTCGCTAAAGCTGTTGCGGGTGAAGCAAAAGTACCATTTTTCACAATTTCGGGTTCTGACTTTGTAGAAATGTTTGTAGGTGTAGGTGCATCGCGCGTACGTGACATGTTTGAACAAGCTAAAAAAGCAGCGCCTTGTATTATCTTCATCGATGAAATTGATGCAGTAGGTCGTAAACGTGGCGCAGGTATGGGCGGCGGTAACGATGAACGCGAGCAAACATTAAACCAAATGCTGGTAGAAATGGATGGCTTTGGTGGTAACGAAGGCATCATTGTTATTGCTGCGACTAACCGCCCAGACGTACTAGACCCTGCATTACTTCGTCCTGGTCGTTTTGACCGTCAAGTAGAAGTAGGTTTACCTGATATACGCGGTCGTGAACAAATTATTAAAGTACATATGCGTAAAGTACCACTAGGTGATAACGTTGATGCGGCTGTAATCGCGCGCGGCACACCCGGTTTTTCGGGGGCTGATTTAGCTAACTTAGTTAACGAAGCTGCACTTTATGCTGCACGTGGTAACAAACGTGTTGTAAACATGGCTGAATTTGATGCCGCTAAAGACAAAATCATGATGGGCGCAGAGCGCAAGACCATGGTGATGAGCGAGCAAGAAAAAGAAATGACGGCATATCACGAAGCCGGCCATGCAATTGTTGGACGCATGGTGCCAGAACATGACCCTGTTTATAAGGTATCTATCATTCCACGTGGCCGTGCGCTAGGTGTAACTATGTATTTACCTGAGCAAGATCGTGTTAGTCATTCTAAAGAGCTTTTAGAGTCAATGATTTCTAGCCTCTATGGTGGCCGAATTGCTGAAGCCCTTATTTACGGTGCCGATAAAGTGACTACCGGTGCGAGTAACGATATTGAGCGTGCAACAGACATAGCACGTAAAATGGTTACACATTGGGGTCTAAGCGAAAAGCTTGGACCACTACTTTACGCTGAAGATCAAAACGAAATGTACATGGGTGGTGGCGGTAGTCGCGCATCTAGCATGTCGGATGATACAGCTAAAGTAATTGATGCAGAGGTTCGTTTATTTTCAGATAGAAACTACGAGCGTGCCGAAAAAATACTGAAAGACAATATTGATATTCTTCATTCAATGAAAGATGCATTGATGAAATACGAAACGATTGATGCTAAGCAAATTGATGATTTAATGGCGCGTCAGCCAGTGCGTGAGCCTCGCGATGCTCATGACCGTCATGAGCCAAAAGCAGCACAAACAGATTCTGTAAAAGAACCTATTAGTGATGAAAGCCAATCAACAACAGAATCATCTAAAAAAGATGAAACAAATGTTGATGACAAAGCTGAATAATCGTTAAAATACTAAAAAAGCCCCGTACTTCGGGGCTTTTTTGTATCGGTTTTAATTTCGCTCTAATTTATAGTTAGAGTGTGTTTGGATGCTGAAATGCAAACAAGGCTCACGATGAATAACGTTATTAATTTGCCAAATGGTCGAACGCTTAATTTAATTGAACCTGTGATTATGGGGATATTAAATGTAACCCCTGATTCATTTTCAGATGGCGGGAAGTTTATAGACCCTAATCTCGCTGTACAGCGCGCAATAAAACTATTAAGTGATGGTGCAAAAATAATAGATATTGGTGGTGAGTCAACGCGTCCGGGTGCTCAGGCTGTAAGTCTTGATGATGAGCTTGAACGAGTAATTCCCATTATAAAGGCGATACGTGCCCAGAGTGATTGTGTTATTTCTGTCGATACGAGTAAAGCTGAGGTGATGAGGCAAGCTATTTTAGCGGGGGCAGATATGGTAAATGATGTTCGCGCATTACAAGAACCTGACGCACTGAGTGTTGTTGCACAATTTGAAAATATCGCAATTTGCTTAATGCACATGCAGGGTCAGCCCCGAAGTATGCAAACGTCTCCTCAGTATAATGATTTAATGGGCGATATTAATGAGTTTTTTAAAAGTCGCATTAATGCCTGTGAGACAATGGGGATAAAAGCTCAACAGCTTATTCTTGACCCTGGCTTTGGATTTGGAAAAACATTAAGCCATAACTACGAAATTTTAACCAAGTTTAATGACTTCAATAAATTAGGTTTGCCATTATTAGCGGGGTTATCTCGTAAGTCGATGATTGGCAATCTGTTAAACAGAGACACGAGTGAACGAATGGCCGGTAGTTTAGCCGGCGCTCTTATTGCCGCACAAAATGGCGCAAAAATAATTCGTGTTCACGACGTAAAAGAAACTGCAGATGTACTCGGTGTTTACCAAGCGTGCATAAAAGGAATAATAGAATGAAACAAAGAAAATATTTTGGCACAGATGGCGTGCGTGGTTTAGTGGGGACAGCACCTATAAACCCTGAGTTTGCAATGAAGCTAGGTTGGGCTGCAGGACGTGTATTATCAAAAGGTGGAACCAAAAAAGTTATTATTGGTAAAGACACGCGTATTTCAGGTTACATGCTTGAGACGGCACTTGAAGCGGGTTTAATAGCTGCCGGTATTGATGTTGTTCTTCTAGGTCCAATGCCAACGCCAGCCGTTGCTTATTTAGCACAAACATTTAGGGCTGAAGCTGGCATTGTAATAAGCGCTTCACATAACCCCTATTACGACAACGGCATTAAATTTTTTAATGGTCAAGGCTTAAAACTGGATGACGCTGTTGAGCTTGAAATAGAGGCCATGCTTGATGAGCAAATGACCTGTGTGGCTTCAGATAAGTTAGGTAAAGCAACACGTTTGGCTAGTGCTGATGGCCGTTACATTGAGTTTTGTAAGAGTCAATTTCCACAAGGGCTGTCTTTAGAGGGGCTAAAAGTGGTTATAGATTGCGCTAACGGCGCAACATACCATATTGCACCATCAGTTATGCGAGAGCTTGGTGCAGACGTAATTACACATGCTTGTGAGCCAAATGGCGTTAATATAAATCACGAATGTGGTGCAACTCATGTAGACACCTTAAAACGTAAAGTACTTGAACATAAAGCTGATGTAGGCATAGCTTATGATGGTGACGGCGATCGCGTAATGATGGTTGATCATAATGGCCGCGTATTTGATGGCGACGATTTAGTTTATATTATTGCGTGCCAGGCAGCGAACGATCATATATTGGGTGGCGGTGTTGTTGGTACTGTGATGTCAAATATGGGGCTCGAAAATGCATTAAAAGCAAAAGGTATTGAGTTTGCTCGAAGTAAAGTTGGCGATCGTTACGTAATGGAATTACTTCAGCAAAAAGGGTGGAAAATTGGTGGAGAGAGCTCAGGGCATGTACTTAATCTAGACTTAATTTCAACGGGTGATGGTATCATATCAAGCTTGCAAGTGCTGGCTGCTATGGTTGCACAAAATAGAACGCTTCAAGATTTAGGCGCCGGTTTTACAAAATACCCAATGAAAATGATTAACGTGCGTTATACACCGGGTACCGATCCTACAACGGCGCCAAAAGTGCTTGCGGCAGTCGAAGAAGTGGAACAAAGCTTAGGCAATAAAGGCCGCGTTTTACTCCGTAAATCAGGCACTGAACCTGTCGTTCGTGTTATGGTTGAAGCAGAGCAAGAAAAAATAGTATTAGACAGTGCACGTAAGATTGCAGAGATTGTCGAATCTATGAGCAAACAACCTGATTGATAACAATAATCTCTTGTAACTTTGGGCGAGAAAAGTTAATATCTCGCCCGCTTTCTAATGTGGAGTGGAAAATGGCAATACGTAAGGCAATGGTCGCTGGCAATTGGAAAATGAATGGTTCAATAGAGCTAGTCAAAGATATGTCGGATGCTATAAATAGCATTAAATCACCAGAAATAGATGTTATTTTATTTCCTCCATTCCCACTTGTTTCAGCAATGATTGCAAGCGGTGTTAATACAGGTGCTCAAACTGTATCTGAAAACACACCAGGCGCTTTTACTGGTGAAGTTGATGCACAACTATTGAAAGACCTTGGCGTAAATTATGCGCTAGTTGGCCATTCAGAGCGTCGTAGCATTTATAACGAGAGCAGCGATGTTATTGCTGATAAATTTGCTAGAGCACAATCAGCAGGTTTAATACCCGTTCTTTGTGTTGGCGAGAGTGAAACAGAGCAAGAAAGTGGACAAACAGAACATGTAATTGCTGCTCAAATAGATGCGGTAATTAAAAAATTAGGTGTAGCAGCACTGAAAGATTCTGTGATAGCATACGAGCCCGTTTGGGCCATAGGCACAGGTAAGACTGCATCGCCAGAACAGGCACAAGCTGTTCACAAATTTATCCGTGACAAAATTGCGTCTTTAGACAGTGATTTAGCACAAGGGCTTACCATCTTATATGGTGGAAGCGTTAACGAAAAAAACAGCGAATTATTATTTGCACAACCAGATATTGACGGTGGCCTTATTGGAGGTGCCAGTCTAAAAGCAGCATCTTTTGTTGCTATCTGTAACAGTGCAAAAGGGACCGTATAAGATGTACGAAATTTTATTAGTAGTTTATTTAGTTGTAGCTTTAGCTTTAGTTGGTATGGTTTTAATCCAACAAGGTAAAGGTGCTGATATGGGGTCTTCGTTTGGTGCAGGCGCTTCTGGAACTGTATTTGGTTCTTCAGGTGCTGGTAACTTTATGACAAAGACGACAACAAGCTTAGCGACAGTCTTTTTTGTGCTGAGTATTGTTCTAGGTAACTTAACAGCCGGTCAGATAAAACAGACTGATGAATGGGAAAACTTAGAAGCAGCCCCTGCTGTAGAAACAGTGGTACCTGTTGAAGAAGATGTTCCTGTTACTTCTAACGAAGAAAGTAACTCAGACGTACCAAACTAATACAGTTTAATGTTCAGCTATTTGTTAACCTCAAACAAATAAAAAAAGCGAACAAAAATTTAAAATGCGGATGTGGTGGAATTGGTAGACACGCTACCTTGAGGGGGTAGTGCTTTCGGGCGTGGGGGTTCAAGTCCCCCCATCCGCACCAAATTTAAAGCCAGTAGCAGCAATGCTACTGGTTTTTTTATATCTAAAATTTGTTTTGATTGTTTTTTACACTTTAACCGTTTGTGTACCAACAATAATTTAGGTTAAGTTGTTGGTCTTTTCTACGAAAAACACATCGTGTACCCAATAATGTTTATTTTTTTTGTGTTAATTTTAGTTTTTAGCTTAATTAATGATTAAAATGAAAAAAAAACTAGAAATTTTACAAATTTAACTCACACTTATCAGTATTGAGCCGATAATATATTTAGATAACTCAAAAAGGTAAATAGTATGGCTTCAGGCTTCTCTTTTCAAAACCTAAGCATAACTAAAAAAATACATGCAATAACATGTATTGCAGTTGTTGCTTTTATAATTATGGTATTAATTAATTTTCTTGCCATAGATGATAATAGGGCTTCTTTAGATGAAATGGGGAATTCTTCATATAAAGTTGTAAAGTTAACATCAGCGAATGTAGGACTGTTAGAAAAACTAGATGAGCTTTACACACAAGCAGTGACATTTGGTGAACAAGACTTAATAACCAAAGCTGATGACACTTACAAAACAATTGAATCAAATATAAATCTAATTAAGCAGATAAGTAATGGCTACATTAGTAATGATGTAGTTAAAGAATTAGCCGACTACGAAAAAATCTCAGCAACCATTGCTAATGGAATGGTAAATGGCACTGCCGACTTTAGTAAAATCCAACAGCAAGCCCAGTTAAAAACAAGTCTTTATGGTTCTGTTTTAGAGAGCTTTAAAGCAGCGCAACAAAAAGCTGATAATCGTTTTTTTGAATTAGTTGAAAGCACTAACACGCGTTCTGATAATGCACTTACTTTAATGCTTGCTGTGTCTATCGTGTCTTTATTGCTGCTTTTATTTATGGCTATATGGATAGCAAAAAATATTGGCTCTTCAGCAAGTGATGCAGCAAATAATTTAAGTTTATTAGCGAATGGTAAAGGGTCTTTGAGTACTCAGTTAACCGTAAATTCTAAAGACGAAATTGGCCAAGTTTCTATCAACTTTAATTCTTTTATTGCGCTATTGAAAGAAACCGTACTTGAAGTAATTGCTGTATGTGAACCTCTAATGGAAAACTCTACCCGATTAGTACAAGGCATGGAGCAGGCAGAGCGTGCAACAACTAAACAAACAACAGATGCTGAAATTGTTAAGCAATCAATGGAAGAGATGAAGCAAAGTGTGGGTGATATCTCCCAATCTGCAGCAAATGCATCACACGCCGCTGAAACAGCAGAAAAAGAAGTAGAACAAAGCCGTACACAAGTACAAATGTCAGTAAATGCGTCTCGTACATTGAGTGATGAAATTAACCAGGCGGCAACAACAATTAATAAACTTGCGGAAGACACAAAAAACGTATCGCAAATATTGAATGTAATTACTTCAATTGCCGATCAAACCAACTTACTTGCTCTAAACGCAGCTATTGAGGCAGCACGCGCTGGTGAACATGGTCGTGGGTTTGCGGTAGTAGCTGATGAAGTACGTGAGCTTGCTTCACGAACCGCACATTCAACGAATGAAATACGCGAATTGTTAGGTGCGTTAACAACCGCTGCTAATGACTCGGTTACTGCGATGACCTCAGCGCGTGATATGGCAACAGATAATGCAACAGCGGCTGAAAAAACAGGTATATCAATAGAGAAAATAGCTGAGCAAATGTTAGAAATAAACGGTATGAACTCTCAGATTGCAGCCGCGACAGAAGAGCAAACATCGGTTGCAGCCATGGTTGTGGAAAATGTCTCTAATATGCATGTTTCTTTTGAAGACACTATGGACTCATTACTTGCTGTAAGGGATGTAGCTAAAAACCTACATTACTTATCAGATAACCTGCTAGATGCAACAGCCAAATTTAGAATTGAGTGATATATAGGTAAAATTAACACCAATAGAGCCTCCAAGTGTAGGCTTTTTTGTTTTGCAGGCTAGTAGGCATTACCGACCTGCAATAACAGAGCAATTTAAAGTGCAAGACTGGGCGATAACTGTACTATTTACATTGAGGGATTGGATAACAAACTTTTACCTTGCTTATTAACGCGTTTCCCATATTTTTAATAGCTTAGTTAATTAAGCCAATTGATATAACTTTTTACAGGCATAAAAAAACCACCATTTGGTGGTTTTTTAATTTACCGTTTTAAACGGTTAAAAGGTCGCAACTACTTTTACGTTGCCACTCACTTTTGCGCTATCTACGTAGCCGATAGCATCAGCATTAGCTGCTACAAAATCTATGACAGCTTGATCAGAACCTAACTTCTCGGGTGGTGTACCTTTACCTGTAAACACAAGTTTAGACCAGTAAGCATTAAGCTGGCTGCCAGATTTACCTACAACTTTATCGTTAAACTCATCTGCTGCAGCGGTACCATCTTGGTTTACTGGGTTTACCTTAGTACCATCACCAAATGATTTGGCTTTACCAAGGTATATTTTCTTAATAGTATCTGCGTCTAAAGCATTGGCGTTTCCAGCGTTAACTATTACCGCAACTTCTGCAAAAGCATTAATTGAGCACAATGAAAGTGCACTAGCTAAAATTAATTTTTTCATTATTTGCTCCAATTAAAATACAAGGTCAACGCCAACAGCAACAACATCAGTTTCTGTATCAGTTACATCGTCTTCAAAGCGGCTAAAATCGATTTTAAACGCTGCAGAAGGGTGAAAGTCGTAACGCGCGCCGATAGTGTATACATTGCTTTGCGCTTGAACACCTGTCAAGGCACCGTTTATAGCGGCATTAAGGCTTGGTACTGCTGCGATAGGGTCAAAGCGAGATGCATCATGCTTATCGTCATTATCTTCATACGTAAAATGGACTATAACGTCATCCAAGCGGTAACCTACAGATGCATAATATTGTGTTTGCTCAGTTAAAATGCTGTTTTCTACTTCAAATTGTGTATATTCAGCATCAAATAAGAAATTATCATAATCAATTGAGAAGCCAAAGCCGAAGAAGTAACTGTCATCTTCGTTTATTGCAATATCTTCAGCTAACGTGTTTAAGCTGTTTGCGCGAAGTGCAGCTTCTAAGCCATTTAATGCAGCGCCGCTGGGGTCTGTTCCGTCAAGTGCAAATGATGTTTCTGCAACCAAATATGCAGCACGAACGCTGAACCAGTCGTATGCAAGCGTCCAGTTAATGCCAGCAAAATCGTTAAGTTCACCTTGAGTTTTTTCAGTGATTACATCTAATTCGCCATCGTAGCTTCCGTACATTAGCTGAACTGTAGAATCCCAATCACCAAGTTGTGTATTGTGTAATAAGCTTAAACCTTCATAGGTAGAAAAAGGAATGCTATAAACAGACTGAGGCGGGCGTACCCAGCGGTAAGCGTAACCAACATCCAAAAAGTCTGAATAGCGGAAAAATGGAGCGCGCATTTTCCCCGCACTAATTTGTAACTCGTCGCTTAGTTCATAAGTTACGTAAGCCCATTCAAATTCTGCGTCAAAATCATTCTCACCACGAGCAACAATTTGAGCTGTTGCCGTTAGCTTTTCCATAAGGTCAGCTGATAGCTGTAATGCAAAGACACTTTCGTTTTTAAATGAAATGTCATCATCATATCCATATAAGGTACTGTCGCTATCAAGGCTCTTTCCACCGACAATTGATGCAAAGCCATTAATTCGAACTTCGGCGCTAGCATAGTTTGTTGCTAAAGCCGCACATAATGCTACTGCTACAGATAGCTTTTTCATATGTATTTCCTATTAGTTAATTAGATGTTGATTCGAGCATATTATAGAAGTGAAATAGAGCTATATCTAATCAATTTAGCAAGTTAGTGATAAAAACCAATTGATTTAATACTTTGTTATTATTTTTTAAGTGGGTGTGCCTGATATTTTTAATGCAGGTTGCTGATTTTAAGTAAAATATCAAAATAAGTTTCAGCCAATTAAATTTAAGAGCGTATATTTATTGCGAGAGATTTTATGCCGTAATTGCATAAAAAGTAAGTATCGCTGCAACGTGTTAATTTTTTCTCCTATAAGGAACATTTGCATTTTTACCAAAAAATAAATACATAAATTCACAATTGTGTAATATAATGCCCTTCCAGAGGAAAGATGCTACCACGCATCTTTTTTTATGCCCAAAATTTACTGGTTGCACCAGTAAATGCATAATAAATAATTTACGGTATCCTTTGGAGAATATTTTGAAACTACGCAAACTCTCACAGTTAAGCCTAGCAATAGTTGCTGCCTTGACTACCTCAGTAAGTGCTGAAGAAACCAAAACAACTGCAAAACAAGATGCGTTTGAAAAAATCGAAGTTACAGCTCGTAAACGTACAGAGAGCTTGTTTGAATCTCCAACCGCTATCACATCAATTGGTGCTAACTTAATTGATAAAGCCAATATGAGTAACCTTGAAGATATTGGCAAATACGTTCCAAATTTAAACATCACACGTTACGGTGTAGGTAACGCAGCACATGCTTCGGTATTTATTCGTGGTATTGGCTTGCAAGATCACATTATTACAACCGATCCAGGTGTGGGTGTATACCTTGATGGTGTTTATTTAGGCCGTCAAATGGGGTCTAACCTATCATTGCCAAATGTTGAGCGTGTAGAAGTACTGCGCGGTCCACAAGGTACTTTATATGGTCGAAACACGTTAGGTGGTGCGGTAAACGTTATTACCAAACAACCAGGTGATGAAGGTATTTTAACAACGTCTGCAAAATTAGGTAGTCGTGGACGTATTGCTGGCGATATTTACTTCAATAACTCATTAAATGACGAAGTAAGTATGTCTGCAAGCGCGTCATACAAAACACGAGACGGTGTTGGCGAAGCGGTAAACCTAGCGAACCCAGAAAAAGAAATCGGTGAAGAAGAAGAGTTTAGCGGTCGTGTTGCTCTTAAATGGCAAGCAAATTCAGATCTTGCATTTACGTTTTCTTTAGACGGTGTTGATAACGAGTCAGGTCAATCTCCTTACACAATTGAACTGACAGAACCACTTGATGCAAATGATGTATTTAATGGTGACTTCCCATTACTTACACAAGACATGATCCCATCAGACCCAGATGATTTAGGTACTACTGTTGCTGGTATTGAGTCAACGTCATACTCTGGTTGGGGTACGTCTTTAACTGCTGATTGGGCTATTAACGATACATACACAGCTAAATTTATTTCAAGCTATCGTACATCTGAGTATGAAGGTGGCCTCGATGATGATGCATCACCTCTAAACTTATCAGAATTTCCTGAAGAAGGTGGAGCCGATCAGTACTCATTTGAGCTTCAGTTAAATGCAACATTCGACAACATGGATTTTGTTTCTGGTCTTTACTTCTTTAACGAAGATGGCTTCACTCGTTCTGGTCCATTTGTATTTAGTCCGTTCAATACACCAAATGGCTTGTTGAATGATGGCGTTACTCCTTCATTTGGTGGCTACGGCGACTTTGAAATTAATCAAGAAACTAACTCATATGCAGCTTATATTAATGCTAGCTACGATTTAACTGATGATTTAACTGTTGGCGGTGGATTGCGTTATTCTAAAGACGAAAAAGACGCAAACGCGCAGTTCCCAACATTCCCTGTACCTAAGTTTGTAAGTGCTGATTTTGACGCGGTGACATGGGACATTAATGCATCATACCAAATCAGCAATAACATGAATGTGTATGGTCAAATTCAAAAAGGTTATCAAACTGGTGGCTTCCCACCGCGTCCATTTGGTGGACCAGATCAGTTTGTGTCGTTCGACGAAACTAAAGCGGTTAACTACGAAATGGGCTTGAAAGGCCAGGTACACGAAAACGTATCTATGATGTTAGCGGTATTTGTTACTGATTACACTGATTTAGCACTTCCGTTTTCAGATCCAACAGCGGGTGGTGGTTTTGTAACTATTGTTGAAAATGCGGGCCAATCAAAAGCACAAGGTATAGAGCTTGAAACCACCGTTGCTATCACTGACGACTTTACAATAAGAAGTGCGGTAGGTTACCTAGATTCAGAAATTACAGAGGTTGATGCCGGCGTTCAAGGCATTGGTAAAGGTGATTCACCGGCTTTAACACCTCGCTGGACTGTAATGGTTGCCCCATCATACTTTATGGATTTAGACAGCGGTGCGACTGTTGCACTTAATGCTAATTATTCATACCGCAGTGAAATGCAAGGTCAGTCAGTATATAGCCAAAGTGAAACAATTGATTCGCGTGAATTAGTTGGCTTTAACATTTCTTACACTAACGCATATGGCGATATGGAAGTAACACTTTATGGCGAAAACGTTCTGAACGAAGTATACGATGTAGGTCGTTTACAACAATCAGGTTTTGTTGGAGTTATGAGAAGCAACGACCGAAGTGAATTTGGTTTAAAATTCAAAAAAGATTTTGAGTTATAAACTTAAGTTTGCATAAAAATAGAATGTAATTTAAGCATTATATTTTATTTAGCTCAAAAGGCCGGATCAGTTTTTGATTCGGCCTTTTTAGTTTGTGCAAAGGTCTGGTTGTTCGATACAATGGCGCCTCTTAATTGCCAAATGGATTCTGTGATGAAAATTCTTGCCGATCAAAACATGCCTTTAGTTGAGCAGTACTTTTCAGATTTTGGTGAGGTTGAACGGTTTGATGGACGTAACTTAAAACCCGACCAACTTATAGGCGTAGATGTTTTACTCATACGATCAGTTACCAACGTTACCAGCGAATTATTGGCAAAAGCGAATAAGCTAAGTTTTGTTGGCACAGCCACTATTGGAATTGACCATATAGATACACAGCTGCTAAAAGAAAAAAATATCACATTTACTAGTGCGCCTGGTTGTAATGCCATTGCTGTTGCAGAGTATGTTATTAGCAGCTTATTTGCGCTAAGCCAAGAGAATGCCCGCCCACTAAACGGGCAAACTATAGGTATTGTTGGGGTAGGCAACATTGGTAGTTGTTTAGCGCAAAAGTTAAAAGTATTAAATGTAAAATTACTACTATGCGACCCACTTAGGCATGAGCAAGGCTTACTTGACGAACATGTAGAGTTAGATGAGTTACTCGCACAGTCAGATATTGTTACTTTTCATGTGCCACTTATTAAAAGTGGTGCGCATAGAACCTTGCACATGATGGATAAAGTAAGACTCAGTGCTTTAAAACCGGGTACTACGATAATTAATGCCAGCCGGGGCGATGTTATCGACAATTGTGCTTTACTTGATGTAATGCAAGCCGGTGCCAATTTAGATTTAGTGCTTGATGTATGGGAAAATGAGCCCAATATTTTGACCGATTTACTTGAACACGTCCGCTATGCCAGTGTACACATTGCAGGCCATACCCTAGAGGGTAAGGCAAGAGGTACACAAATGCTGTATCAAAAGCTATGCGAACTCAAAGGCGTTGAAGCTATGAAATCGTTAGGCGATTTTTTACCGGTACCAGCTATTACGCAGGCCACTGTTAGTTCAAGTTTCACAGAGCTAGACATAGCACGTTTAGTGCATACAATTTACGATGTACGAAGAGATGATGGGATTTTACTTCGTCATATAGAGTCTCATGGCTTTGATAGTTTACGTAAAAACTATCCTGTAAGAAGAGAATTTAGCACCTTAACCGTTAAAGGTGATGGCCCGCAACTAGCTGTCTTAGGCCAACTTGGTTTTACACTAACCAACTAATTATTAATATAACGGTGTTTTCATATCGTTTAAAGAGGAAAAAATATGTCGCAAAAATATAACGTTGCCGTACTTGGTGCTACTGGTTTAGTAGGGCGTCAAATTATCGAAACATTAGCAGATCGTAAATTTCCGGTTGATCAGCTATTTTTGCTTGCGAGCAGCCGCAGTGCAGGTGAAGATATTAAGTTTCGTGGTGAGACAATCGAAGTACAAGACGTTGAAGGCTTTGATTTTAGCCAAGCGCATATTGGATTGTTTTCTGCCGGTGGCAGTGTCTCAGAAAAATATGCCCCAATTGCAGCAGACGCAGGGTGTATAGTCATCGATAATACTTCACACTTCAGAAATGACTTTGAAATTCCACTTGTCGTACCGGAAGTAAACGCCTCAAGTTTAGCTGATTTTAGAAATCGCAACATTATTGCAAATCCTAATTGCTCAACTATTCAAATGATGTTGGCATTAAAACCAATTTACGATGCGTATGGTATCGACCGCATTAACGTATCGACCTACCAAGCGGTGTCAGGTGCAGGGAAAAAAGCTGTTGATGAGTTAGCAAAGCAAACTGCTAATTTGATGAATGCACGCCCAATGGATAATGAGATATTTCCAAAGCAAATAGCGTTCAATGTTATTCCTCAAATAGATAGTTTTGAAGATAATGGCTATACCCGCGAAGAGATGAAAATGGTAAACGAAACGCACAAAATATTGGGCGACACAACAATTGCCATAAACCCAACATGTGTGCGTGTTCCAGTATTTTTTGGCCATTCTGAATCTATTAATATTGAAACACGTATGCAATATGACTTTGAACACGTTAAACAGCTGCTAAATGATGCGCCTGGTGTTGAGCTAATTGATGACGAAGGTGATTACCCAACCGCAGTATCAGATGCCAGTGGTAACGATACTGTATATGTAGGGCGTTTACGTGCTGATATTTCACACCCTCATGGCTTAAATATGTGGGTTGTTAGTGATAATACTCGCAAAGGCGCGGCAACTAATAGCGTTCAAATAGCTGAAGAATTAATAGCAAACTACATGTAACATTTTTGAATGTTAAATACTCTTTAAAAGCGGTAAGCACAATGTGTTTGCCGTTTTTTGTTTAAGAGGAGCGTCACTTTTTTGCCGCTTTTTGTAATATTTAATAAAGTTACTGATAATACTCAATAAATCAATATTAATAATGTGTTGTTAAGGCATTTCTTTTCAATGTGTTGCAATGGATATTGTGCCTTAAGTGGTTTATAGTTTGTAATTGGAATAGAGCTTGCAACAAAAATAGATTGTAATAACAAATGTGAGTCAGTCATTAGACTGATAAGGCAAGAGTAATCAATGTTTACACACTTAGTTTAGAGTGCTTTGTAACATTTAGACATTAAAGGATCAGCATGCGCGGTTTGGCTATACTTTTAATATTAGCGTCTGCACTAGTAGTAACGCCTGTATATACACAAGATAGTACCCAATTAAAGGGGCCTAAAGGCGTTGACTATGGTGCTCAAGGGCGATCTATTGGTCCGATTAAACCTACCGATACACTTTGGCGTATAGCTGTAAAAGTGCGCCCAGATAATTCAGTAAGTATTTATCAAGTTATGCAGGCCTTGTATAACAAAAACCCCGACTCATTTTTAGATCAAAACCTCAATCATATGCGAAGTGGGGCTTACTTAAAAATACCTACTTTATCTGAAATTAGACGTGTGAATACTCAACTTGCTAGGCAGCGTTCTGAGCAAGATGACGAGTTGTGGGAAAAGAAAAAAAACGGAACACTTACACAGACTGAAATAACGACGGCTCAAACACAAGTTACACAAGCACGTAAAGTTGATGTAGACGACGCAAAAAAAGAATTACAACAAGAAATAAAAGAGATCAAAACAGACCAAACTAATAAGTTAGTTGAGTTACAGCAGCAATTTAAAAGTTCAGTAACAAATGTTGAAGAGATTTTAGTTGAAAATAATAACCTTAAAAAACAACTAACTGGAATTTCTAAAGAGCTCGAAAATGTTCGCCAACAATTAGGTCAAGACAGTGAAATACAGCTGCAGTTAAAAGAATTAATACTTAAACAAAACGAAATAATTGCTCAGCAAAAAGCAAAAGAGGTAGAGCCTGAAAGCGATTTTGACCTGCTTGCGCTTTTATCTAATCCCATAGTTCTTGGGCTATTAATGTTTATTCCTGGCTTATTGATTATTTTTGGTATTGTTATGTTTTTGCGTAAAAAAGCAAATAGCCAAGAAGAGCCTCAAGAAGATGATGAGTTTTTACCGCAAACGCCAACATATTCAAATGATGATGTAGCAGACCCACTTGATGATCCTATTATTCCAGACCCACTTGATGATTTGAGTGTGCAGTTAGACGATCATCTTGAAGACGATATGCTTTCTGATGATGATTTATTAGAGGATGATACAGACGAGCTTGATGAATCTGACAATCTTCTCGATCAAGATGAGTTAGAAAGTTTACTCAGTGACGATATTGTTTTTGACGATGAAAGTGACGAAGACGATGAAGTTGACATTTTTATGCAGCAAGGGTTTGACGACACTGCTGATGATAGCTTAGACGACATTGATTTAGATTTAGACCAAGAACCGTCTGGAACTGATGATATTTTAAGTAATGATGACTTAGACAGTTTATTTGACGAAGATGACAGCCTACCTGAGTTTGACTCACCAACAGAAAAAGAACCAGACAATGACAGTTTAGAATCTAACGATGAAATGGCGGCACTGAGCGAAGAGCTGGCGACCGATGATTTTGATATAGATGATTTACTTGATCAAACTAGCGCCGAAACAGAAGTCACAGCGGATAAAACTCCTGGAGAAGATGACGATTTTGACTTAGATGACATTGACAGCTTAATTGATGAAGCTGGTGATGATTCAACGCAAGAAATTACAGCCGATGCGTTAGTTGAAGAAAGCGATGACTTTGACTTAGACGACATTGATAGCTTAATTGATGACGCTGGCGATGATTCAACGCAAAAGGTCACAGCCGATGCGTTAGTTGAAGAAAGCGATGACTTTGACTTGGACGACATTGATAGCTTAATTGATGAAGCTGGTGATGATTCAACGCAAGAAATTACAGCCGATGCGTTAGTTGAAGAAAGCGATGACTTTGACTTAGACGACATTGATAGCTTAATTGATGACGCTGGCGATGATTCAACGCAAAAGGTCACAGCCGGTGCGTTAGTTGAAGAAAGCGATGACTTTGACTTGGACGACATTGATAGCTTAATTGATGACGCTGGCGGTGATTCTACGCAAGAAATTACAGCCGATGCGTTGGTTGAAGAAAGCGATGATTTTGACTTGGACGACATTGATAGCTTAATTGATGAAGCTGGTGATGATTCAGCGCAAGAAACTACAGCCGATGCGTTGGTTGAAGAAAGTGATGACTTTGATTTAGACGACATTGATAGCTTAATTGATGACGCTGGCGGTGATTCTACGCAAGAAATTACAGCAGATGCGTTAGTCGAAGAAAGCGATGACTTTGATTTAGATGATATTGATAGCTTAATTGATGACGCTGGCGATGATCTAACGGAAGAAATTACAGCAGATGCGTTAGTTGAAGAAAACGATGATTTTGATATTGATACTGCTTTAGCTGATTCCGTTGATGATTTAGCTGAGGCACAAGAAGAGTTAAATGTTGATGATGTTGAGTCTTTAGCAACATCATTAATTGACGAGTCAGAATTAGAGAGCAAGCAAGATCTTTCCGATGCGCCAGAGCTTGATGAAGAGCCAGAGCTTGCAGAAGAACCTGAACTTGAAAAAGAGCCAGAGCTTGCAGAAGAACCTGAACTTGAAAAAGAGCCAGACCTTGTAGAAGAGCCTGAGCTTGCAGAAGAGCCTGAACTTGAAGAAGAGCCTGAACTTGAAGAAGAGCCAGAGCTTGATGAAGAGCCAGAGCTTGCAGAAGAACCTGAACTTGAAAAAGAGCCAGAGCTTGCAGAAGAACCTGAACTTGAAAAAGAGCCTGAGCTTGAAGAAGAGCCAGAGCTTGCAGAAGAGCCTGAACTTGAAGAAGAGCCAGAGCTTGAAGAAGAGCCTGAGCTTGAGGAGGAGCCAGAGCTTGCAGAAGAGCCAGAGCTTGCAGAAGAGCCAGAGCTTGCAGAAGAGCCAGAGCTTGAAGAAGAGCCTGAGCTTGAAGTAGAGCCAGAGCTTGAAGAAGAGCCCGAGCTTGAAGAAGAGCCCGAGCTTGAAGAAGAGCCTGAGCTTGAAGTAGAGCCAGAGCTTAAAGAAGAGCCAGAAATTGCAGAAGAGCCTGAGGTTAAACCAGAGCCTAAACAAGTGCTTGAAGACTTTGGGTCAGATGATTTTACAGACACATCAGACACGCTTTTAGATCCAGAAGATTTACTGGATGAATATAACGATGATGCGTTGCAAAGTGTAGATGAGCTTTTAAATGAATTACAACAACCTGAAGATCCAGAATATATAGAAAGCCCTGATTGGACATTGGGCGATTTAGATAATGAAATCGAAGAAGTCGAGATTGATCTAGGTGATGATCCATTAGCAGAAGACACTGATTCTGATCTATCCCTTGAGGATGAATTACTAGAAACAGAATCAATAACGCCTAGTCAAGAATTAGACGATTACCCTGAGTTAGAAATAGCAGAAGATAAGAGCGCAGAAACAAACACAGAAGCTCTTTTAAATGAGGATGACTCAGAAACACGAGAGTCTACTAACAACAATGGCGAAAATGTTGTTAGTCAAACGGAAAAAGACTTAGCTGAGTCGATTTCTAAGGGCGCGGAGTTGGGTGACCTTAATGAGGAAATTGATGATGAGCCTCATATTAATCCTTATTTTGATGCAACCTCAGTAATTGATGATAATGAACCATTGCAATCAGGCGATGCTGCCGAAGTAGCCTCAACAGAAGAGCATAATGAATTAGATGGTAACGAAGAACTTGCTGACCTCACAGCTAAAGAGGAGGTTTCAGACTTTTCGGATGATGATACTCAAGTCTCGGATGATGAAGAGCTAGAACCAGAGCTATCACTAAGCCAAACAGAGCAAGAGTTATCACAAGCGCTCTCATCAAATATTGATTTAGATAGTTTAGAAGATGACTTTGATGATGAACCATTAATTGATAATGAGTTTGATGAATCACATGTAGAGCTTGAAACTAATGACGAAGATTCATCATTAGACACTGGTTCAGAATTTGATTCAGTTGGTGCTGAAAGTGTTGAAGAACTGATTTCAGACACGCCACAAAGCGACATTGAGAAAGCAGATAATAAAGAACTGGAACAAGACTTAGATGATGAAAGCGCGAGTGCGATTAATCAAGAACTCGATGCTGAGCTTGAACCAAATTTATCATCAAGCCAAACAGAGCAAGAATTATCAGAAGCGCTCTCATCAAATATTGATTTAGACAGTTTAGAAGATGACTTTGATGATGAACCATTAATTGATAATGAATTTGATGAATCCCATTTAGAACTTGAAACTAATGACGAAGCTAACGTTTTAGTACCAGATGGTGTTGAAGAACTGATTTCAGACACGCCACAAAGCGACATTGAGAAAGCAGATAATAAGGAACTGGAACAAGACTTAGATGATGAAAGCGCCAGCGCGATTGATCAGGAGCGCGACGCTGAGCTTGAGCCGAATTTATCACCAAGCCAAACAGAGCAAGAACTATCTCAAGCACTCTCATCAAATATCGATCTGGATAGCTTGGAAAGTGATTTTGATGATGAACCATTAATTGATAATGAGTTTGATGAATTAGATATAGAGCCTGAAACTAATGACGAGTCTAGCTCTTTAGTTACTGACTTGAATGAAGTGCCCGTTTCAGGTGATGCAGTTAATAGCACTGATTTACCTGATAGCGCAGAGTTTGAATCATCTGATTTAGGTATCGAGCCAACCGTTGATAATGAGCTAGATGAACTAGATACAGAGCTTGCAACCAATGACGAGGTTGAAAGTTCAATTGCAGACATTAATGATGAGGTTTCAGCAGAGGAAGAGTTCGCAGAGCCCCAAAACAATATACCTGAATCAAATAACGATTTAGCCCCTGACTCTGTTATGGCCGAATATGGTGAAGAGCTACTTCCTGATATATCGAATAACGACACTGATTTATCAGGTTTAGATGAAGTCGACAGTCAAATAACAAGTGACGAGGCGCTAGTTTCAGAGCTTGAAGCTGAACTATCATCAAATGACACTGATGAAGGGTTTTCTACTGACGTTAATTTAGATAGTTTAGAAAATGACTCTGATAATGAGTTTGATGATTTAGAGCTCGATGCTAATGAAGTTGATAATCAAAATTCTGCTGAAGATAATTTAGATAGCTCGGAAACGGACTTTAATGACGATTTGTTAATTGATGAGTTTAATGAACTGGATACTGAGCTCGACGATTTAAACGATGATACACTCGATGATTTACTCACAGAGTTGAATGACATTGATGAGGATTCTTTAGCGCTTGATAACAACGATGAGCTAAACAATCCAGCATTTACAACTGAATCGAACGATTTAATAAGTGAACAAACCAATGTTGACCGTGAAGCCGAACTAACTCAAGTTGAGTCACAAGACGATACTAATCTTGTATCAGATGAAGCACTTGATGATGAATTCATGGCAGACTTAAGTGAAACCGATTTCGATTCATTGCTTAATGAGTTAGCCGCTCCCGATGAGCTTGATATAGAAGATAGCAGCGAGTTTGATGTTGACTTTGATTCTTTATTAAAAGAAGACTTAGTTGATGAAGAAGTCTTCAATCATGAAGAGCCAGCGCCTGAAGCCGAAGACGCTAGACCGTTAGGTGAAGATGATTTTGTAGATATTGATTCATTACTCGAGCAAAGCGACGATGCTGAACTTGAGCATGAGCCTTACAATGATGTAAATATTGATTTGGGCTTAAGTGAGTTTGATGCGTTGCTTGCAGGTGATAACCCAACAGACGTTGATGCTGAAAGTGGAGGTTACTCTGCTAAGTTAGATTTAGCACGCGCATATATTGAAATTGACGATTTCGACTCAGCGCTTAAAGTAATTGAAGACGTAATAGCTAAAGGACCTCAAGAGGTTCAAGAAGAAGCGCTCAGTTTGCAAGCAAAATTGCAATAATCGCTTTTATGTAAATTTAAATACTATAAACCCATAGTTAGTGATGCTAATTATGGGTTTTTTATTGTTTTTATATGATTACATCACGGTTGCTTTTATTGCGCCGCGAGATAGCATAAAATGCGCCGTTAATTAGTACAGTAGGTAAAGCGATAAATATGCGAGTAGCACTTGGGGTTGAATATAATGGTGCACGTTATAGTGGTTGGCAGCGCCAATCACACGTAAATAGCGTACAGCAAGAAGTAGAAAAGGCATTGTCGAGTATCTGTAACCACCCAGTTGAAATTGTGTGTGCAGGGCGAACTGACGCAGGTGTTCATGGAACAGGTCAAGTTGTTCACTTTGAAACTAGTGCATCTCGTGAAATGGTTGCGTTTACTATGGGTATGAATACGTTACTGCCTAAAGATATTGCTATTCGATTTGCCCAGCCAGTTATAGAAGACTTTCACGCCCGTTTTAGTGCAACTGCAAGAAGGTACCGTTATGTTATTTATAACTATCCATTCCGTGGAGCGGTTATGAATGAGGGGGTCACTCACTTTCATCACAAATTGGACGAAGTTGCCATGCAACAGGCTTGTCAGTACTTAATTGGTGAACATGACTTTACATCGTTTAGAGCTTTACACTGCCAAGCTAATACCGCAACCCGAACTATTCATCATTTATCGGTACAGCGCCAAGGTGATTACGTTGTAATTGATATTAAAGCCAATGCATTTCTTCATCACATGGTACGAAACATAACCGGTTGTTTAATGGATATTGGCCTTCACAAGCATCAGCCTATATGGTTAAAAGAACTTTTAGATTTAAAAGAACGTGCAAAAGCAAGCGCAACCGCAAAAGCCGCGGGCCTTTATTTAGTTGATGTTGATTATCCAGAGCAATTTAATATCCCTAAAACACCCTTAGGGCCATTATTCTTGCCTGATGTTGAAATTTAGTTAGAATTATTAATTGCTTAATTTGAGCGCCTCTAACTACTAAGACCAGTTTTTTATACCGTGTTAGTCTGATTCATGTTTTAATTGAAAAAATCTGTCTGTTAATTGTAATTATCAGGCTCGCGACACAGAACAGCATTAAGAGAGTTGCAAATGAGTTGGTTAGAAAAAATCTTACCTAAAACGACGAAATCATCAGGTCGTAAAGAAATCCCAGAAGGTGTATGGGCTAAATGTACATCGTGTGATTCAATTTTATATAAAGCTGAATTAGAAAAATCTTTAAACGTGTGTCCTAAATGTGACCATCACATGCGTGTAAGTGGCCGTAAACGTCTTGAGCATTTTTTAGATGACGGCGAACGCCAAGAGTTAGGCACTGAACACGAACCTAAAGATGTTCTTAAATTTAAAGATTCTAAAAAATATTCAGATCGTATTAGTGCAGCTCAGAAAGCTAGCGGTGAAAAAGATGCATTAGTTGCAATGAAGGGCCGCTTAAAAGGTATTCCTGTGGCAGCAGTGGCGTTTGAGTTTTCATTTATGGGTGGCTCGATGGCATCGGTTGTAGGCGCACGGTTTGTTGATGCTGTTGACCAATGTTTAGAGCATAATATGCCGCTTATTTGTTTTTCAGCCTCTGGTGGTGCACGCATGCAAGAAGCGCTAATGTCGCTTATGCAAATGGCTAAAACCAGTGCGGCATTAGCAAAAATGACTGAAAAAGGCCTTCCGTTTATTTCAGTGATGACTGACCCAACAATGGGGGGTGTTTCTGCTTCGCTGGCAATGCTTGGTGATATTAATGTTGCTGAACCTAAAGCCTTAATCGGATTTGCGGGCCCTCGTGTTATTGAACAAACCGTTCGTGAAACATTACCAGAAGGTTTTCAGCGTAGTGAATTTTTACTTGAACACGGCGCAATAGACATGATTGTAGACCGCCGTGAAATGCGTGATACCTTGGCACGTATTTTAGCTAAGTTTATGAACTTGCCTTCTACTGAACAAGAGCATAGAGTAGCGTAAATTTAAGCTTTTCTGATTTAACGCTATGACAAAAACAATTCCTAGCCAATCATCAAGCCTTGATGATTGGCTTTTTTATTTAGAAAGTGTTCACCCAGCCAATATTGCAATGGGGCTAGAGCGAGTTGCCGATGTTGCCAATAATATCGGTTTATTAAATACCCCTAGTAAAATAATTCTAATTGGTGGCACAAATGGCAAAGGCACTACTGCCCGTTGTTTAGAGTCGCTACTTTTAGCACAAGGCTTTAGTGTAGGTACTTATGCGTCTCCTCATTTAATCCGTTATAACGAACGCGTGCGTATTAATGGCAGCGAACTTGACGATCAGTTTCATGTAGATGCATTTCATCAGTTAGAGCAAGGTCGTAAAGACACTCAGCTTACTTACTTTGAATATGGTACCTTGGGTGCGCTCGCTATTTTTAAACGCTTTAGTGTAGATTATGTGTTATTAGAAGTTGGTTTAGGCGGACGTTTCGATGCTACAAACATAGTAACTCCATACGCAAGCGTTATTACAACCATTGATTTAGATCACAAAGAATACCTTGGCGATACCCGAGAGCTGGTGGCGTACGATAAAGCAGGGATATTCCGTGAAGGTACCCCGGCCATTATTGGGGATTTAAATATTCCTCATACAATGACAGATTACGGTTATGAAATTAATGCTAAGATGACATTATCAGGCACTGACTTTAGCTTTAAAGAGCATGACACAACGTTTAATTGGCAGTTTGAAACACATAACCTTACGCTTAATAAACCTGCAATACCTGCTCAAAACGTAGCAACGGCATTAACAGCGTTAAGCGTATTAAATTTATTACCGCGTGTTGAGGTAATACGAAGTTGCTTAGCTAAATTAGTGGTTGAAGGGCGTTTTGAACAATTAAGCGCAGAGCCATTGGTATTTACAGACGTAGCTCATAACCCTGAATCAGCCCGTTATTTAGCCAATAAGTTATTAAGTTACAAAGATAAAGGCTTTAAAGTTCACGCATTAGCCGCTATGCTTGCTGATAAAGATAAAGCCGCAGTGCTCAAAGAGCTAAGCCATTTAGTTGATGATTGGTTCCTTGCAAGCTTAGGTGGCCCTCGTGGTGATAGTGCTAATAATTTAAAAGAAGCCCTACAAAGCGTATCTACTCACAACAAGGTACAAAGCTTTGACAGCGTTGCGCAAGCACTTAGTGTTATTTTACCTAAGCAGCAAGGCAATGTTATTTTGATTGTATTTGGTTCATTTTTTACAGTAGCAGATGCTATTCATTATTTTAAAAAATAGAGAGGATATCGGTGAACTCAAGTTTTATTAATCGCTTAGTTGGAACAAGCATAGTGGTGATCGCAGCGATTGTGTTTATCCCAAACATACTTGATGGCGAAAAAGTGCATTACAAGGAAGGCTTTAAAGCGATCCCAGAACGACCTGAGTTCAAAACCATTGACTTGCAAGACTCAATTAATGATCAAGTAGCTATAGCTGAGCCATTAAAGCAAGACAAAATTGAAGATATATCCCCTGATGATGACATTCTAGAACAAGACGATACGATTGCACAAAGCGACTATGCCAGCGAAGAGAAAATTGTTGAAGCGTCAGCCATACCATCAGCTATAGAAACTGAAGTTGTTGAACCGCAAGTTGCTAAAGTGAAAGAAGAGACTAAAGTTTCCGAACAAGTGGTTAAAGTGGCACCGAAGCCTATCGCAACGCGTAAAAGTGATGAAAACCTAACTGATATGGCTTACGTAGTGCAGTTAGGCAGTTTTTCTCATGCTGCAAATGTAAAAGCATTACAGGCAAAGTTGACTTCAAAAGGCTTTAATACGTTTACTAAACCTATAAAAACACCTAACGGAACGCTAACAAAAGTGTTTGTTGGCCCGTCACTTGATAAAACGGAGTTGGAAAAACAATTGCCAGAGCTTAAAAAGCTCACTAAGCTCAATGGTAAAATAACCCAATACGAAGTGACTAACTAAATAAAAAGGCCTTAAATAACAAGGCCTTTTTATTTGATATAACACGATTCCTTGAGCCACTTTATTACCAGCTGCAATGTTAATTAAATGTTTCATGCCCTCAGCGGTTATCTCCCGTTTAAACTTGCATATTTAGGATGTTTGGGTATAGAATGCGCCCCAAAATAGCGACTAATTGGTTATTATGATCTGGGTTGATTACGCCATTCTAGGCATCATTGCACTGTCTACCATCATCGGTTTAATACGCGGTTTTGTAAAAGAAGCCATGTCATTAGCGGTATGGGCAGGCGCCTTTATCATCTCAAGTTTATTTTACCAATATTTAGCTTCCTTCCTAACAAGTATTTCTGAACCCCTTTTAAGAAATGCGGCGGCCATTGCCATACTCTTCTTTGCGACGCTCCTGTTAGGCGGTTTACTAAACTATATTTTAGGTCAGCTTGTACTTCGTACTGGCTTATCGGGTACTGACCGTGTCTTTGGCATAGTGTTTGGTGCTCTACGAGGCGTGTTGGTCGTGAGCGCGTTACTCTTCTTTCTTGATGCTTTTACTGGTGCACCCAACACGCACTGGTGGGGTAATTCTATTTTGATTCCAGAATTTGGCTTTGTTGTTGAATGGTTTTTTTCATACCTTGAAAACAACTCCAGCTTTTTAAATTCAGTAAACCGTTAATCGGCGAGGATAAATTACATGTGTGGTATCGTTGGAATAGTCGGAACGTCTCCTGTGAATCAGGCGATATATGATGGCTTAACTGTTTTGCAGCATCGTGGGCAAGACGCCGCGGGTATAATTACCATTGAAAATAATACGTTTAGCTTACGTAAAGCAAACGGCTTAGTGAAAGATGTATTTCACACACGTCACATGAAGCGACTTCAAGGTACCATTGGTATTGGTCATGTACGTTATCCAACAGCAGGCTCTTCTAGCTCATCTGAGGCGCAGCCTTTTTATGTAAATTCACCATTTGGTATTGCCCTTGCGCACAACGGAAACCTTACAAATGCTGAAGAATTGAAAGAACAGTTATTTTCAGAAGCACGAAGACATGTTAATACCACGTCTGACTCTGAAATATTGTTGAATATTATGGCGCATGAGCTTAGTCGCTCTGATAAATTGCATTTAGACCCTGAAGATGTATTTACAGCTGTTACTGAGGTGAACAAAAAAGTAACGGGCGGTTATGCTGCCATTGCTATGATTATAGGCCATGGCGTTGTTGCGTTTCGTGATCCTAACGGTATTCGCCCACTTGTTTTTGGTAAGCGCGAAACTGAAAAAGGCACCGAATACATGTTTGCTTCAGAAAGTGTGGCACTAAAACCAGATGGTTTTGAGTTTATTCGTGATGTAGCCCCAGGCGAAGCCATTTTTGTAACTGAAGATGGACAATTTCACTCTTTAAACTGTGCTGATAAGGTGTCTTACTCGCCTTGTATTTTTGAATTTGTTTATTTTGCACGCCCTGACTCAACAATAGACAGAATGTCAGTGTATGCAACACGCGTAAACATGGGTACTAAGCTTGGTGAAAAAATAGCACGTGAGTGGGCAGATAAAGACATTGATGTGGTTATTCCTATTCCAGAAACTTCGTGTGATGTCGCGCTTGAAATTGCTCGCGTACTTGATTTACCGTATCGCCAAGGCTTTGTTAAAAACCGTTACATTGGCCGTACGTTTATAATGCCTGGTCAAGAAATGCGTAAAAAGTCAGTACGACAAAAACTAAACGCAATTGATCGTGAATTTAAAGGTAAAAATGTATTACTTGTAGATGATTCAATAGTGCGCGGTACTACATCAGCGCAAATTGTTGAAATGGCACGTGAGTCGGGTGCTAAAAATGTTTACTTTGCATCAGCAGCTCCTGAAATACGCTTTCCAAATGTTTATGGGATAGATATGCCATCTGCGGCTGAACTTATTGCTCATGGCCGTGAAGTTGAAGATATAAATGCAAGTATTGGTTCTGACGGATTGATTTTTCAATCGCTAAAAGATCTAATGGCTGC
Organism: Pseudoalteromonas sp. 10-33; assembly: GCF_001469195.1. Classification (NCBI taxonomy): domain Bacteria; kingdom Pseudomonadati; phylum Pseudomonadota; class Gammaproteobacteria; order Alteromonadales; family Pseudoalteromonadaceae; genus Pseudoalteromonas; species Pseudoalteromonas sp. 10-33. The sequence continues at coordinate 187,064 of NZ_LOFI01000026.1, read as the reverse complement.
TGTAAGTCAGGAAAACCCTGAAATAACACAATTCGAAACTTCTGTATTTGATGGGCAATATATCACCGGTGACATAGATCAAAACTACCTAAACCGAATTGATAAACTGAGAAATGATACCGCTAAAAGTACACGCGAAAGCGCCATGTCATCGGGTTTAGAAATACATAACCAAGAAGAAAACGAGACTGATTAATACTTAGTGTAAACAGGCCGCGTATCTTAATTATATAAAAGGAGCTTGTTAGCTCCTTTTTTATTGGTTGAACATACCTTAATTGGCTTGCTTAAAGCATATTATGTAAACATAGGGCTCACAATGCCGTTAGTCCAAAGAATTGCAGTAGCGGCTAAAATAATAACTAACAATATAAGCCCACAAGTCACTACTGAGCTTGCATAAATAAATCCGCGTTCTTGGGGTATGTGCATGAGTATGGGCACGCCTGTATAAAGTAAATACACTGAATACGCGAGCGCAACAATACCAGCACACACAACGAACCAAAGTACCGGCCAAAAAGCGGCAAGCGCAGACATAAACACAGGTGTTGCCGTGTAAGCAGCTAGTTCAAGAGTTTGAGTAAAGGTTGGTTTTGAGCCAAAAGTAACCGCCATCCAATGTGCTAGGTATGCAAGTGCAAATACACCGATGATAAGTGCAACATACATGGCTATCGCAATTAGTAAGGCACTGTCGTGAGTTAAAAATACGAGATCTCCAGTACCAATGCTCCAGCCCAAGTAAACGGATGAGTAATAACCCATTACTGACGGGAATAATGCGATGAGTAAAATATGTGACAAGCTATAGGTTAAACTTTCATGTCGGTTATCAATTGTTTGCCACTCTTCGAGTGGATGAGCATATAAGCCCCATAGGTGGTTTAATATCATAGTGTGTACTCCGTGTAGGAAGATATTACTGTTTTTGTTGTAGTGTGTTTTTTATACAGCTCATCTACAGTTATGAGCTACATAGTTTACAAAGTCAAGTTAACTAATTTTTAACAAATAAATGAAAGAAGGTTTGATTTAATCAACCTATTAATTCGTGTTAAAATATTTGCTCTGTAAATTTATTAGCAATGAGTATTAACCGTGCCATATAGCCAGCTTTTAGAGCCTATTCATAACTTTTTATTGTGTAAAACACCAACTGAGTGGGTAGATAAGGCAGTTGAAAAAGAAAATTTGCCAGTTATTTTGATAGATCACTTAATTTGTGAATTAAAAGCCGCTCAGTCAGCGATGTTTTTAATTCGTAAGTATGCAGTAGATAAAGAAAGCGGTGATGCACTTTTGGCTTGGTTGAAGCCATTTGAAACACTTATTTATAAACGTGAAGGTAATTGGCGCGATTTAGCAGCAAAAAATAGGCTTACAAAATCAATCATTCCTAAGTCTAGCTCGCCTTATGGACAAGACTTAATAGATAAAATGGTGTTGTTAATAAAAGAAGAGCTACATCATTTTTATCAAGTGCTAGAGATAATGGACGAGTATGGGGTTGAGTATCAAAGTATAACGCCATGTCGTTACGCAAAAGGGATGTTACGTAATGTAAAAACATTTGAGCCTAATGCACTCGTTGATAAACTAATTGTCGGGGCTTATATTGAGGCTCGCTCATGTGAGCGATTTGCAAAATTAGCACCGCATGTAGATAAACGTTTAGGTGACTTTTATATTTCATTACTAAGGTCTGAGGCGCGTCACTACCAAGATTATTTAGCCTTAGCCCAAGAAATTGCTGACTTTGATATTACAGAACGAGTAAAAGAATTTGGTGAAATTGAAGCCCAATTAATTTTATCAGCAGATGAAGATTTTAAATTTCACAGTGGTACCCCAGCATAACCCTCCTTATTACACTACTTTCATGGCTGTAATTATACAGTCATGAAGCTTAAAATTAGACGAATTTTAAACCAGCTTCTACTATATATAAAGTACTTTGGTACATACAAAAATATTAACTATATTTATAGAGTTATCAGATGTTTTTTATATAGGCGGTGTAGGATGTCCGACAGCAATAGTTTGTTTGTATTTGATGAAGAGCTGGAAATAGATGGTTCAACTCTCGTAAGAAAAATAAAGGTGCTTACCGTTGAAGACGATCTTAATTATCAGCACGCTTTAACTAATAGCTTAAAAGAAATAAAGCCTGAGGATAACTGTGAAATAGAAATACTTACGGCTAATTCGGTCTCTCAGGCTGCATTAGTGTTGAGCTTGCATCCAGATATAGCACTCACTTTTATAGATGTTGTTATGGAGGATGACGACTCAGGTCTTAGGCTTGTGAGTACCATAAGGGAAGTGATTGGTAACGCAGACATGCGTATTGTTTTGTTGACTGGTCAACCTGGATTTGCACCCGAACAGCAAATAATGAAGTCGCTAGATATAGACGAATACTGGAATAAATCGGACGTTTCGGCCGAAAAATTACAGTCAATTGTGACCAGTAATATTCGTACCTGGAAATACATTACGCAAATTTCTTCAGCCAGAAAAGGCCTTCAATTAGTATTAGATGCCTCAAGAAGCATAAACAGCAAACACGATATGCGGTCTTTTTCCAGAGCTGTTTTAGAAGAAATAAGTAATATTTTAAACGTAACTGAGGGTGGGAGCATTATGTGTTCCACTCAAAGTAATGGCGAGATTATTAAAGCGCATATTTCTACTGCTAACGGATGTTTTGATGGATTTGAAGGGAAGCTTGTTGACGAAAAGATTTTGCTTCCACAAATTTATAGTGATTTTGAACGTGCTTTAGATGAAAAAAGGCATGTTTTTTCTGAACACCACACTGTGTTTTATTTTTGCAATAAAGAGATAGCAGGCGAAAGTTACATAACTATTGTTCAGTCAGATAATGAAATATCTGAACAAAACGAGTATTTATTAAAAGTTTTTAGCGAAAATGTAAGTACGGGCTTTAGTAATATTGCCTTGCTTAATAAACTTACAGAGCTTGCGTATACTGATGTATCGTTAAACATGCATAACCGAAACTGGCTTACGCGTGAAATAAAAAATATGAACCTTCACGAGCAGTATCAAACACGTTTACTCGTTTTTGAAGTCGAACAGTTTGAAGAAAAAGCCTTTACGTTTGGTCACGACTTCTGCCAAAAACTCTTAAAAGAGGTTTACAATAATCTAATTACTATTTTTGATGGTTATTCAGCGCGTATAGCCATTATTAACAACAGTAGCTTTGGCCTACTAGTAAACGCTAATTTTGATATTTCCGACGAAATGATAGCTAGCCTTATTAGGCAAAAGTGTGTAATTACCTCCGTAAAACAATATGCTGATTTGAGAATTCTCGATTTAGCGCTAAGTACTGTTTTAAACATTATACCTGAAAAAATAATAAGCATTGCTGAATCCAGCTTAAACGATAGCCAAAGCGCTTCTTTAAAATATATTAAGCATACCCAAGAAAAAACAGAGGCACTTACCAACCGTTACAGTTTAATGGCTCGATTACGAAGAGTGATAGGGGCAGGCTCTTTGCAAGTAGCCTTACAGCCTAAAATGGACTTAGTGAACTTAACCCCTGTGGGATTTGAAGCGCTAGCACGTTGGCAGCTGGATGACGGCAGTTTTGTAAGCCCAGACATATTTATTGAACTTGCTGAAACAGCGGGATTAATTAGTGAATTAGATAGCGTTATTTTTGATAAAATAATAGATACTATTCATAAGCTCAGTGAGTTAGGCGTAAATTTATCTGTTGCCTTTAATGCATCGGCTTTTGATTTGGTAGACTCTGATTATTGTAAAAGCATTCTTGATAAATTAAATAAAGCGAATATCCCTCCTGAAATGCTTGAACTCGAAATTACAGAAACACAGGCAATCAGTAATTACGATTTAATTAGAGGATCGTTAGATCAGTTTATGGCGCTGGGTATAAAAGTAAGTATTGATGACTTTGGAACGGGTTATTCTTCTATTTCTCACATAACAGAAATACCTGCAAATACTCTTAAAATAGACAAGTGTTTTTTAAGTAATATTAATAGCAATGCCAATAACCAATATATTTTTGAAATGATAGTTAATTTAGCCAAACGATTTGAGTTTTCTATTATTGTAGAAGGTGTTGAAACGTCAGAGCAATGTGATTGGGTTAAAAAAATTGGCTGTGATGTTGCACAAGGGTATTACTTTTCAAAACCACTGTTTTTTGACGACTTAACAACATGGTTAAAGCAATATGGAAAAGTTTGATCATAAAACCTCACCAAGTTTAAATAACAAGCATATTTCTATAAAAGCACTCTTTATAGTGTTTGCCGCTAGCGCAATTGCTGTTTTGGTTTATTGGCAAGTTTACCAAGCTAGGTTAGCAGTGGTTCAAGATAACCACGATGATAAGTTATCTTTAGTGCAAACGGAGTTTGTAAAAGAATTAAGCAGTATAAAAAAATTAACGCAAGTTTTAGCAGACAACAAAAACCTAAAAAGGGGTAATAAACTCAGGTATATGTTTAGAGACCGAGAATCCATACGAAGCATAAATGATTACTTCGTTAATTTTGGGTTATTATCGCCTATTATTTCGCAAATTCGGTGGATTGATATTACCGGCAACGAACGTTTTAGAGTTGACTTTAAAAACGGTGAGGCAAAAGTTGTTGAGCAAAAAGAACTGCAAAATAAAATGTCGCGTTATTACTTTAGGCAAGGAATAGCCATTGAAGCGCCAGATTCCTTTTTATCAAAAATTGATTTAAACATGGAGCATGGTTCAATTGTTGAACCCTATGTACCCACCATGCGAGTAACCTACCGCACTAGCTCAAGTGATTATATTGTAGATGGGCTAATCATAATCAACTTTGATTTATCCGCGCTTTTTCAGCGAATTAGAAGTTACTCCTCTGACAATAATCAGGTAAACATTGTAAACAAAGAGGGGTTTTGGCTTTTTAACAATGATGAGTCTAAACAATGGGGGTTTATGCTCTCAAGGCCTGAACTTACACTGGGTAATAGCAATCCGCAGCTTTGGGAGTTAATGCTGGAGCATAAAGAAATTGCACAAAGGTATTATGATAAAAGTGTTTATACCATAGATACACTCCCGACTATTTTTTTAAAAAAGCACAACGAAACACTCAATGAGGTTATTTATATTTATATAAAAAGTAAAAATACCCTATTAACTAAAATTCAACTAACAGCACTGAGCTACGCTGGGTTGAGTGCTTTTGTACTTTTGGTTATTGGTGGCTTTATTTTGTATAGAGAACATTGCTACGCAAAAGTGCTGAGAAAGTTATTCGATGAGTTACGTGCCGAAAAATTGGAGTTAGACTCGGTTAATAATGAGTTGTCTAACACCATTAGGCAGCAGCAACTTTTACAAGACAGTTTTGTTGAAGCGCAAAAGCTATCTTCACTAGGAATGCTTGTAGCAGGCGTAGCACATGAGATGAATACACCCATTGGAGGCGCTATTATTTCGGTGACGAATGCCGAGTCTGTAATGAGGCGCCTGAATGAAGGTATTAGAACTGGGTTAACAAAATCTTTGCTTGAAAGTAGTGTTTTAAGTTTAGATGATAACTTAGGATTAGCGAAGGTTAACCTTGATAAAGCCGCCGTGCTCGTTAAAAGCTTTAAAAAAATGGCTATTGATAGAAATAATGAAGAGTTTATTGAGTGTAATATTGAGGCAATAATAAAAGAGTTGTTGATAGCCCTGAATTCACGATTAAAAACATCTAAAATTAAAATTATTACTCGGTTTGATGATGATTACACACTAAAAAGCCGACCAGGCATTATTTCACAAGTAGTAGAAAATTTAATAATGAATGCGCTTAACCATGCATTTGAAGAAAGTCAGTCTGGTGAGATTGAGATTAGGGTTTATAAAAGTAAAAAAGGTGACGTGAATATTTCTGTATCTGATACAGGTTGCGGGATTGATAAGCATCAGCAAACTGTTATTTTTGAACCTTTTCATACGTCAGCGCGCGGTAAAGGGAATATAGGGCTTGGGCTTTATATGGTCTCTCAATGGGTAACTCAAATACTGAAAGGGCAGCTGAGTTTAGACTCGGATCCACAGCGAGGTGAAAAATATAAAACGCGATTCACGATTACATTACCGGATAAATAACAAAAAATGGTTTATTACCTATGAAGCGATAAATGTTTATATTTTAAAATTCAAAAAAATTATGCTGTTTTAGTTTACATAAAAGGGGTATGAACTAGCTGTTGTCCATTAGGTGTTACGACGAGGTAAGAGCCTTGTTCGTACCAGTCACCTAAAACAGTGCGTGTAAGCGTTTGACCATTTAAAGAATACGTATGCACTTTAGGTCGGTGTGTATGGCCATGAATCATATTTTTTACATTATGATTGTCAAAGGTTTCAAGTACGGCGCTATCTACCACGTCTAATATTTCTATGGGTTTATCGGCTTGGCTCAGTTTACTTTTTTCTCGTGCGTTGCGTGCTATTTTTTTTCTGTACCATAGCGGCATCGCTAGCATTAATTTTGGCCACCACCAACCGCGGCTTTTTTTACGAAATTTTTGATATTCTACATCTTGGGTGCACATTTCATCACCATGTAAAATAACAGTAGGTGTAGCGTAAAGATCTATAACGGTTTGTTCGTCTAACAATGTCATACCTGCTAACTCTGCATACTGTTCACGAAGAATAAAGTCGCGGTTACCATGAATAAAGTAGACTGGAATGCCTGAATCACTTACCGCCTTAAGCTGTGTAGCTACATTGCGCGCTAGTTCAGTGACGTAGTCATCACCTACCCACACTTCAAAAAAATCACCTAAAATATAAAGCGCATCAACGTTCTGATTTAAAATGTTAGATTCTAAAAATTTAAAAAAAGCAGCGCTAATATCAGGTCTGTTTTCAGTTAAATGTAAATCAGCAATAAAATACGTTTTTTGAGTCATAGAGGTGTCTTTTTGATAAAAATAAAGCGGGCGCATGCATTTTGCATAAACACCCGCTGATTCTCCAACATTACGCGGGTAAACGTACTATTAGCTAACAGTAACGTTTTCGATGATCACGTCTTCAAGAGGCACGTCTTGGTGAAATCCGTTACTCCCTGTAGCTACACCTTTAATTTTTTCTACAATGTCCATGCCTTCAACTACTTCAGCAAACACACAGTAACCCCAGCCTTGTGATGTTTCGCTGCTGTGGTTTAAAAAATCGTTGTTGTTAACGTTAATAAAAAACTGTGCAGTAGCTGAATGAGGATCAGGAGTACGTGCCATTGCTAAAGTACCTACTTTATTAGATAGGCCGTTGTTAGCTTCGTTTTGAATTGGGTCGTTAACGTCTTTTTGTTCCATACCTGAAACAAAGCCACCGCCTTGAACCATAAAGCCATCGATTACACGGTGAAAAATGGTACCGTTGTAAAAACCTGCGTTTGCATACTCTAAAAAGTTTTTTACTGTTTTTGGAGCTTCTTGGTCAAACATTTTAATGGTGATGTCACCAAAATTTGTGTGTAGAACAACCATGTGGTTTCCTATATCTGGTTTAAATAGTCGCACTATTTTATCTTAGTTAGCTAAGATTAACAAAGCGCTAGAGCCCATGCTTTTCAAGTGGTAACATACATTTTCTTGATAATAGTGAAGGACACCAACTAAATGGTACAAATATACAACACACTAACACGACAAAAAGAACAATTTAACCCCATGGTCGATGGTAAAATCGACATGTACGTGTGTGGTATCACCATTTACGATTACTGTCATATTGGTCATGCGCGTACATTTGTTGGGTTTGACGTCATTGTTCGTTACCTTCGTCATATTGGTTACAATTTAAAGTACGTGCGTAATATTACCGACGTAGACGATAAAATTATTAAGCGTGCTAATGAAAATGGCGAGTCAATAAATGATTTAACACTTCGCATGACTAAAGCCATGCATGAAGATTTTGACAGCCTAAACATGCTGCGCCCTGATGTAGAGCCAACAGTAACAGGGCACATGGATGAAATTATTGAAATGGTTGAGCGCTTAATAGCAAAAGGACATGCTTATGTTGCAGCCGATGGGGACGTGTTATTTGATGTATCAACGTTTGAGCAATACGGTGCGCTTTCTCAACAAGATTTAAGTATGCTGCAATCGGGTTCGCGTGTTGAAGTGGCTCAAGATAAAGACGACCCATTGGACTTTGTTTTATGGAAAAAAGCCAAAGCCGGTGAACCATCGTGGTCATCTCCATGGGGAGAAGGACGTCCAGGTTGGCATATTGAATGTTCGGCAATGAGCTCTAAACATTTAGGTGAACATTTTGATATTCATGGTGGGGGTTCTGATTTACAGTTTCCGCACCATGAAAACGAAATTGCTCAATCGTGCTGTGCAAATAATGGTAAATACGTAAATACGTGGATCCACACTGGCATGGTACAAGTAAATAAAGAAAAAATGTCTAAATCGTTAGATAATTTTTTTACTGTTCGCGATGTGCTAAAAGAGTACGACCCTGAGTCGGTTCGCTACTTTTTAATATCAGGTCATTACCGCAGCCAACTTAATTACTCGCAAGAGAACTTAGACCAGGCTCGTTCATCACTTGAACGTATTTATACCGCTTTACGTGACGTTAAACCAATCGAGTGTGAGCTTGAGGGTAATGAGTTTGTTGCCAAATTCAGAAAAGCGATGGACGATGATTTTAATACTCCAGAGGCTTTACCTGTTATGTTTGAGCTGGCAAAAGAGTTAAATCGCGTAAAAGAAAGCGATATCACATATGCAGGTCAACTCGCGTTTATATTACGCACCCTAGGCGAAGTGCTAGGCGTCGCACAACAAGCGCCAGAAGCGTTTTTACAAGGTGGACAAGACGACAATGAGGTTGCAACAATTGAAGCGTTAATTGTAAAACGTAACGATGCCCGTGCCAATAAAAATTGGGCGGCGGCTGATGAAGCCCGTGATGCGCTTAATGCCTTAGGTGTAATACTTGAAGACTCGGCGGGTAAAACAACGTGGCGTAAGGCTTAAGACTACTCGCTTGCAATAAAAAGGGTTGCCTAATGGCAACCCTTTTTTGTTTGAATTATATTTAGCTATGATATTTTTCGCATGCTTCTAATGTATTTTCAATTAAGCTAGCCACCGTCATTGGGCCTACCCCGCCTGGAACAGGAGTAATAAAGTGAGCTTTTTGCTCCGCAACGCTGTATTCAACGTCGCCAACTAGTTTACCTGTATCTAAACGGTTTATGCCTACATCAATAACAATGGCGCCTTCTTTTACCCAATCTCCAGGGATAAACTCAGGCTTACCTACAGCTACTACAAGCAAGTCAGCACGGCGAACATGTGTTTCTAAATCTTGTGTAAATTTATGACATACCGTTGTTGTACAACCTGCTAGTAATAATTCGAGCGACATAGGGCGCCCTACAATATTGGATGCGCCAACCACAACCGCATGCATACCTTTATAACGGACACCGGTAGAATCGAGTAAAGTAATAATCCCTTTTGGCGTACAAGGACGAAGCGCAGGCATACGCTGTGCTAAACGACCTATATTGTAAGGGTGAAAGCCATCAACGTCTTTGTGTGGTGTAATGCGCTCTAAAATTTTCTCTGCGTCTAGCCCGCCAGGTAGAGGTAACTGCACTAAAATACCATCTACTTCTGCGTCATTATTTAGCTCATCAATTAAACTTAAAAGAGCATCTTCTTTTGTGTCTGCAGGTAAATCAAATGATTTTGAAATGAAACCAACTTCTTCACAGGCTTTACGCTTTGAACCAACGTAAACTTGACTTGCTGGATCAAGTCCTACAAGTACTACTGCAAGTCCGGGGGCGCGTAATCCTTTAGAGACGCGTTCACTTACGCGTTGTGCAACTGTACTACGTACTTGTTTTGCGATTGCTTTACCATCAATGATGTTTGCCGTCATGGGTGACCTTTAATTGGGGTTAATTAACTAGATACCGATACTTTAAAAATGAACGCATAATAAAAAGGGGGTATACGCTTATAAAGATAATAATAACTTTATTTTTTCATTTAATATTACCTGCGCTATTTTCGCAGAAAAGCATTGCAGCGCCAAGTTGCTTTTCATCTATATAGTACTAGAGTAATTAAATAGTTTAAATTTCAGTCTTCTATTATAATATTTAGCCATTGTGGGCTAAAAATGACCACTTGATTTGTTTTCTTAAAAAAACGTTTGACCTAACCCCGTCAAATCACTATTATGCACCCCGTTGTCAACGAGGTCACTCTTAGATAATAGTAAGTAACGGCGATTAGCGCAGTTTGGTAGCGCACTTGGTTTGGGTCCAAGGGGTCGCAGGTTCAAATCCTGCATCGCCGACCATTTTTTTATAATTTAATTATAATCGAATAGCTTATTGGTAAACTATGAAGTTTTCGATGCGCCCATAGCTCAGCTGGATAGAGCAACGCCCTTCTAAGGCGTCGGTCGAAGGTTCGAATCCTTCTGGGTGCGCCATTTGAAAACACGTAAATATAGCGGTGATTGTAGCTCAGTTGGTAGAGCCCCGGATTGTGATTCCGGTTGTCGTGGGTTCGAGCCCCATCAGTCACCCCATTTACAAGAATATCGGCGATTAGCGCAGTTTGGTAGCGCACTTGGTTTGGGTCCAAGGGGTCGCAGGTTCAAATCCTGCATCGCCGACCACTTTCTCAAAGTGGTTTTAAACACTCAGTTTAATTGTTCAGTATGAAAAAAGAAGCTTAGCCTTCAATGTCGGCGATTAGCGCAGTTTGGTAGCGCACTTGGTTTGGGTCCAAGGGGTCGCAGGTTCAAATCCTGCATCGCCGACCATTTTCTTATCGATAACTCCTCTATATTTTTTAAAATCTATTTCACTATTACAATAAATAAAACTCACTTAAACATCTGAAAACAATAGTTAGCCTGTTTTTTACTCGGTTAGGTGCTGTAGTACCCAATCTATCCCAAATAATTGCCCCCCATACTCGACTATCATAAATATTAGGTTATAATGCCGCGTCTATTGTTTAACATAGTGCCCTAAGGGCAAAGCAGCAATGGTATCTCATGGTAGCGACGGATGCTTTTAAGTGTGAAAAATCACTTAAACTTTATCAAGACTCATGCAGATCACTTTGTTTGTAAGGAAGGCGAACAGTCGCCAAAATTGAATATTGAGGTAAATCATGCAAGTTTCTGTTGAGACGACCCAAGGCCTTGAGCGCCGTATAACTATCACCGTTCCTGCAGAGAACGTTGAGACCGAAGTAAAAAAACGCCTACAACAACTGTCAAAAACACAGCGTATAGATGGTTTCCGTGCTGGTAAAGTACCTGTATCTGTAATTAACAAGCGTTTTGGCGCTGCAGTTCGTCAAGAAGTTGCTGGCGAAGTAATGCAACGTAACTACATTGAAGCAATCGTTGCTGAAAAAATTAACCCTGCTGGCGCGCCTTCATTCGCTCCTAAATCACTTGAAGCAGGTAAAGATTTAGAATTCTCAGCTACATTTGAAGTTTACCCTGAAGTTGAAGTTCAAGGTTTAGACAAAATTGCTGTTGAAAAACCAGCGGTAACAGTAACTGACGAAGACTTAGCAAACATGCTAGAAACTCTTCGTAAGCAACACGCAGCATGGGCTGAAGTTGACACAGCTGCTGGCGAAAGTGACCGTGTAACAGTTGATTTTGTAGGTACTATCGACGGTGAAGTATTTGAAGGCGGTAAAGCTGATGACTTCCCATTAGAGCTTGGCCAAGGTCGTATGATCCCAGGTTTTGAAGATAATATTGTTGGTAAAAAAGCAGGTGAAGAAGTTGTTGCAGATGTAACATTCCCTGAAGATTACCATGCTGAAAACCTTAAAGGTAAAGCAGCTCAATTCACTATCACAGTGAAAAAAGTTGAAGCACAAGAACTTCCTGAATTAAGCGAAGAGTTTGCAACTAAATTCGGTGTTACCGAAGGCGGCGTAGACGCGCTTAAAGAAGAAGTTAAAAAGAACATGACGCGTGAACTTGACCAAGCGGTTAAAGCTAACGTTAAAGACCAAGCAATTAAAGGTCTTTTAGAAAATAACGAAATTGAAGTGCCAAAAGCACTTGTTGATCAAGAAGTTGACGCACTACGTCAGCAAGCTGCTCAACGTTTTGGTGGCGACGCTAAAAACATGCCTGAGCTTCCTGCTGAATTGTTCCATGAGCAAGCTGTAACGCGTGTTAAAACTGGCCTTTTATTAGGTGAAGTGATCAAAGCTAACGACATCAAAGTTGATGATGCTAAAGTTGAAGCATTAATCGCTACAGTTGCTTCTGCATACGAAGATCCAACTGAAGTAGTAGAATACTACAAAGCAAATGATCAACTTATGCAACAAATGCGTAATGTTGCAATGGAAGAGCAAGCTGTTGAAGCTATTTTAGCTAAAGCAAATGTTTCTGACGTTGAAAAAGCGTTTGATGACATCATGAATCCGCAGCAAGGTGCTTAATAAGTCATTGACTTAAGCTCTCGCTAACGATTAAATGGCTCGTGTTACACTGTTTAAACAGCGTGCCCGGGCCATTTTTAGTTTTTGGCTCTTAATTTGCGAAAAACGATAACTATGCTTCCTTATAATAAGGATAAGTATAAGCGCATAAGGAATTAAATAAGTATGAATACTGGTATTACAGATCCCCTAAATGCATTGGTCCCTATGGTTGTTGAGCAAACACCAAAAGGTGAGCGCTCGTATGATATTTATTCGAGACTTTTAAAAGAGCGTATTATTTTTTTAACAGGCCAAGTTGAAGACAACATGGCAAACCTGATTTTAGCGCAAATGCTGTTTTTAGAATCAGAGAACCCTGATAAAGATATATTTCTATACATAAATTCACCGGGTGGTTCAGTAACTGCAGGTATGGCAATTTACGACACAATGAACTTCATCAAGCCTGATGTAAGCACCATTTGTGTAGGACAAGCAGCAAGCATGGGCGCATTTTTGCTTACAGCTGGCGCTAAAGGTAAACGTTTTTGTTTACCTAACTCACGCGTAATGATTCACCAACCTTTAGGTGGTTTCCAAGGTCAAGCTTCTGACTTTGAAATACATGCTAAAGAAATACTATCTATAAAAGATAAGCTAAATCGCTTAATGGCAGAACATACTGGTCAGCCGTTAGATGTGATTTCAAAAGATACTGATCGTGACAATTTCATGAGCGCGTCAGAAGCGGTAGAGTACGGCTTAGTTGACTCAGTATTTGCAAATCGCGATAAAAAGTAAGCGCTTGATGAGCAGGGGACCTGTTAATCACTTTTAGTTACTATGCGAAAAACAATAAATTTTGTTATAGTTAAGCGTATTGAAATAGCCACCATCAATTTTGGTGGCCAACGTAATAAGATGAGGTAGCTGAATGTCTGACACTCCTACAGACGGCGACAAAAGTAATAAATTGTTATACTGCTCTTTTTGTGGCAAGAGCCAGCACGAAGTACGCAAATTAATTGCAGGCCCTTCAGTATACGTTTGTGATGAATGTGTAGAGTTGTGTAACGATATTATCAGGGAAGAGATCAAAGACATTGCTCCTAAGCATGACTCGTCTGATAAACTACCTGTTCCAAAAGAAATTCGTAAACACCTAGACGACTACGTAATTGGCCAAGACCATGCAAAAAAAGTATTGTCTGTTGCTGTTTATAACCATTATAAACGTTTACGTAATCAATCAACCAAGCAAGATATCGAGCTTAGTAAAAGTAATATTTTGCTAATAGGCCCAACTGGTAGTGGTAAAACATTATTAGCTGAGACGTTAGCTCGTTTACTTGATGTACCATTCACAATGGCTGATGCAACAACACTTACTGAAGCAGGTTACGTAGGTGAGGATGTAGAAAACATTATTCAAAAACTATTGCAAAAATGTGATTACGATGTGGAAAAAGCACAGCGTGGCATTGTGTACATTGATGAAATAGATAAAATTTCTCGTAAGTCAGATAACCCATCAATCACGCGTGATGTATCGGGTGAAGGTGTGCAACAAGCATTACTCAAGCTGATTGAGGGGACGATTGCTTCTGTTCCGCCACAAGGTGGGCGTAAACATCCACAGCAAGAATTTTTGCAAGTAGACACTTCTAAAATATTGTTTATCTGTGGTGGTGCGTTCTCAGGGCTTGATAAAGTAATTGAGCAACGTAGCCATAAAAATACAGGTATTGGCTTTGGTGTTAGTGTTAAAGAGTCTGCAGAGGCACGGTCTTTAAGCGAAACGTTTAAAGACGTAGAACCTGAAGATTTAGTAAAATACGGTTTAATACCTGAATTTATTGGCCGTTTACCAGTAGTAGCTACACTAACAGAGCTAGATGAAGCCGCTTTGGTACAAATTCTAAGTGAGCCTAAAAATGCTATAACTAAGCAGTTCTCAGTATTGTTTGGTATGGAAGATGTAGAGCTTGAGTTCCGTGATGATGCTTTATCTGCGATTGCTCACAAAGCCATGGTACGTAAAACGGGCGCACGTGGTCTGCGTTCAATCGTAGAAGGTATTTTATTGGATACCATGTACGAACTTCCATCTATGGACGATGTGAGTAAAGTGGTGATTGACGAAACGGTAATTAAAGGTGAGTCAGACCCAATCTTGATATATGAAAATAATAATCAAGATAAAGCTGCATCTGAATAGTTTTTAAGCTATTTACATTAAAAAGGAGCCTAAGGCTCCTTTTTTTATAATTAATTTAAACGAGTCGGGGAAAATTGTTGAACTTTAATGTGGTTATCCCCATATACTTGAGTAATCTTTTAAATAAATGAAGTGCGAAGAGAAATATAATGACGCTTGAGAGAACCGACCAAGTCGAAATCCCAGTGCTAGCACTGCGCGATGTTGTGGTGTACCCACACATGGTGATCCCGCTTTTTGTAGGCCGTGAAAAATCAATAAAATGCCTAGAAGCGGCAATGGACAAAGACAAACAAATTTTCTTGGTTGCACAAAAAGATGCAACTGTAGACGAACCAGAGCAGGATGATATTTATCGCATTGGTACTATTGCCACTGTACTTCAATTATTAAAACTTCCTGACGGGACAGTGAAGGTGTTGGTAGAAGGCACCCAGCGCGCTGAGATCAAAGATTTTGTTGATAATGATGATTTTTTTGTTGCCAATGCTCAATTCATTGAATCTGATTTAATTGATGAACAAGAGCAAGATGTATTTATTCGAAGCGCAATTAGCCAATTTGAAGGTTACGTAAAGCTCAATAAAAAAATTCCACCGGAAGTACTCACTTCGGTATCAGGTATTGATGAACCTGCGCGCCTCGCTGATACAATGGCTGCGCACATGCCTTTAAAAGTACCTGAAAAACAAAAGGTGCTAGAAATTTCAAGCGTGACAGAGCGTTTGGAATACTTAATGGCGCTTATGGAAGGTGAAATCGACTTATTACAAGTTGAGAAAAAAATCCGTACCCGCGTTAAAAAGCAGATGGAAAAATCTCAGCGTGAGTATTACCTCAATGAGCAAATGAAAGCTATTCAAAAAGAGCTTGGCGAGCTTGATGATGTTCCTGATGAGTTTGAAGCGCTGAAAAAGCGTATTGAAGAATCGGGCATGTCATCAGAAGCGCAAGAAAAAGCCACGACAGAACTTAATAAACTTAAGATGATGTCGCCAATGTCTGCTGAGGCAACGGTTGTGCGTTCTTACATCGATACATTAATCAATGTGCCATGGAAAAAACGTTCAAAAGTTAAAAAAGATTTGGCTGGTGCACAAAAAATACTAGACAGTGAGCACCATGGCCTCGATAAAGTTAAAGAACGCATTTTAGAGTACCTCGCGGTACAACAACGTACCAACAAGCTTAAAGGTCCTATTCTGTGTTTAGTTGGTCCTCCTGGTGTTGGTAAAACATCACTTGGTCAGTCTATTGCGCGCTCCACTGGACGTAAATATATTCGTATGGCACTTGGTGGTGTTCGTGATGAAGCCGAAATTCGTGGCCACCGTCGAACTTACATTGGTTCTATGCCAGGTAAGTTGATTCAAAATATGACAAAAGTGGGGGTTAAAAACCCATTATTTTTATTAGATGAAATTGACAAAATGTCTTCAGACATGCGCGGCGATCCGGCTTCAGCATTGCTAGAAGTGCTCGATCCTGAACAAAACAGTCATTTTGCTGATCACTACTTAGAGGTCGATTTTGATTTATCGGATGTTATGTTTGTAGCTACTTCAAATAGCTTTAACATCCCGGGTCCTCTTTTAGACCGTATGGAAGTTATTCGTTTGTCAGGTTACACCGAAGATGAAAAGCTTAATATCGCCAAAGAGCACCTGATCACAAAGCAAGTAAAGCGTAACGGCTTAAAAGAGCATGAGATTGAAATAGACGACAGTGCCATTATCGGCATTATTCGTTATTACACCCGTGAAGCCGGTGTGCGTAATCTAGAGCGAGAAATTTCTAAGCTGTGTCGTAAGGCAGTTAAAAATATTTTAATTGAAAAAGACACCAAAACGGTGACCATCAATCAAGATAACTTAGAAGAGTATTTAGGCGTACAACGTTTTGACTATGGTAAAGCAGAAGACGGTGATCGTATTGGTCAAGTTACGGGTCTTGCTTGGACCGAGGTTGGTGGTGATTTGCTAACCATCGAATGTGCTGCCGTGCCAGGTAAAGGTAAACTGACTTACACGGGTTCACTTGGCGATGTAATGCAAGAGTCGATTCAAGCAGCAATGACCGTTGTGCGTAATCGTGCTGATACATTCCGTATTAATAGCGATTTTTACGAAAAACGCGACATACACGTTCACGTACCTGAAGGTGCAACACCAAAAGATGGTCCAAGTGCGGGGGCAGCCATGGTGACTGGTCTGGTGTCGAGCTTAACAGGTAACCCAGTTAAAGCTGATGTTGCTATGACTGGCGAAATAACGCTTCGTGGTGAAGTTTTGCCTATTGGTGGTTTAAAAGAGAAATTACTCGCGGCACACCGTGGTGGAATAAAAACCGTTATTATTCCAAAAATTAACGAGCGTGACTTAAAAGAGATACCTGAGAATGTGCTTGCAGGTCTTGATATTCACCCCGTTACATGGATTGATGAAGTACTGAAGCTTGCTTTAGTGCATCCTGTTGAGAGTTTTTCAGTCGAAACAGAAAAAAAGCAGTAAAAAACGCAAAAAAAGTGCTTTTTAGGGCTTTTCAAATCTAAACGGTATGATAAGTTAAGCACTGGTTTTCAAGCCTAGGCCTTATGTGGCCTAGGCTCAAGAAAAATATAATCATGTGAGCATTACAAGTTTGCTCTAAAATTTTCAAAAAAGTGATGTTAGTTTAAAAAACCATCGCTCTTGATAATAACAATGAAAGAGGATGATATTGTGAATAAATCTCAATTAATCGATCAAATCGCAGCTGACGCTGACATTTCTAAAGCGGCTGCAGGTCGTGCACTTGATTCATTCATCGAATCTGTATCTGGTGCGCTAAAAGACGGCGATTCAGTTGCACTTGTTGGTTTTGGTACTTTCTCAGTGCGTGAACGTGCTGCACGAGCTGGCCGTAACCCACAAACTGGTGAAACTATTCAAATTGCTGCTGCAAACATTCCAGCTTTCAAAGCCGGTAAAGCGCTTAAAGACGCAGTAAACTAATCATTTTTTTAAACAGATTAGTTATGGCGAAAGTAAAGTTACTTAATCAGCCTAACCGTTGAATTGGGTAACTTTACCGCTAGTTACTTCAAGTGAAAAAGCGTATCTGGTAAGATACGCTTTTTTTACATGTGACAAGGTATTAAACCTTGATCAAAAAGAGATAAACAAATGCTTGAGAAAATCAGAGAAGGTTCGCAAGGACCTGTAGCCAAAATAATTTTAGGCGCGGTGATTTTATCTTTTGCTTTAGCAGGGATCGGTAGTTACCTAGGTCAAACCACGGAACAACCTGTTGCTGAAGTAAACGGAGTTAAAATTAGCCAAACGGAATTTAACCGTGCGTATCAAAACGAACGTAATCGATTAGAGCAACAATTTGGTGAGTACTTTACACAAATTGCTGCAGATCCAAATTATATGGCACAAATTCGTCAAGGTGTAATTGACCGCTTAGTACAACAAGAATTGCAATCACAGCTAGCGGCAGAATTAGGCCTTCGCGTAAGCGATGACACAGTTCGTAAAACAATTTTAGAATTACCTTATTTCCAACTTGGTGATAAATTTAATAACGATCGTTATTTACAAGTAATTCGCCAAATGAACTTCCAACCGGATACATTTCGTGAGTATCTTCGCGAAGACATGACGCGTAGCCAACTAGTATCTGCGGTTGCAGGCACAGACTTTGCGCTTGAAAGCGAACTTAAAAGTGCTATTGCTCTTCAACAACAAACTCGTAGCATTGATTATTTAGTAATAAATAAAGAAGCGCTTGCAGCGAGTATTGAAGTATCAGAGCAAGAAGTTTCAGATTACTACGACCTAAACGCATCACAGTTTTTATCACCAGAGCTTATTTCTGTAAATTATGTTGAACTAAAAGCTGAGAACATCACGGTTGCTTCGGTTATGGAAGAAGATGTTAAAGCATACTACGAGCAAAATAAGGCACAATATGTTGAGCCTGAAAAACGCCGTGTATCGCATATTTTAATAGATAACAGTGAAGACGATGATGCTGCAAAAGCAAAAGTCGATGCTCTTTACGCTGAACTTCAACAAGGTGCTGACTTTGCACAGCTAGCAGAATCTTCATCTGATGACATCGTTAGCGCTGAGATGGGCGGCGATCTTGATTGGATTGAACGTGATGTAATGGACCCAGCATTTGAAGACGCAGCATTTTCACTTGAAGCGAAAGGCGACTTTTCAGAAGTGGTTACATCAGAATTTGGTTACCACATCATTAAACTTACTGATATTCAGCCACAGCAAGTTAAAGCATTTGATGACGTGAAAGCTGATCTACGCGCTGAACTAGAGCGTGCCGAGAAAATAGACGCGTTTTACGATAAGCAAACAGAAATGGGTGCAATTGCGTTTGAAATTTCAGACCGTTTAGATGATGCAGCAGAAGTTGCTGAACTAGAAGTTAAGTCAACTCCTCTTTTAGCATTAAACGCCTTACCTGAGCCGCTAAACACTCCAGCTGTAGTTGCAGCTCTTACATCAGTTGATCTACTGGAAGACAAAGTGAACTCTGAGGTTATTGAGTTAGGTGATGAGCACATTGTTATTGTGCGCATAAACGAGCATCAACCAGCGTCAACTAAACCGCTAAGTGAAGTAAGCGAGCAAATTAAAACACGCCTAGTTAATGAAAAGTCGTCTGAGCTTGCAAAAAATAAAGCGCGTAGTTTGTTTGCTGAGCTACAGTCGGGTAAGAGTTTGAACGATATTGCTACTGAACAAAGTTTAACGCTTCGTCAAGAGCCACAACTAAATCGTCAAAGCTTTGCTGTATCGCCTGCGATTGTTACTCAGGCCTTTAAAATGGCTCACCCAGCAGATACTGCAGTGGTTGATGTTGTTGATTTAAATAACGGTGATGCAGCCATTGTTGCACTTAACTCAGTAACAGATGCTGCCGTGACCGCTGACATTGACCCACAAGCTAAACAAAGTATTACAATGGCACAAGCGAACAAAAACTATATGGTATTTATAGAGTCGCTTAAAGCTAAAGCTGAGCTTAATTTACCTGTAGTTGAGCAAGCTGCTGAATAAATTAATTTAAGTTATTTAAAAGGCGCCTTGAGCGCCTTTTTTATTGTTTTGAATTCGGATGTGCTTTTACCATTGCGTAATAATACTCATCATTTTATGGGGCTAGATAGGCCTCGCAATAAATTCAATACGATTACCGCTAGGCTCTCTTATCATCATGTGTTGCGCAGGGCCTTTACCTAAATTCTCTAGTGCAAATTCTATAGTAATATTATTTTTCATTTTTAAGTGTTTGTGCAGCTTGCTTAACTTTTCAATACTTTCAACACTGAGTGCTAAATGGTGTAGGCCTACATTATCTGATCGATTAAACGCTACACGTTTTTTATCATTCTTAACTCGCCACAATGTAACGATTGTTTTTTTATTAGATAAAAAGTAAGCAGGGTAAGTCGCATCATTTCCCATCACTTTAAAACCAAGTACATCAGTAAAAAACACCTTAGATGAATCTAAATCTGAAACTGTTAAACCTAAATGATCGATTCCGCCAACCCAGTTTTTAACTTTGTTAGGGGGATCGGCAATAGCAGAAGCAGATAAGAGCAGTAGGGGAGTAATGCTAAGTAGTGTGTGTTTGAGCATGGAGTGGCCTTGTTAAAAAGCAAAAGTTAATAACAAGACCCTTCTAAAACGCACTTACATTACAAAAACTACATTAACAGCTTAATAGCCGCTGTGTTATTTTTGATTGAGGGTTATTAAATACACTTTCGGTTAAACCATATTCAACCACTTCGCCTTTATCAAGCACAATTACTTGGTCACTAATATGGCGTACTAAACTAAGGTGGTGGGTGATCATGACATACGTTAAACCTGTTTCACGTTGTAACTTAAGTAATAAATTTACTATTTGGGCACGAATAGATGGGTCTAATGATGATACAGCTTCATCAAGTACCATTACTTTAGGGTCTAAAATAAGCGCTCTGGCAAAAGCCACACGTTGTAATTGACCAACGCTGAACATATGCGGGTAATAATGTTGGTGATCAACTAATAACCCCACTTTAGAAAGTGTTGAATTTATTTTTTCTGCCCGTTCTTCTTCATCAAAGTCAGTATTATACTGCAAGCAATCATCAAGCATGTCGCCAATAGTGAGACCAGGGTTTAACGACGCTCCCGAGTCTTGAAAAATCATTCTAATGTGACGACATTGGTTATCTCGAATACCGTTGTCTTCGATTATATTGCCTTCTAATAATATTTGCCCTGAGTTAGCATTATCTGCACCAGCAAGGAGTTTTGCGAGGGTACTTTTACCCGACCCGGTTTCGCCAATTACAGCAATGGTTTCACCTTTGCCAATACAAAATGAAATATTTTTTAGTACTTCAAACTTTTTCCGTTTAAATAAACCTGCTCGCACATCAAATGTTTTAGATAGCGCTTGTACCTTAAGAGTAGGTTGCATTACTTCATCTCCTTTATGAGCGGAAAATGACATGCATAGCTGTGACCACTGTGTTTAGTTAGTGAAGGAGTTACCACACATTCTTTTTGTGCTTGTGGGCAGCGAGGTCCAAGGCGACAACCAATTGGTAAATGTTGTAAGGTTGGGATAGTGCCTTTAAGTGCATAAAAAGGTTCTTTATGTGCCAAACCTTGTTCGTAATCGGGTAAGCTTTTTAACAGGGCCTGGGTATAAGGATGGCGAGGCTGCTTAAATATTTTATGGGTAGGACCTGCCTCAACCATTTGGCCGCAATATAAAACGTGAATACCATGTGACCAATCGGCAATTTCTTCAAGCTCATGTGAAATCATTAAAATAGACATATTTTTTAGCTGATTAAGACTTTTTAATAATCTAAATACTTGTGCCCGAGTTGTACTCTCTAGCGCTGTAGTAGGCTCGTCAGCAATTAAAAGCTTAGGTGTGCGAGCAATCGCCATAGCAATCATTACCTTTTGACACACACCTTCAGAGAGCTCGTGTGGGTAGCTATCAAGTACGGCTTCATGATTTTTTATGCCAACTTTGTGAATAAGCGCCTTAACTCGGTCTTTTCGGTCTCTATTACGTTTTAAAAAGAACCCTTTGCGCGCAACTTCTGGCAGTGTTTCAGCAATTTGATTAAAAATTTTCGCCGTAGGGTCTAGGCACCGGCTTGGATCTTGGTAGATCATCGCAATGTCTTTGCTTACAGTTTGCCTGCGTTGTTCAGGAGTTAGGCGCATTAAGTCAACACCCCGCCAATGGATTCGGTCAGCGGTTATATTCCAGCGTTCATTTAAAACACCAACAATGGCTTTTGCTATAAGGCTTTTACCTGAACCAGATTCACCTACAAGCGCATGTACTTCACCTTCTTTTAAACTAAAGCTGACCCTATCTACCGCTCTTATAACGGTTTCTGAAGTACGCAGTTCAATGGTTAAGTTTCTTACATCAAGTAATTGCATTTAATCGGCCTTACGCTCTTTTAGCACTTGTCTAAGTCCATCGCCTACTAAATTGGTTGATAATACCGCTAAAAATAATAGTACCCCTGGCAAAGCAACCGTCCAAGGAGCCAAATAAATTAAGCCAAGATTTTCTGCCAGAATAGCCCCCCACTCGGTGGTAGGAGGTTGTGCACCGAGCTTTAAAAAACCCAACGCAGAAATATCTAGTATGGCCGTAGACAGTGCCATAGTAAAAATAACCACAATATGTTCGTAAATGTTGGGGAAAATACCACGAGATATAATATGCCAATTTGAAGCGCCGTCGAGCTTAAACGCGGTGATATAGTCTTTGCTCAGCTCTTCTACTATTAGGTTTCTGATTGAATGAATAAACTGGGGTAGTAACGCTAAAATAATTGCCCATACGGTATTCATTAAGCCAGGGCCAAGCACTGCGATAATAATAATAGCTAACAACAATGAGGGTATTGAAAGAGTGATATCAAGTAGGTGATTTAAAAAGCTTGAACGGATACCACGGCTAATGCCTGCAAAAGTACCGACTAATACGCCTATTATAGTCGTTAGTAACGCGGCGACCACGGATAAACCAAAGGTATAAGTTGCGCCGTTCATTAATCGCGACAACACATCACGCCCTAAATCGTCTGTTCCTAAAATAAAGCGCACGTCGCCCATTTCATGCCATGAAGGCGGAATAAGTAGTGCATCACTGTGCTGCTGGTTTACCCCATAAGGCGCTAAAAATGGTGCACTGGCAGCAAGTAAGGCAAATGCTATAAACACCCATAAACCAACAAGGGCAGGGTGGTTGTTTTTAAATTTTCGCCAAAATCGCGCAAGTGGCGATTTATTCGACTCTTCAGAAAATACTTTAAACTTTGCCATGGGCTTGGTTCCGTGAGAGTGGGTCGAATAAACTGTAAAGAAGTTCGGTTACAATGGTGGCTAAAATTACAAACAATGATACAGCCATCAAGCCGCCTTGAATGGCAGGAAAATCTCGTTGGTAAATACTGTCTATTAACCAGCGGCCAATACCAGGCCATGAAAAAATGACCTCGGTGATCATAGCAAGCGTAATCAATGTACTAAATTGCAAACCAATTTTTTTTATGACCGGTAAAAGCGCGTTACGCAGCGCGTGATGCAAAATTAACTGACGTCGGTTCAACCCTTTTGCTCGCGCTGTTTTTATGAAGTTTTGATCCATTATTTTTAACATTGACTCTCGGGTAAAACGCACAAGTACAGTTGTTGGGTACATGGCAAGTACTATGGTTGGTAATGTTAAATGATGTAATGCGTCAGTAAATGCCATGCCTTTATATGGAAAACCTGCTAACGCAATATCAATCAACATAAACCCAGTAGTTGGCGGAATTTCATAAAGAAGCCCCATTCTGCCCGACATTGGAAACCACCCCAATTTGAGAGAAAAAATCATAATTAGTAATAAAGCCAACCAAAATACAGGCATAGAATAGCCCACAATAGTCGTTGAATTAATGAGCTTATCGGGCCAGCGATTGTAATATGCTGAACCTAAAATTCCTGCAGGCACACCAATAAAAATAGACACAATAAGTGCATAAACACTAAGCTCTAGCGTTGCCGGTAATAGATCAAGAATATGCGAGAACACATTGTCGCCAGAGGCAAACGATAAGCCCCAATCGCCTTGAAAAACACGACCCAAAAAAGCGATGTATTGATTGAAGTAATTGCTGTTATATAGATACTTATCTTCTAGTTGAGTATTTTGCGAGAAGTTATTGCTTGGCACACCACTTAAATTACTTAACGGATCTCCAGGGAATAAATAAGCAAGAGAAAACGTAAATATGCTTAGCATTAATAGCATAAAAAGTAATAAACCAAGGCGGCGTAAAATATAATCAAGGATCATTACTTTTTCCTCGCATTGGCTAACGAAATA
Organism: Pseudoalteromonas sp. 10-33; assembly: GCF_001469195.1. Taxonomy (NCBI): domain Bacteria; kingdom Pseudomonadati; phylum Pseudomonadota; class Gammaproteobacteria; order Alteromonadales; family Pseudoalteromonadaceae; genus Pseudoalteromonas; species Pseudoalteromonas sp. 10-33. The sequence continues at coordinate 162,907 of NZ_LOFI01000026.1, read as the reverse complement.
GCACCAAATGGGCCAAGTGTTATGCCTTCAACATCGGCACTACTTGCTTGAAACCGCAGGCCATGAGCAATTGGTAGTAAGGGTAATTCATCTATAATGAGCGCTTGCACATCGGCATAATATTTTTTTCGCATTAATATATCGGTGGTATCGAGTGCTTGCGCTAATAGTAAATCAAATTTTGGGTTGCACCAATTAGCGGGGTTTTTACCACTAAATGTTGCAGAGCAACTTAATAAAGGGCTAAAAAAATTATCTGGGTCGGGCGTGTCTGCGGCCCAGCCAAGTAACACGCTATCGTGGCGGTGCTCACCAATGCGTTGAATAAACGTATTCCACTCGTACTCTACAATATTTACGTTAACGCCTATTTTGCGCAAATCACTTTGCATTAGCTCAGCCATTTTACGCGCATTTGGATTATAAATACGGCTTACCGGCATAGCCCAAATGTTCATATCAAACCCATCTTTTAAGCCTGCTTCTGCAAGCAAATTTTTGGCAAGATCGGGGTCAAACAATGGCATCGATGTTTGGGCATCAAATGCCCAAGACGTGGGCGGTAACATCGACTCGGCTCGTGTTCCGTTGCCGTAATACACTGCTTGCATTATTTTATCTGTATCGATTGCATGTGCAAGCGCCTTGCGAACTCGAATATCGTCAAAAGGTGGGCGTTCTGTGTTAAAAGCCCAATAACCAACATTAAGGTTCGTTTCTTTTTCAATATTAATATCTTCACGCTGGGCTAAAATACTCAACTGAGCACTACTAGGATGAGCGGCTAAGTCGCACTCTTTAGTAAGTAGTTTTGCGATTCGGGCTGTGCCATTCGGGGTAATATCGTAAACAAGTTGTTCAAGGGCGACGTTGTGTTTCCAATAATCAGGATTACGGTAAAAGCGGACTAAATTATCTCGGCGATATTCACGATAAATATAAGGACCAGTGCCTACAGGGTATTGATCAAATAACCCTTCTTGTTCGGCTGCTTTGCGCTTCATTGCATATTCTGCGGATAAAACTACCGCAAAATCGGTTGCCATATTGGCTAAAAAGCTGCTTTCAGCATTAAATAACTCAAACCTGACTTGGTAGTCAGACACGCGAACAATTTTTCGGATGAGCTGATCAACGCCTACACTTTGAAAATAAGGGTAACTTGCATCACCCACAAAATGATAAGGGTTGTAAACGTCAAATAATCGGCTAAAGGTAAAAATAACGTCATCGGCATTAAATGTGCGTGTAGGAGTAAAGTACGCAGTCGTATGAAACGGCACGTTTTGTCGTAAAGTAAATGTGACAGACTTACCATCTTTACTTACTTTCCAATCTGTAGCGAGTTCACTTTGAAACTCTGCAGTAACCGGATCAATACTTATTAAACGGTCGTAAAGCTGATTTGCAATAATATCAATAGTTGAGCCTGTGGTTGTTACTTGTGGGTTAAACGACACAGGGTTTGCTTCGGCGCAATATACCAAGCCTTGGCTTTTTTCTTCAATAACGCGTTCTTCACTATCTAAGCAGCCAACTAAAGTGACGGCTAGTAAAGTAAGTAAAAATTTATGCACACGCATAACCTCTAACTATTGTTGATCCAACAAATTGTATTTTTTTAGATACCCACGTAATTGATGATACGTTAAACCAAGTACTTCTGCAGTTTTCTTTTGATTAAATTGGCTGTGCTCAAGCGCTTTATTAATCATATTTATTTCAAACTCATTTGAGCGCTCTTTTAAGCTACAAGGAAATTGAATATCAGCGTCTACTTTTTGCTCAGAAATACTTACAGGCGCGGCAACAGAAATAGGCTCAGCACTTACATGCTGTGGAGTTATAGGGGCTTTAATACGCGCTTTTGGCCTAAATGGACTCTCGAATGGGTCTAAAATAATCTGGTGAACGGGAATATGTTCACTGCCATGGCGATACAAACTACGCTCAACCACATTTTTAAGCTCACGAATATTTCCCGGCCAATCATACGATAAAAGTGTTTCTGTTGCGCTTCGGGTAAAGCCACTGAATAACTCCCACTCTAAATCGCGTGCCATGTTCATCGCAAACTGCTCTGCAAGCAGCATAATATCGTCTTGACGTTCACGCAGTGGAGGGAGGGTAATTACATCAAATGCTAATCGGTCCAACAAATCGCTTCTAAATTCACCTTGTTCTGCAAGATATGGTAAGTCTTCATTGGTGGCGCATACTAAGCGGGTGTCAACTTTAACAGTTTGCTTACCGCCAACGCGTTCAAACTCACCGTACTCTATAACGCGAAGAAGCTTTTCTTGTACCATGGCAGATGTATTTGCTAATTCATCCAAAAATAGCGTACCGCTGTTAGCGCGTTCAAAACGGCCTTCGTGGCGTTTACTGGCCCCGGTAAATGCACCGCTTTCATGACCAAATAATTCGCTTTCGAGCAGGTTTTCGTTCAAGGCTGCACAGTTTAGCTTTACGTAGTTTTGATCCCAACGCTTAGATAAAAAATGTAAGCGAGCAGCAATAAGCTCTTTACCTGTGCCTCGTTCGCCAATAATAAGCACCGGCTTATCTAAATTAGCGAGTTGCGATACTTGATCCAACACCGATAAAAAGCTGTCTGATTGGCCTAGTAAATTGTCTTGTTGGCGATATTGGCTCATATTCCCTAAGTCTTGGTCATTTTTACTAACTGTTAGTGTATTTCATAATTATGAATAACTAAAGTAATTTGTATATTTAGTTTAACTTAATGAAAATAAAGTGTATTTTGTTTTTTAAAAAGTTGGCAAGCATATTGATACTAGTTAAAGCAGACTAACTAAGTTTTAATTACAGAGGTAAATGTTATGGGAATTTTTTCACGTTTTGCAGATATTGTTAATTCTAATATCAATGCCATTTTAGATAAAGCAGAAGACCCAGAAAAAATGGTGCGTCTGATTATCCAAGAAATGGAAGATACACTGGTAGAGGTTCGTTCTACGTCAGCTAAAACTTTGGCTGAGAAAAAGGAAATTGTTCGCCGCCTAGATACACTTAAAGTTCAAGTAAGTGACTGGCAAGAAAAAGCTGAGTTAGCACTTAGTAAAGACCGCGAAGATTTAGCACGTTCAGCATTACTCGAAAAGCAAAAGTCGGCAGATGCAGTGAGTGCCGTTGAAGGTGAACTTGAGCATGTAGAGTCTCATATTGAGAAGCTTCAGCAAGAAGTGACCACACTACAAGAAAAGTTAGCTGATGCTAAATCACGTCAAAAGGCAATAATTCTTCGCCAGCGTTCAGCTGAGTCGCGCCTAGAAGTGAAAAAAGCACTTGATAGCTCTAAAGTAGAAGACGCACTTAATCGCTTTGAACGTTACGAAACTAAAATTGATGGACTAGAATCTCAAATAGAGTCTTACGATTTAGGTAAGCAAACGTTAGCAGACGAAATTGCTGATTTACAAAAAAATGAAAAAATTGATGATGAGCTAGCTGAACTTAAAAAGAAGCTTGCTGATAAGTAATTTATACAGGGGCATGTAATGTGCCCCACTGCTTAACATATTTGAACGGATTGTCAGGAGAGGATTATGTTTGATCCAGAGATACTAGTTGCACCATTTATCTTATTTATGATTTTTGTTGCGCCACTGTGGTTAATTTTACACTACCGTAGCAAAAAGCAAGTAAGCCAAGGTTTAAGTGAACATGAACACCGCCAATTACTCGAACTAGCACATAAAGCTGAACGCATGGCTGATAGAGTAGAAACACTTGAAGCATTGCTTGATCAAGAGTCACCACAATGGAGACGCAAAATATGAATGCCAAACGCGAATTATTAAGAGACCCACAGCGCGGTAAAATAGCCGGAGTGTGTGCGGGATTAAGTGACTACTTTAATATGGAGTTATGGTTAGTTCGCATTATATTTGTTAGTGCGGTACTGCTAGCAGGTGGCCCATTATTTGTGGTAGCGTATATTGCAGCGTGGTTTATTTTAGACAAAAAAGAGCCAACGACTGCACATACCAGTAGTTCAACAAAAGCTGACGATCCGTTAGAAGTAAAATTTAAAGTATGGCAAAAGGGTGAGCCACCGCGCCGCGCTTTACAAGATTTGAAAGAGCGTTTAGCACGAGTAGATACACGCCTTCAAGATATGGAACGCCACGTTACCTCTAGCGAGTTTACGGTAAGCCGTGAAATCAATAAACTTTAAAGGATTTAATGGCACTTTATTAGGTGATTAAGCATCAATGAAGTGCTAGCCCATTATGAGTCGTACTTCATTTGCTAAAAAGACCTTTAAAAGTATTAAAGGCAGTGCACAAAAAGCCCTTCACCGAAGTTTAGATCAGCATGTAAAATTGGCTGTTACCGGGTTAAGTGGCAGCGGTAAAACCGCCTTTATTACAGCCTTAGTAAAGCAATTAACGACACAAGCTAACGATAAAAACCTCCCGTTTTTTGACGTAATGCGAGAGCATCGCCATATTGCTACCAAAGTTGTACCACAAGAAGCGCTTAACGTTCCCACTTTTGATTATACGCGTGCGCTTAATTCTCTTTTACCAAGTGACGGCGAACCAAAATGGCCAGCATCAACGGAGCGCATTAATACACTTCGTTTGGCAATAAAATATCAAAGCAATACGGGTTTACGTGGGCATTTTTCACCTCAATCCACGCTGTATTTAGATATTATAGATTATCCCGGCGAGTGGTTACTTGACTTACCCATGCTTGAGCAAAGCTATGGGCTGTGGTGTGAACTTCAATACCCCTTATTACTGCAACACCCGCGCGTAAATACGTCTAATGATTTTTTAAATGCGCTTGAGCAGCTTGACTTAAACGCACCAGTTGATGAGAGCTTGCTTGCACAAATTGCTGAGCTTTACCAACATATGCTGGTGGGTCTTAAAAAAGACACCAAGCTAGCCATGCTACAACCTGGGCGAATGCTTATGCCTGGCGACTTAAAAGGCGCGCCGCTATTATTATTTTTCCCTGTTAATTCTCAGCAGTTTAATAGCGATGATATTATTGCGGGATCTAATTTAGAGCATCTGATTAAGCGCTTTAATGCCTATGTCAAAGAAGTGGTTAAGCCTTTTTACAACGAGCATTTTAAACATTTTGACCGTCAAATAGTGTTAGTCGATGTATTAAGCGCTTTAAACGAAGGCCATGCAACACTCCAAGAGCAAAGTAGCGTAATAAATCAATTACTCACCCACTTTAATTACGGTGAGTCGGGCTTTTTTAAGCGTTTATTTAAACCTAATATCGATAAAATACTGTTTGCTGCAAATAAATCAGATCACATCAGTGCCAAGCACCATAAAGACTTAGCACTACTGCTTGATTCACTGGTGCATGAGCAAAGCAATCACTTAAAATTTGACGGTGTACAAATAGAAACCATGGCAATATCGTCAATTGCTGCAACGCAGCCTCGCCAAGTTGCCGATAAAGGCGAAACGCTTGATTGTATTTATGGTAAACCTTTAAACGAGCAAGACTGGTTAACTTATTTACCGCCACAGCCGCCGAGGCGCATGCTTAGTAAAGCTGAATGGCCCGCACAAGGTTTTGAGTTTTTATCGTTTACGCCCATGCCATGCCCTGATAAACAACTAAAACACATTCGCCTTGATCATGTAATGCAGTACTTGTTAGGAGACAAATTATCATGAATGAGACACAACCGCAGTTTCAAGCTGGTCGCCGAATAGACACACAAGATGTTGAACAAATTGAACCCGCTTTAGTTCCTGCAAAAGTGATTGAACACGGGCAAAGTAATGATAGCGATGACTTTGATGACGAAACACTTGAGCCTGAAATTGACCTAACTCCAGTTTATAAAAAATCAAAATGGCAAACCTTAAAAGGTATTTTTGCGATTAGCTTTATTGTGCTTGTACTTTTAGAGTTTGCGTTTTCGTTAGTATTTACATTTCAGCAATCTATTATTTTAGGCAGTGTTTATTTAACCGCCGTTGTCAGCGGTGTATTATTAATTGGACGAATGTTGTGGCGAGAATATTCAATGTTGCGCAGTTTAAAACGTAACCAGTTGCATAGAGTTGAAGCCGATAGACTTTTAAATAGTGAGCAAGTAGGTGGAGCATTGCCTTGGCTTGAAAAGTTAAATAAACACCAACAGCTTGATAATTTCGACACTTTTAAAAGCCAAGTTGCAGAGCATCACAGCGATAAAGAAATAATGACACTATACGCAAATAGCTTATTGGTCACCCAAGATACTCAAGCGAAAAAGCTTATAAATCGTTTCGCAACCGAGTCCGCATTATTAGTTGCCCTGAGCCCAATTGCGCTAGTGGATATGATGGCAGTATTGTGGCGTGGCACCAAGCTAATAGAGCAAATTGGTAAAATTTATGGCATTGGATTTGGCTATGCTAGTCGAATTAAGCTTTATCGCATGCTGATAAAGCAAGTCATGTTTGTAGGTAGTGCTGAGCTGGTATCTGATTTAGCGGCAACGGCGCTAAGTGCTGAGTTATTGGGTAAACTTTCTGGGCGAGCAGCACAAGGTGTCAGCGCTGGTATTTTTACAGCGCGTATAGGTTACAAAGCTATGGAGCTAAGTCGCCCTTTACCAAGGCTCGAGCACAAGCGGAGCTTGCTAAAAGAGACCGTACAAAGTATTGCAGGTAAAATTATAAAACGAGGAAAAACAGAGCCTACACAATAGCATGGAAATATTTGTGTACAGCTAAGCGGGTAAACTTTGCACAAATAGCCATCTGAGCATCCGGCATGCTTGTGATTTAAACTGTGGTACGCTTTTATCTATGTCACTAACAACACATAATAAAAATGAGCACAAAGATAATGACCAAGCATCATCTTCATACACAATGTATTCATGGCCCGCAAAAAGCAAACGATCCTCATGGCGCATTAACCTCTCCGTTATACCAAACATCAACCTTTCATTTTGAAAATGCAGCACAAGGTGCCGCACGTTTTGCAGGAGACGAACCAGGCTATATTTACACTCGTCTAGGTAACCCAACAACCACCGAGCTTGAACAAAAAATAGCACAGCTAGAAGGCTGTGAAGCGGCTGCGGCAACGGCTACCGGTATGGGCGCTGTGTCTGCATCGGTATTGAGCTTTTTATCACAGGGCGACCACCTAGTGGCCTCAAGTGCATTGTATGGATGTACATTCGCATTTTTTGCACACATGTTACCGCGTTGGGGAATCGAAGTGACGTTTGTTGATATGACCAATGAAGCCGAACTTCGCGCTGCGATTAAACCAAATTCAAAAATGATATTTGTAGAAACACCTATAAACCCAACAATGGCTGTAATTGATCTAGCACTTATTGGCGCTATTGCTAAACAGCACAATTTAATTAGCGTGGTCGACAACACCTTTTTAACGCCGCTGCTGCAATCACCAAAACAATATGGCATTGATATAATTATGCACAGTGCCACCAAATACATAAATGGCCATGGCGACGTAGTGGCAGGACTTGTGTGTGGATCGCTTGAGCATATCACCCTAATTAAAATGACCGTACTAAAAGACATTGGTGCAACCATAAGCCCACACGACGCATGGCTTATAAATCGCGGATTAAAAACCTTAGCCATACGCATGGAGCGTCACTGTCAAAGTGCCCAAACAGTAGCCGAATACTTAGAGGCGCACCCGCAGGTTAATATTGTTTATTACCCAGGGCTTAAATCTCATCCAGGGTATAAATTTATTGGTAATCAAATGAAAGCTGCAGGCGGCGTAATTGCGTTTGAAATAAAAGGCACCTTACAACAAGGCGCCCAATTTATTGATAGCATGAAGCTTTGTACACTTGCTGTCAGTCTCGGCGATGCTGAAACACTCATTCAGCACCCAGCTTCTATGACTCATTCTCCTTATACACCAGAGGAGCGAGCTGCTGCTGGAATAAGTGATGGGCTGATCAGGCTTTCGGTTGGGCTTGAAGATGTTAACGACATTATTAGCGATTTAGACCAATCATTTGCTCAAATAGTTTAGGTGTAATTTTTTATATACATATTAATATAGCCTAAATGCCTTTAAATTTGGGGCTGTACATTAAAAGCACCATCGCTGTAATTTTTAATTTACAGTTTGTGTAATCGTGCCAAGCACAGATGTTAGCCCATCTATTAAACTTTTGTTCACTTTTGCATAGTATGGCTGCATTAGATATTCATTAATCTTGAGTATCACACTGACACACATTTAGGGTACACACCCAAGAAGGTACTTATGGCTAAATCAAGTAAATACACCTCCAAAACACCAGACGAAAATGGCGTCATACACTGGAGCGAAGAAGAAAATAAAATTTGGTCAGAGCTAGTGGCACGTCAACTTGAATGCATTGAAGGCAAGGCCTGCGATGAGTACATGGAGGGGCTTAAAAAAATAAATCTTCCACACGATCGTATACCGCAACTAAGTGAGCTTAATGAGGTACTTCTTGCCACTACTGGCTGGCAGGTTGCGCCAGTGCCAGCACTTATCGATTTTGATGAGTTTTTTAGGTTGTTGGCAAACAAACAATTTCCGGTTGCCACGTTTATTCGTAGCCGTGAAGAGTTTGACTATCTTCAAGAGCCAGATATTTTTCATGAAATATTTGGTCACTGCGCCATGCTAACCAACCCTGACTTTGCCGAATTTACACATAAATATGGCCAATTAGGGTACGCAGCACAGAAAAAAGATCGCGTATACTTAGCTCGTATGTACTGGTTTACCGTTGAGTTTGGTTTAATGCAAACCGAAAACGGCCTGCGGATTTACGGCGGCGGTATTTTATCAAGCCCGGGTGAAACGCAATACGTGTATTCAGATACACCAGATATAACGCCAATGAGCGTCATTGATGTGCTGCGTACGCCGTACCGTATTGATATTATGCAGCCACAGTACTACACCATTAATTCGATTCATGATCTGTTTGATATATCGCAAATGGATATTATGACTTTGGTAGAGCAAGCTAAAGCGCTTGGTTTGCATGACCCGAAATTTCCACCAAAAGAAAAATTAGCCAGTTAACTTTAATTTAAAAAGAAACGCTAAAGTAAGGATTTAAGATGTCTTCATTAAGTGAACAAAAATGCGAAGCTTGCCACGTAGATGCACCAAAAGTGTCTGACGAAGAGCTTGCACAATTAATTACTAAAATCCCAGACTGGGTACCTGAAGTACGCGACGGCATTATGCAGCTTGAACGTGTTTATAAATTTAAAAACTTTAAGCAAGCTATCGCGTTTACCAATAAAGTTGGCGACATGGCAGAAGACGAAGGCCACCACCCAGGTTTATTGACCGAGTGGGGCAAAGTAACTGTTACATGGTGGAGCCATTCAATTAAAGGCCTGCACAAAAACGACTTTATTTGCGCAGCTAAAACAGACGACGTGTTTAACGCACTGTAATAATAAATTAATTGAGCAAACTAAAAGCACTTATTTTTATAAGTGCTTTTTTTATTGACGTTGTTAAATTATCACCCTTTACAATCAAAATTGTTACAAAAAAAGCATATGGATAACAAAACAAATATATACCATGTAGTTATCTTCTAGGTTGATTATTTTGTGTCTGATAATAATATAGTCTGTATAAAAAAGGATGGTTACATGGCAACAAAACTGCAGCTGATTAACCCTGATGGACAGGCTAACTTTGGTTTATTCCCGCAAGGGGTTAAACATATTAATTACTTGGATTTTGACTTAAGAAACTCAATGGATAAGCCATGCGGTATGCTTGCAAAAAAACTTAAGTTTAACCAGTTCCAATTTATAAGCATTACTTGCGAAGAATTAGTCGTTGGGCTTGCGATCGTTGATCTGAAAATTGCCAGTAACTGCTTTGTTTATGTTTATAATTTAAAAACAAATCAGCTAAACGAGTACAGCTTTGTAAATCTATTTTCTAAAGACACACTCATTGAGCCTCAGCCAAATTCAGGCAATAGTTATTTTAAAAAGGGTGATAATAGCGTTTACATTAATACAACAGACAGACCCGGAGAGCGAAAGGTAACAGTTAAAATAAGCACCACACTGTCCCTTGATGCAATAATTAACGAGTCAGATAATTATATCCCTTTGAGTGTATGCGCACGGGCTGGTTATGCAGGTTTTCATTTTACCCAAAAATCAGCAGGGCTAAATTGCCATGGTACGCTTTTGTTAAACAATACCCACTACGATTTTAGCAGTATCAATGCACTTGCCTGTGTAGATTGGAGTGCAGGCTATATGCGTCGTGAAACGTTTTGGAATTGGGCAAGCCTTGCCTGTAAACTACCAAATGGACGCAATTTAGGATTAAACCTTTCAGCAGGTGTAATTGAAACAGGATTTACTGAAAATGCCATTTGGCTTGATGGCAAGCTATACAAAATTGATATGGTTGATTTTAAATTTAACCGTTATGGCAATAAAACTGATTGTGCTAAGTGGGAACTCCACTCAAACGACGGCATGATTAATCTTATTTTTGAACCTGTAAGTCACCGCTTTGATAAAACGAACTTACTAATTGTGGCGACGAATTTCACACAAAAAATTGGTCGTTACTTCGGTGAAATAACTCTTCCAAATGAAGTGATAATACTTAACGGGCAGTGGGGCTTAGTGGAAGATCATTATTCAAAATGGTAGATGTACTTTTTTGGGTATTAACGTAAAGTTAATCATAACTATGAAAAAAAAGATAAGGCTCTAAATTAAAGAGGTTCAGAGCCTTATTTTTTCATCAATAATTTATTCTAATGTTATTAGTTTCTTTTTAATCATCAATTGAGCGAAGTAGGGCGTTTATGCCTACTTTTTCACGTGTTTGTTGATCTACTTTTTTCACGATAATTGCAGCGTATAGGCTGTGTGTGCCATCTTTTGACGGTAGTGCACCTGGCACTACTACTGCGCCTGCTGGTACGCGGCCGTAGTGAATTTCGCCAGTTTCGCGGTCGTAAATACGGGTGCTTTGGCTGATGTAAACGCCCATTGAAATTACAGCGCCTTCTTCGACTACTACGCCTTCAACAATTTCAGAACGTGCGCCAATAAAACAGTTGTCTTCAATAATGGTTGGGTTAGCTTGTAGTGGTTCTAAAACGCCGCCAATGCCAACACCGCCCGATAAATGCACATTCTTACCAATTTGTGCACACGAGCCTACAGTGGCCCATGTATCAACCATGGTACCTTCGTCAACGTAGGCACCAATGTTTACGTACGATGGCATAAGCACGACATTTCTACCTACAAAGCTGCCTTTACGGGCTACTGCGTTTGGTACTACGCGCATGCCGCCTTGCTGAAATTGCTCCGGCGTGTAGTCGCTAAATTTAAGCGGCACTTTGTCGTAAAATTGGTTTACGCCGTCGTTCATTGGTTGATTGTCGCGAATACGAAACGACAATAATACGGCTTTTTTAAGCCATTGGTGTACAACCCATTCGCCTGATATTTTTTCAGCAACGCGGGCAGCACCGCTGTCGAGCAGCTCTAATGCGTCGATAATAGCTTGCTTTACATCGCTTGATACTGTGCTTGGGCTAATGCTGTCGCGGTTGTCCCATGCGTTTTCGATCATTGTTTTTAAATCTGACATGTATGTCCTCTTATTCTGTTTCGGCGTTGAATTTTTTACGCAATGCCTGATGAATTTTTGCTTGCTCTTCATCGGTTAGCGCTTGATATTCGTTATTAGATACAACAAAGAAATCCTCTGCACGTTCACCTACCGTTGTGATTCGGGCTGCGTGAATGTGTAGTAAATGTGCTTGGAAAACTTCGGCTATTTTGGTTAGTAGGCCCGGTATATCAACAGCTTGTATTTCAATTAAGCTGCGATCTTTACGAGCATGAGGGCGAAGCACTATTTTAGGCTTAATGTTAAAGTCTTTAAAACGTTGCGAGCGGCTCTTTTTAAAGCGAATTTTTTTACGTGGGTCGTTAAGTGCTTGCTCAAGGCCGCGTTTAATCGATTGCGAACGGCTGCTTGCGATAGGGTCGCCACTCACTTCAAGAATTACAAAACTAAATAGTACGTAACCATCTTTAGTGGTGAGTACTTGTGCATGTTGGATTTGTGCTTTTTTAGTACCAATTATGTTTACTAAACGGGCGAATAGGGCACCCGAGTAGGGACTATAAACAAAAACTTGTGTGCCACCGTGCATCGGCGCATTTGATACAATTACACTCGGTTGACTTAAATCGGTGCTATTTACTAGATGCTCGGTTTGCCACGATATTTGTTGCTCGCTAAATGCAGTAAAGTAGTTTGCTTTGAAGCGGCTCCAAATTAGATCAATTTTTTCTTCAAGGTACCCTAGGTTAAGTAAGCGCTGTTTTGCTTGGTGCTTTTTATCACGGATTTGGTCGCGTTGGTCCATTGGGTTTTCAAGGCCTAGACGCAATGCACGTTGTGTGTGCAAATAAAGTTCGCGTAGTAGGGTGTTTTTCCAATCGTTCCATAGGTTGTCGTTGGTGGCCCGAATATCTGCCACGGTCAAACAATAGAGGTAGTCGAGTTGACGCTCTGTTTTTACGCGTGTTGCAAAGTCTTTAATTACACCCGGGTCGTTTATATCTTTACGCTGTGCAGTTACCGACATAAGTAAGTGGTTACCAACAAGCCATGCTATAAGCTTGCCATCGGATGATGGGAAGCCATGTAATTTAGCAAATGCAATGGCATCAACAGAGCCAAGCTCTGAATGATCGCCTCCACGGCCTTTTGCAATATCATGAAAAATACCGGCTAAATATAAAAGCTCAGGTTTATCCATACGGGTCACTATTTCACTACAAATTGGAAACTCACTCACGCCCGTTTTATCAAAATATTGGTAAATATTATTGATTAATTTGTGGGTGTGCTCATCTACCGTGTAGGCATGAAATAAGTCAAACTGCATTTGTCCAAATATATTACGCCATTGTGGTAAGTAAGCTGCAAGCATGCCGTGTTTGTGCATAAGTGTGAATGCACGGCCCATACCGTTAGGGTGTTTTACCAAGCGTAAAAAGGCTTCACGACAGGCTGCGTAATCTTGCAGGTCACCCAATAAACGACGGCGCACTTGGCGAATAGTTCGAATGGTGCTTGGGTAAATGTGGGTTATTTCTGGATTTTCTGCAATGTGCTCAAACAGGACAAAAAGCTGGTCGCGTCTAAAAAATACAGATGGGTCTTTTACACGAATTTGATGGCCAACACGCTCAAAGTTTCTGTCGAGTACTTCAACGACTGCTTCGCTGCTCAGTGGTGAAATGCTTTGCTCAAAATACGAAAGCAGCATTTGATTGAGTTCGCGTACACGGCTCATGATACGAAATAAGCGCTTCATCATTCGCTCAACCGACGCTTTACCATCGCTACCAAAGCCAAGTATTTCTGCGGCCAGGGGTTGATGATCAAACAGTAAACGGTTTTCTGAGCGTCCGGCAGCCAAGTGTAGTGCAAAACGAATATTCCACAGGTTTTCTAGGCACTCTGATAGCTCTTGAAACTCTTCATGGGTTAAGTAGCCATGATTTATAAGCTCTTGAAGTGTTTCGGCTCTAAAGTGTTTTTTGGCTACCCAAATAATAGTTTGTAAATCGCGTAGACCACCTGGGTTTTCTTTTATGTTTGGTTCTAGGTTGTAAGCTGTACCATGGCATTTACGGTGACGCAGGTTTTGCTCTTGTACCTTGGCTTCAAAAAAGTCATTAGAGCCCCACACTGGCGTTTCGAGTATAAAGTTTTTAAGCTTTTCGAACTCAATGTGATTACCAAAAATAAGACGACTTTCCAGTAGGCTGGTGGCAAAGGTTACGTCTTCACGTTTTTGCTCTATTGCTTGATCAATAGTGCGCACGCTGTGGCCAATTTCTAAATTGAGATCCCACAGCATAGTCACAAATTGGCCAATTTTTTCACATACGCTTTCACTTGGTTGCTCTGTAACAAGCAACAAAAAGTCGATATCTGAATAAGGATGGAGCTCACCGCGTCCATAACCGCCCACGGCAATCAATGCTAGATCAGGTTCATGAGATAAGTCATAAACATGAAATAACTTGATCAACAGGCGGTCGATAAACTCAGCCCGGGCATTAATTAAATTACCAACCGGTTGCTTTGAAAACTCGTTATGTAACCATTTATAAAAATAGCTAGAACAATCGCGATAGTCACTCAGTTGCTCAGCATCGCTAAGCAACTTTTTTACTTTGTTGGGTAATGCCACGTGGGCTGGCTCCTCATTGAACCTTCCACATTGATAAACGTACTATCAACTGCGTCGGTTTATTAGTGTTCGATAATCCTGTCGATAGTATCATCTGATCGTAGCGTTAAAATTTCAACACCATTTTCAGTCACTAATAACGTGTGTTCCCACTGTGCAGACAAGCTGCGGTCACGTGTAACAACAGTCCAATCGTCTTTAAGTAGTTTACATTGACGTTTACCCGCATTAACCATTGGCTCAATGGTCAAACACATACCGGCTTTTAATGTTTCACCTGTACCGGCTTTACCGTAATGCATTACTTGTGGTTCTTCGTGAAATTCGCTACCAATACCGTGGCCACAGTATTCACGTACGATTGAGTAGTTAAAGCTCTCTGCGTATTTTTGAATTGCTTCGCCAATGTCACCTAAACGTACACCCGGCTTTACCATTTTAATGGCAAGGTATAAGCTCTCTTGGGTGACTTCTGCGAGACGTTTACCTTGAATATTAGGTTTACCTACGTGAAACATTTTAGATGTATCACCGTGATAGCCATCTTTAATAACGGTGATGTCTATATTTACGCTGTCACCTTCTTTTAACGGTTTGTCGTTAGGAATACCATGACAAATTACATGGTTAACAGAGGTGCAAATTGATTTTGGAAAACCGTGATAATTTAACGGGGCAGGAACTGCTTTTTGCTCGTTAACAATATAATCATGACAAAGTGTATTTAGCTCATCAGTGGTGATCCCCGGCACGACATGTGGGCCGATCATTTCAAGTACTTCTGCTGCTAAGCGACCAGCTACGCGCATTTTCTCTATTTCTTCAGGGGTCTTGATAATAGCGCTCATTGAGGCTCCAAAGTTGCGTTTTTAACATTTTATCGCTGCATAATTTTTGCACGCGATGTTGAGTATTTAATTTTAATATGGTATAAAGCGCGCCGTCTTTTTACAAATAAATTCTTAAATGATTTTTTGTATTTAAGGCAAACACAATTTGATTTTAACACACACACGTATCGTCACATACACTTGGGTGCATTAGAAGTTTAAATACTTCGGTGTTGGTGCTATGGGATATGTGGAGGCCTAACCCTAAACAACTATAGAGGATCTATAAAATGGCAAACGTTTCAATGCGCGACATGCTTCAAGCTGGTGTTCACTTTGGTCACCAAGCACGTTACTGGAACCCTAAGATGAAGCCTTTCATCTTCGGCACTCGTAACCGTGTACATATCATCAACCTTGAGCAAACTGTACCAATGTTCAACAACGCACTTAAGTTTTTAACTGGCGCTGCTGCAAACAAAGGTAAAGTTCTTTTCGTTGGTACTAAGCGCGCAGCAAGCGACGCAGTAAAAGAAGCTGCTATCGCGAGCGATCAGTTTTACGTTAACCACCGCTGGTTAGGTGGCATGTTGACTAACTGGAAAACAGTACGTCAATCAATCAAGCGTCTTAAAGACCTTGAAATCCAAAGCCAAGACGGTACTTTCGAGAAATTAACTAAGAAAGAAACGTTAATGCTTAACCGCGAAATGGAAAAGCTTGAAAAGAGCCTTGGTGGTATCAAAAACATGGGCGGTCTTCCAGACGCGATCTTTGTTATCGATGCTGACCACGAGCACATTGCTATCCGTGAAGCTAACAACCTAGGTATTCCTGTTGTTGCAATCGTAGATACTAACTCTAATCCAGACGGCGTTGATTTCATCGTTCCTGGTAACGATGATGCTATCCGTGCTGTAACCCTTTACACTAGCGCTGTTGCAGCTGCTATCACTGAAGGTCGCGAGAATAACATCGTTGCTCAAGCTGAGAATGACGATTTCGTTGAAGCTGAGTAATTAGCTGTCATCAAGTCTTCATCTTATTAGGGTGAAGACTTGCTATTCTTGTAGAGCGGGTAACCCGCTTATCTAAACCAGATTTCAGATTTGAGGATTTACTAATGGCTGTAACTACTGCCCTAGTTAAAGAATTACGCGAGCGTACAGGCGCTGGCATGATGGATTGTAAAAAAGCGTTAACTGAGACTGATGGCGACATCGAGTTAGCGATTGAAAACATGCGTAAGAGCGGTGCTGCAAAGGCTGCTAAAAAAGCAGGTAACATTGCTGCTGAAGGTACTATCATCATCAAGCAAAATGCGGGTGTTGCTGTACTTGTTGAAGTTAACTGTCAAACAGACTTCGTTGCAAAAGACGTAAGCTTCTTAGCATTTGCTAACAAAGTTGCTGACGCTGCAATCGCTGAAACAATCTCTATCGAAGACTTACAAGCTAAGTTTGAAGAAGACCGTGTTGAGCTAGTAACGAAAATTGGCGAAAACATCAACGTACGTCGCCTACAGTACATCGCTGGTGAAAACCTAGTTGAGTACCGTCACGGTGAGCGTATTGGTGTTGTTGTTGCGGGTGTTGCTGATGAAGAAACACTTAAGCACGTTGCAATGCACGTTGCTGCTTCAAGCCCTGAGTACTTAACACCTGCTGATGTTCCTGCAGATGTTGTAGAAAAAGAGAAGCAAGTTCAAATCGATATCGCGATGAACGAAGGCAAGCCTGCTGAAATCGCTGAAAAAATGGTTGTTGGTCGCATGAAGAAGTTTACTGGTGAGGTTTCTCTTACTGGTCAAGCTTTCATCATGGAACCTAAAAAATCTGTTGGCGATGTTCTTAAAGAGAAAAACGCAACAGTTACTGGCTTTGTACGTGTAGAAGTTGGTGAAGGTATCGAGAAGAAAGAAGAAGATTTTGCTGCTGAAGTTGCTGCTCAAATTGCAGCCGCTAAAGGTCAGTAAGATTGACTATTTGTGATGCATAAGGAAATTAGATGCAATTAAAGTACTATTTGGTTTTGCGTCACGCATAGAAATTCTTTAAAATAACCGCGCTTTTATGTTTATCATAAGCGCGGTTATTTTTTATCCATAATTCAATAAAAGTTGGCCCCAATACTATGACTATCAATCGTAAACCTATTTTTAGACGTGTTCTTCTCAAATTAAGTGGTGAAGCTTTAATGGGAGACGAAGGCTTCGGCATCGACCCTAAAGTTTTAGACCGTATGGCACAAGAAATTAAAGAGTTAGTAGAGCTCGACGTAGAAGTGGGTTTAGTTATTGGCGGCGGTAATTTTTTACGCGGTGGGTCATTAGCCGAAGCGGGTATGAACCGAGTTGTTGGTGACCACATGGGTATGCTGGCAACGGTAATGAATGGCCTTGCAATGCGTGATGCGCTGCATCGTGCATTTGTAAATTGTCGTTTAATGTCTGCTATTCCACTTAATGGTGTATGTGATGCGTACAACTGGGCTGAAGCAATCAGCTTATTAAAAACTGGCCGCGTTGTTATTTTTGCAGCGGGTACGGGTAACCCGTTTTTCACTACAGATTCTGCTGCGTGTTTACGTGGTATTGAAATTGAAGCTGATACAGTAATTAAAGCAACGAAGGTTGATGGTGTATTTAGTGACGATCCTGTGAAAAACCCAGAGGCGACGCTTTACCGTCATTTAAGCTACAATGAAATTATTGATAAAGAATTAAAAGTTATGGATTTAGCGGCCTTTACTTTAGCCCGCGATCATAATATGCCATTGAGCGTATTTAACATGAATAAATCAGGCGCGTTAAAACGCGTAATTATGGGTGAAGAAGAAGGAACACTTATCTCTTCACAAGCCTCAGATGAAGTAATCAAATAATTAGGATTGAACCGTGATTAACGATATTCAAAAAGATGCGCAAGCGCGCATGCAAAAGAGTGTAGCAGCACTAGGTAGCCAACTTTCTAAAATTCGTACTGGCCGTGCTCACCCTGCAATTTTAGATGGTATTATGGTGTCTTACTACGGTGCTCCTACACCGTTAAATCAAGTTGCAAATGTAACAATAGAAGATTCACGTACGCTTGCTATTGGTGTTTTTGATAAGTCATTAGCACAAGCCGTGGAAAAAGCGATTATGGCTTCTGACTTAGGTTTAAACCCTATGTCAGCGGGTACAGTTATCCGTGTGCCACTTCCTCCTCTTACGGAAGAGCGTCGTAAAGATTTAATTAAAATTGTACGTGGCGAAGTAGAAGGCGGCCGTGTTGCCGTTCGTAATATTCGTCGTGATGCTAATGGTGACATTAAAACACTATTAAAAGATAAAGATATTTCTGAAGACGAAGCGCGCCAAGGTGAAGATGCAATTCAAAAGTTAACAGATAAATTTATCAAAGAAATGGATACGCAATTAACAGCGAAAGAAGCTGAATTGATGGAAATCTAAACAGCTAATTTTATTAGTTTTGAAACGCCGTCTGGGTTATACTAGGCGGCGTTTTTTTATGGAATACTCGATATTTATGGCTTTAAACGCTGATACAATTTCACAACAATGTTTACCTAAGCATGTTGCTATCATCATGGACGGGAATGGACGTTGGGCGCAAGCTAGAAATAGGCCTCGTGTGTACGGGCATAAAAAAGGCGTGGACGCAGTTCGTCAATCTGTTCAGTTTTGTACTAAATTAGGCGTTCAGTCGTTAACCTTATTTGCATTTAGTAGTGAAAACTGGCGCCGTCCTGAAGACGAAGTAAACACGTTAATGGAGCTATTTTTGTTTGTATTAACAAAAGAGGTTAAAAAGCTTCATAAAAACAATGTAAAACTAACCATCATTGGAGACTTATCTCGATTTTCTGAAGGGTTGCAAAACAAAGTACATAGTGCACAGCAACTGACAGAAAATAACACAGGGTTGTGTTTAAATGTGGCAGCCAATTATGGCGGCCGTTGGGATATGGCAAACGCGGCTAAACAACTTGCAATGCAAGTTGCAAGTGGTGACATTGACGCACAAGATATTACTGAAGAGCGTATTGCGCAGCATATGAGCATGGCCGATCAACCTGAACCCGATTTACTTATTCGAACGGGGGGCGATGTTCGCATTAGTAACTTTTTACTATGGCAGGCAGCTTACGCAGAACTTTATTTTACCGAAACACTTTGGCCTGATTTTAATGAAGCAGCATTTGCTGAGGCCATTGCATGTTACGTTGCCAGAGAGCGACGATTTGGTTGTACGGGCGAACAAATAAAACAATTACTCGCTCAAACCTAAATAGATTAAGGGTCACAATTTTGTTAAAACAACGCATTTTAACCTCACTAGTGTTAGCACCTGCAGCGCTAGCCTTGGTTTTTTATACACCACTGACGTTATTTAGTTACTTTGCAGGCGCCATTGTTTTAATGGGTGCTTGGGAATGGTCTGCTTTTATGGGGCTTTGCGACAAAATCAAAAGAGGCGCTTTTGTTGCGCTCATTGCTGCATTACTGGCGGTGCTTAATTTACATTGGCCGATAGAATCGCTTTGGCAAAACGGCCAGTTAGTGGGTGACGCTAATTATTTATTCACCCTAGCGTTTGCATGGTGGATTGTTGCTAGTTATTTAATTTGGCGTTATCCGGCTATGGCCAAAGCGTGGAATGAAGGGCTCGTAATGCGCGGTATTGCCGGGCTACTAACTTTAGTGCCACTGTGGCTTGCGCTCAATACGCTTCGTAGTGCGCAATATGCTGAGTCGACTCATTTTGGCTCAGTGCTTATTCTGGTGGTGCTAGGCATAGTATGGAGCGCAGATATTGGTGCCTATTTCACTGGTAAAAGCTTCGGCAAACACAAGTTAATGCCAAAAGTAAGCCCAAATAAAACGATTGAAGGCCTTGCTGGTGGCATCGTTGCGTCAATTTTATTTGTTATGGCGTTTTGCCATTTTAGCGATGTTGATTTAGCTGTTTGGCCAATTTATGCCATTATGACTGCATTTATAGCGTTATTTTCGGCAGTTGGCGATTTATTAGAAAGTATGTTTAAACGTGAAGCTGGCCTTAAAGACAGTGGTAAATGTTTACCTGGACATGGCGGTATTTTAGACCGTATTGATAGCTTAACAGCGGCAGCGCCAATGTTTGTAATGTGTTATGCATGGACCTTAAGTTTATGAGTCGTAAGCAGCAGCTAGTTATTTTAGGTGCTACGGGGTCAATTGGTTTAAGTACACTTGATGTTGTAGCAAAAAACAGTGATTTATTTGGTGTATTTGCTTTAACAGCGGGACAAAATGCAAAAAAAATGGCTGAGCTTTGCATAAAGCATTCGCCCCTTTATGCAGTTATGGCAACGCAAACCGCCGCAGAAGAGCTATCACTGCATTTAAAGGGCACAGCGTGTCAAACGCTGATTATGCACTCACAACAGGCAATGAGTGATTTATGTGCGCATCCTGAAGTAGACATCGTTATGTCTGCCATTGTTGGAGCCGCAGGATTGTTACCCACGCTTAGTGCAGTAGAAGCCGGCAAGAAAGTTCTGCTCGCGAACAAAGAGTCGCTGGTTATGTCGGGTCAATTGTTTATTGATAAAGTTATAAAGCACAAAGCCACTTTGCTGCCAATTGATAGCGAACATAACGCTATTTTTCAATGTTTGCCTTACTCAATACAGAATGCGCAAAGCGATAAGAACCTGCAAGATAATGGTGTTAGTAAAATTTTACTTACCGGTTCAGGTGGGCCATTTTTAACGCGTGATATCAATACCTTAAAAGAGGTAACCGTTAGCGAGGCCGTCGCGCACCCTAATTGGTCTATGGGGCAAAAAATCTCAGTAGATTCTGCAACTATGATGAATAAAGGGTTGGAGTTTATTGAAGCCAAGTGGCTATTTAACTGTAACAGCGATGACATTGACGTTGTTATTCATCCTCAAAGCATTATTCACTCAATGGTTCAGTACCATGATGGCTCAATTTTAGCGCAAATGGGTAATCCCGACATGCGCACGCCTATTGCCCATGCATTAGCGTTCCCAAAACGAATTGACGCAGGTGTTAAACCGCTTAACTTTTCAGATATTTGTGATTTTTCGTTCACTAAACCTGATTTTACCCGTTACCCTAACTTGCAGCTTGCTATTGATGCTTGCTCGGCGGGACAGGGCGCTACGACGACCGTTAATGCCGCAAATGAAATGGCTGTCGCTGCATTTTTAAAAGGTGAAATTGGTTTTACAGATATCTATAAAATAAATGCACAAACTCTAGAATCGGCTCAATGCATTAACGTGCAGAGTTTAGATGAAATATTACAATGCGATAAGCTTGCGCGTGCTAGCGCTGCTCAGTTTATAAATAAAGTGGCTCATTAATATGTTTGATTTTATTTGGAATCTTGGATCATTTATTTTAGCTTTGGGTATTTTAGTTACTGTTCATGAGTATGGTCATTTTTGGGTAGCACGAAAAGCGGGGGTTAAAGTACTTCGCTTTTCTATTGGTTTTGGTAAGCCCTTAATCAAATGGCACGACAAATACAACACTGAATATGTCATAGCTGCTATTCCATTAGGTGGTTATGTAAAAATGCTTGATGAGCGTGTGGACGATGTTCCACCAAATCAGCGGCATCTATCTTTTAACTCAAAGTCGGTACAAGCACGAATTGCTATTGTTGCAGCTGGGCCTATGGCAAATTTTTTGTTTGCTATTTTTGCGTTAGCGGTGATGTACATGGTGGGGGTGCAATCGGTTAAACCGGTAGTTGGCAGCATTACTGAGGGAAGCCGGGCAGAGCAAGCCGGCCTTATGCCAAGCCAACACATTATTAAAATTGGTGATGACAATATAACCACGTGGCAAGACGCGACGTTCGCTTTTATGTCGCGATTAGGTGAACAACGCGTAGAAGTTACAGTTCGCGATGAAAACTTACAAACACGCGTTAAAACACTCAACATTGATGGTTGGAAGCTTGATCAACAAGATGTTCCTCCACTAACCTCTTTGGGCATTGTACCATTTCGCCCGCAAGCCACATTAACGGTTGCCGCAGTGACTAAAAATTCGGCAGCGGAACAAGCCAATTTGCAAGTTAACGATACTATTTTGGCTGTAAACGGTGAAACTATAAGCAATTGGCCGCAATTAGTTAATGTAATTACGCAATCGGCTAACAAATCTTTACAATTTAGTGTAAAAAGACAAGATAGTATAAAAACCATAACAGTGACGCCTCAAGGGCGTGTTGGCAACAATGGTATTGAGCAAGGCTTTTTAGGTGTAGCGCCTGTTGTGCAGCAATGGCCAGAGGGGTATGTACAATCCCGAAGTTTTGGACCGCTTGATAGTATTGTTCGCGGTACAAAAGAAACGTGGCGATTAATTACGCTGAGCTTTGACATGATTGGTAATTTAATTACGGGTCAGGTTTCGGTTAAAAATTTAAGTGGTCCTGTTGGTATTGCAGTGGGAGCAGGGACTAGCGTAAGCTATGGTTTAGTTGCCTTTTTAAGCTTTTTAGCCCTAATAAGCGTTAACTTGGGTGTATTTAATTTATTACCCCTGCCAGTGCTTGATGGTGGACACTTAATGTATTACATAATTGAACTTTTTCGTAAAAAGCCGGTCTCTGAAAAGACACAAGAATTTGGTTTTAAAGTGGGGGCGTTACTCCTCATTTTTCTAACATGTTTCGCTTTGTTCAATGATGTATCGCGTTTGTAGTTAACGCGTAACATTTATTAATTAGAACACGATTGTAAAGCACTAGTAATTTAGGTGTTGAGCGGTAATACAGTTGTAAAGGATAAAGATAATAAAATGGCTATAAAAAAACATTTGGCAGTTTCAAGTTTATTGGGTGCAAGCTTTGCCGCCCTAGGCCAAACTTCCTTTATTGTTGAAGACTTGAAAGTTGAAGGCTTACAACGCGTAGCACTGGGTGCTGCATTAACTCATATTCCTATTAACGTAGGCGATAATGTAGATGACTACACAATTTCAAAAACAATAAAGTCACTTTATCGTTCTGGCCACTTCGACAACATCAAAGCATTGCGTGATGGAAACAACGTTATTTTTAAAGTAACCGAGCGTCCAACCATTAGCTTTATTGAGTTTGAAGGTAATAAAGATATTAAAGATGAGCAACTTAATGAGTCGCTTGATCAGCAAGATATCCGCCAAGGTGAACCACTTGATAAAACCGTAATAGACAACATTGAAAAAGGCTTAGTAGAGTTTTTTCATAGTATTGGTAAATACAATGCAACGGTTGATATTAGTGTTACTAAATTGCCACGTAACCGCGTTAAACTTAAATTGGAGTTTGACGAAGGTGATGCTGCGTCTATCCGTCAAATTAACTTAGTGGGTAATGAGCTTTTTTCTAATGAAGAATTACTAAAACTTGCCGAGTCTCAGCAAGATTTACCTTGGTGGCAGTTTATGGGCAGCGATCGCTACCAAAAACAAACTATTGAAGGCGATTTAGAAAAAATCCGCAGCTTTTATTTAGACCGTGGTTATTTACGTTTTAATATCGATTCGACTCAGGTATCGGTAAGTCCAGAGCGTGAGTCTGTATATGTAACGGCTAACCTTACCGAAGGCGTGAAGTATAAGGTTAAAGGCTTTGACTTTATTGGTGACTTACTCGGTCGAGAAGATTTAATTAAAAGCGTTATCCCACTCAGAGCTGGTGAGCTTTACAATGGCTCTGTTGTTACATCGTCAGAAGAGTTCATTAAAAGTTATTTAGCACGTTTTGGTTATGCAAATGCTGAAGTGCGTACAATTCCTGAAATTGACGACGAAAAGCAAGAAGTTCAGTTAACTTTATCTGTTAACCCAGGTAAGCGTGTTTACGTTCGCCGTATAATTGTTGGTGGTAACCAAAACACCGCAGATGAAGTATTGCGCCGTGAAATGACGCAACTAGAAGGTGCATGGTTATCAAATCAAAACCTTGAGCGTTCAAAGCTACAAATTCAACGTTTACCGTACATGGAAACTGTTGATTTTAATGTAGTGCCCGTGCCAGGTGTAGACGACCAAGTTGACGTAGATTTCACTGTGAAAGAACAGTCAGCCGGTAGCTTTAATGCTGGCCTTGCTTATGGTTCATACCTAGGACTGCAATTTAATATTGGTGTAACTGAATCTAACTTTTTAGGTACAGGTAACCAAATTGGCTTAAATTTGAATACGTCTACTGGCTCTGAAAGTCTCAGTTTGTCGTACACAGACCCTTACTTTACGGCTGATGGGGTATCACAAGGCAGCAGTATTTTTTACCGAAACTACGACGCAAGTAAGTTTAGTCTTGTAGATTACAAATCAAAAAGTTATGGTTTAGGTACAAATATTGGTTTTCCGATTGACGCAATAAACCGAGTTAATTTTGGTGTTCGTTGGATAAAAGAAGAGCTGTCAGATATTGCTGAGTACGAGCAAACGCGCGTATTACGTGAGACATTCTTTGACCCTGAAAACCCTGATGCAGGCTTTGATTTTACTAAATATGAGTTAAGTGTTGGTTGGTCACGTATTACGGTTAACCGTGGTTTATTCCCAACAGCAGGTTCGCGCCAAACGTTAAATTTAACGGGGACGACACCAAACTCAGATTTAACTTACTTCAAGCTTAATTACGATTCACGTTTTTACTGGCCAATATCTAACGATCATCGCTGGGTATTCTCGGCTCGTGCGGCGCTTGGTTATGGTAATGGTTATGGGTCAACGAATGGATACGATCAAACGCTTCCATTCCAAGAGTTCTTCCGCATTACTGAAATGGAACTACGTGGCTTTGACCGTAATACAATATTGCCACAAGCTGTAGCACGTCGTGCAACGACTATTCCTGGGACACTAAACCCAGATGGTTCTACTTCAGGTCCTATCAATAGTGCGTCGGAGTTTGATCAGTTAATACCACAAGGTCGAATTGGTGGTAACGCCAAAGCGGTGGCAGGCATGGAGTTAATTGTTCCTACGCCGTTTTTAGATGAAGAAAATACAAGTTCAGTGCGTACCAGTTTCTTTGTTGATGCTGCAAACGTATGGGACACAGAGTTTAGCGTAGACCGCTATCAAAACTTACTCGTAGACCAACGCAATAAGTTGGATGATTATTCAGATCCTATGCGTTTTAGAGTATCGACCGGTTTATCATTACAGTGGATCTCTCCAATGGGTCCTATGCTGATTAGTTTTGCGTATCCATTGCAAAAAGAAGAAGATGACGATACGAAGACCATCAGTTTTAATATTAGTAACACTTTCTAAAGGAGTTTTTTATGACTAAATTATTTAAATCAACGGCAGTAGCTGTTTTAGCAACGTTAATGATGGGTACTTCTGCTAGTGCACTTGCTCACAAAGTAGGTGTTGTAGATATGCAAGAAATCTACAAGCAAATTCCTCAAATGGCTAAAATTGAGCAGTCACTACAAAGTGAGTTTGCTGAGCGTCGTCAAGAGCTTGAAAAGTTACAAGGTGATATTCGCTTTGAAGCAGAAAAATTTAAGCGTGAGAGCACAACGATGAGCCAAGCTCAAAAAGATGCACTACGTGATAAAATTCAAGGTATGCAAAAAAACCTTGCTGAAGTAGGTCGTCCTTTAGAGCAAGAAATCAAAGCACGTCAAAACCAAGAGCTTGCAAAAGTTCAGGGCTTAATTATTAAAACAATTGAAGAGATTGCTAAAGACGGTGACTTTGATGAAGTTAAAGTAAAAGACACAACAATTTACTTTAACCCTAAAGAAGTAACAGACCTTTCATCTAAAGTAGTAACCGCTGTTAGCAAGAAATAATCACTCTATGCAAAATTATACGCTTTCGCAAATTGCGGAACTTCTAGGCGCCGAACTTCAGGGTGATGGCGCTTTAGAAATAACAAAAATAGCGACACTTGCAAATGCCCGTACTGGGCATATTGCATTTTTAGCGAACTCAAAATATCGTGTTCAACTTGAAACGACTCAAGCCAGTGCTGTCATTGTTAACCAAGCCGATGCAGTGCACTTTGATGGTAATAAAGTGATTGTTTCAAATCCGTATGTCAGTTATGCAAAGCTTGCGCAATTTATGGATACAACACCGCGTTCAGCCTCTACGGGCATTCACCCAAGCGCAACGATTCATCCAAGTGCAAATATAAGTAAAAGTGCGGCTATAGGCGCAAATGCTGTTATAGAAGCTGATGCAGTCATTGGTGACAAGGCGCAAATTGGTCCGAACAGTTTTATCGGAGAACGTGTTAAAATAGGTGCCGGTACAAAGCTTTGGCCGAGTGTGACTATTTATCACGATGTTGAAATTGGTGCAGATTGTTTGTTCCAGGCAAATAGTGTTATTGGCAGTGACGGATTTGGTTATGCAAATGAGCGTGGGCAGTGGGTTAAAATTCCTCAGCTAGGCTCTGTGATTATTGGTGACAAAGTTGAAGTGGGCGCAAGTACCACTATTGACCGTGGCGCACTCGATGACACAATTATCCATAGCAATGTGATTATTGATAACCAGTGTCAAATAGCACACAACGTTGAAGTTAACTCAGGCACAGCAATTGCTGGCTGCTCTGTCCTTGCAGGTAGTGTCACCATAGGTAAAAACTGCCAAATTGGTGGTATGACTGCAATTAATGGTCACATGTCAGTATGTGATGGTGTTATAATTACCGGTATGAGCATGGTGACAAAATCAATCACCGAACCCGGTATTTATTCATCAGGTATGCCCCATACAACTAACAAAGAATGGCGTAAATCAATTGCTCACTTGCGCAATCTGTCAGACATGAAGTCTCGTTTGAAAGCGCTTGAAGCACTGGCTAAGTCATAAACGTTGAACACATAAAAGGATGCTATTTTGGCAAACGAATTAAATAGCCTTGATATTCAAGAAATCTTAGCTTTATTACCGCACCGTTACCCGATGCTTTTAATTGATCGTGTTATTGACTTTACCCCGGGTAAGTCATTGCATGCTATTAAAAATGTATCTATAAACGAGCCTATTTTTACTGGGCATTTTCCAAACCAGCCTATTTTCCCTGGTGTGCTAATATTAGAAGCTATGGCACAAGCCACTGGTCTTCTTGGTTTTAAAACAGTTGAAAATCGCAGTGAAGATGAGCTTTACTTATTTGCTGCAGTAGACAACGCACGTTTTAAACAACCGGTTGTTCCTGGTGATACATTGCATTTGCATGTAGAGTTTTTAAAAGAGCGCCGCAATATATGGAAGTTTGCTGCTGAAGCTAAAGTTGACGGCAAAGTAGTATGTAGTGCCGAAATTATGTGTGCGAGAAGAGAGTTTTAATAGTGATCCATTCTACAGCAATAATCGAACCTGGCGCTAAACTAGGCAACAATGTCTCAGTTGGTCCGTATAGTTATATAGGCAATGATGTTGTTATCGGTGATAACTGTATTATTGAGTCTCACGTTGTTGTCAAAGGACCTTCGACCATTGGTTCTGGAAATCATATTTTTCAATTTGCGTCTGTAGGCGAAGCTTGCCAAGACAAAAAATACAACAACGAACCAACGACATTAATCATTGGTGACAACAATGTTATTCGTGAATGTGCGACTATTCACCGTGGAACCATCCAGGACCAAGGTGTAACAAAAATTGGTAGCAACAATTTGTTTATGGCTTACACACACGTAGCACATGACGCAGTGATTGGCGATAATGTGATCTTTGCTAATAATGCCAGCGTTGCAGGCCACGTTCATGTTGCTGATTGGGTTATATTAGGTGGTAATTCCGGTGTTCATCAATTTTGTAAAATTGGCGCGCATGCGTTTATTGGCATGTACTCTGGCGTAAATAAAGATGTACCGCCATTCGTGACCACGATTGGTATGCCAGCAGGTCCTGCTGCAATCAATAAAGAAGGTATGAAACGCCGTGGCTTTGAAAACGATGAAATAATGGCAGTACGCCGTGCTTATAAAGCGTTTTATCGTAAGAGTTTAGGTGTTGACGAAGCAATTGCATCACTAAGTGAAGACGCTGCTAAGTACCCTGCAGTGCAAACCATGATAGATTTTGTTAAAGGCTCTGAGCGCGGCATTGTAAGATAATTACAAGCTTTGCTTTGAGCATTAAAAAGCCACCTAAGAGTAATCGCAGGTGGTTTTTTATTGCCTACAAAATGGCTCTCTTAAATAAATTCAGTACACACTCAGCTAAGCAAGGTTAACCTTTGCGCGAATTTTTATAATTAAAGCGCAGTTATGTCTCTTACTAAGTTAATTTTTATCCTCAGTTTTTTGTCAATTTTAGCTGCGTGTAGCAGTCAGCGTGTAGTTACCTCCGCTGATAGTGAGCGCAGCCAGTTAGGTAAAGCTTCCTATTACGCTAATAAATATCATGGCCGCACAACCGCAAACGGTGAGGTTTTTAGCCAAAAGGCAGAAACAGCTGCGCATTTAGATTTACCCTTTGGTACTAAAGTAAAGGTAACTAACTTGGCAAATAACAAATTTGTAATTGTAAGAATAAACGACAGAGGGCCTTACGTAAGAGGGCGAGTGATTGATTTATCATTAGCTATGTTTAAAAAAATAGCCGACCCTAAGGTCGGCGTTATCGATGTATCAATCAGTGTATTAAAACCGGGTAGTTAGTGCTACATAATCTGGATAAGCGCTACTAAGCTCTTTATGAGAGCCTTGCGCAACCACTTTACCATCTTCTAACCATATAACATTATTCATTTGACTAAGAAGAGCAGGGTCGTGGGTAATTGTAAGTACGCTTACGTTACTCATTACCTGCATAATGGCGTTCATTACGGTTTGCTTAGATTGGTTATCTAGCCCTTCTGTAGGTTCATCAAGTACTAAAATAGCGGGGTTTTGTAATAAAGTCTGAGCTATCGCTATACGCCTTGATTGTCCTTGAGATACATTACGCCCGCCAGTACCTAAACGTGTTTTTAAACCCGCTTTTAAACCATCAAACCAAGGTTTTAACTCTGCAAGTTTAATTGCTTCTAGCATTTCATCTTTTGTAGCATTTGGCGCAGCATAGCGTAAATTTTCACTGAGTGTGCCATCAAAAATATGGTGCTGCTGCGCTAATATATTTATAACGCTTGCGCGGGTGTCATTGCTTAGTGAGTGCAGCTCTTGGGGGTTATTTTGATCACCCAACTTAATGCTGCCTTGCTGAAGTGGCCATAACCCAGTTAGCAAATTAACCAACGTGGTTTTACCACTCCCACTACGACCTACAATGGCCACTTTTTGCTGCGCTTTAAGGATAAAGCTAACGTTAGTTAATGCAGTATGCTCATCGTATTTATAGCTAATGTTATTAAGGGTTAGTGAGGTATTATTTTTATCATATTGAGTATCAATTAAAGCGACTTGATTGTTACTCTGAGCAGATACTTTATCTTGAAGTGTAAATAGTCGCTCTGCGGCTTTTAGTACATTAGGTAACTCTATAAAGGCATTAGGCAGGAGCAATACACTTTCAAAGCTTGCTATTACAAATAGGCTTAGCATGGCAAGCTCTACATTTACCATGGCACCGCTGTATACCAACGGCACAATAGTAACGATGGCGCCTAGCATGGCTAGTTGCACTACCAGTAAGCTTAGGCCATCGCTATT
The DNA here is from genome assembly GCF_001469195.1 of Pseudoalteromonas sp. 10-33. Classification (NCBI taxonomy): domain Bacteria; kingdom Pseudomonadati; phylum Pseudomonadota; class Gammaproteobacteria; order Alteromonadales; family Pseudoalteromonadaceae; genus Pseudoalteromonas; species Pseudoalteromonas sp. 10-33. The sequence continues at coordinate 133,156 of NZ_LOFI01000026.1, read as the reverse complement.
TGCCAGTGCTTTATGGCGATTATAAAGTTGCTGATTGTACTGCTCATTCAATTTATTACATTTTGAAATTTGATCGTCACCTGCTTGGTAAATACTCAGTTCTCTAAGGCCTGTTAGCGTGTCAGAAAGTTCGGCCCTAAGTTGAGCACTTAGCTGTGTTTCTTTATGGCTATTTTTGTTTAACTTAATACTTAATAAAGCCGGTAAAACAACACCAATTAATAAAATGCCAGTAAAACAAATAAGTGCAACGTTAGCATTGTAGGCCGCCATAAACACCATAATAATTGGTACGCTTAATAGCGCTACTAGCATAGGGAGTAAGATGTTTAAGTAAAATTTATCTAGGGCATCAACATCGTTTTGTAAGCGGTTTACTAAATCGGCGCTGCGGCTCATTGCTAAATCTACATTGTTTAGCTTACTTAGTGTTGCAAACATATTTACGCGAATTTCACTCAACAATAAAAAAGTCGCATTATGAGTAACTAAACGCTCAGCATAACGAGAAGCCGTTCTTACAATAGCTAAAAAACGTATTGTGCCGGCGGGTGTAAAATAGTTCATTTGCACGCCAGCAATACCTGCAGCTGCCATAGATGCCAAAAACCAGCCTGAAATAGCCAGTAGGCCAACGTTAGCAAGCACCGTAATTGTTGCTAACAGTGTACCGAGTAACATGGCTTTATAATGAGGGCGGCAGAGCTTTATCAATCTAATAAAGTTATTCATGGGCCACTCCTTGCTTAGTGGCATTTAGCAAATTATAAAACACGCCATGTTGAGTGCGTAGTTTTTCAAAGCGACCTTGCTCAGTGATCTTACCCTGGTCCATTACAATAATATTGTCGGCGTGTTTTACAGTATTTAATCTGTGTGCGATTACCAGTACTAAATTGTTTTTAGCGTACATATTAATGGCGTGTTGAATGTGTTGCTCTGTTTGGCTATCAAGGTGAGCTGTTGGCTCATCAAGCATCAAAATAGGGGCATTTTTTAAAAACGCACGGGCTAGTGCTATGCGTTGTTTTTGACCGCCAGAGAGGCCTTCACCTTGCTCACCTATTAACGTATCGAACCCACGTGGAAGTGAGTTTATAAATTCAAGCGCACCTGCTTGGTGTGCCGCTTGCTTAAGTTCGGGCTGTGTCGCATCAGGTTTAGCTAATAGAATGTTCGCACTAATGCTATCGTAAAATAAGGTCGGATTTTGAGGTATCCACGCAACCTGACTCTGAAGTTGGGTAATATTGTTTGCTGTTAATGGCAATCCGTTAATATAAATGCAGGGCATTACTTGGGCATGAAAGCCTAATAGGCAGTCAAATAAAGTGCTTTTCCCAGAACCACTGTTACCCACAACTGCAACTAACCCTTTTTTTGGTAATGTTAGGGTTATATCGTGTATTCCTTCATTACTGTTTGGGTACGTATAACTAAGCTTTTTAATATCTATAGAATTTAGTTTATCTAGCCTAGAGCCCGTGATTGTATTTACAACAGAATCAGCCTCATTATTTGGTAGAGGCGCATTTAAAATAGTCACCATGTCCGCAGCAGCACTAATACCTTGCAAGCGGGCATGGTAATGGCTCCCCAATTGGCGTAAAGGTAGGTAAAATTCGGGGGCTAAAAGCAGTACTACAAAGCCTGTAGAAAAGTCGAGGGTGCCGAAAAACAGTCTAAAGCCAATAATAACAGCCACCAAGGCTACACTAATGGTAGCTAAAAACTCCAAAGCAAAAGATGATAAAAACGCAATTTTTAATACGCCTAGTGTTGTATGTCTAAAGTCATCAGAAATTTTAGCGATTTGTTTTAATTCGGTTTGCGTTGCGTTAAACAGTTTTAATTGTGTTAATCCCTGAACTCGATCAAAAAAGTAATTACCAAGCACTGCGAGTTGTTGCCAACGTTTTTGATTTAGAGCTTCAGCTTTAGAGCCGACTAAAATCATGAAAAAGGGAATAAGTGGGGCCGTTAATAAAAATATTAATCCCGCTTTATAATCGGTTGGAAAAATAACAATCAATATTGCCAGTGGGATAAGGGCACTGTAAGCAACACCAGGTAGATACTTTGCGTAATAGTCGTGAAGTTCTTCTACACCATTGTGTAATGTATTTAAGGTTGCGCCTTGACCGTGTTGCTCAATGTAACTAGGGCCCAGTAAACTTAATTTAGTTAAAAGTGTTTGGCGCATAGCCGATTTGATTTTAAGTGCAGCCAATGCGCTTAGCCTTTCACTTAGTGCTAAAAAAATTGCTCGTAATAAAATAATGCCTGCAAGTGGCCAAAGTAAATGGGCTACTTGAGCAAGGCTTTCACCTTCAAACATTACATTATGAATAGTTTGAGCAAGTAAATAAGCACCTGTAATCATTAAAATGGCGTTAAAAGTACCTAGCGCAATACTGAGCTTTAACCATAATGAGGTGGGTTTACTTTGTGTTTTTAAAAAAGCGCGCAGTGTTTGCTGCTGCGCGCGATTTGGTCGGGGTTTAGTCGTCATTGTTGGTCGAGTTAGCCTCGTTCAATAAATCATGCATCGGTTGTTCATCATCAGCAATGCTGTTTTTATTTTGATGAAATTCATACCACATTACATTTATAACGCCTAAGGTACAGGCTAAAAGTACACCTAAAATCCAAGCAAAATACCACATAGTTCAGTCTCCTTAGTAGCTGCCATGAGTGTTAGTTTCAATTTCTTCTACGGTTACTCTGCGCCACATTTTCACATAACACCATGTGGTGTAGGTTAAAATTAATGGTACAAAAATGGCCACGGCTACAAGCATAATATTAAGTGTTTTATGGCTCGAAACGGCGTCCCAAATTGTTAAGCTAATATTAGGGTTGTTAATTGATGGCATAATAAACGGGAATAATGAAACGCCCGCAGTCATAATGACACCCACTAGCATAAGTGCTGTTGAAATAAGCCCTAACGCTGGTTTATTGAGCTTAGAAAAAATTAGCGCGCTCAGCGCCATTGCAAACGCCAAAATAGGAAAGGTCATTGTCCATGAGCGTTCTGCATAATTATTTAGCCAAGCCCCTTTTGCTGTTGTAACCACTTTAGCTAGCGGATCAGCATGGCCTTGAGTATCGCCCATAGACACAATTTGGTAGCCATTCAAATTAGCAACCCATGCCCCCGCAGCTGCAAATAAAATAATAAATGCAATTAATGCATAACGTCCATACTGGCCAGAACGCTGTGCAACTGCATCAGCCGTTCTAAGTTGTAACCACATACCAGCATGGGCAATTAACATAGCTACACTAATTAAACCTGCAAGCAGTGCGAATGGGTTTAACAAGCCAAAAAATGAACCTTGGTAACTCACACGTAACAGGTTATCGATATTAAATGGGACACCTAAAAATAAATTACCAAATGCCACACCAAACACGAGTGCTGGAATAGCGCTACCTGCAAACAGGCCCCAATCCCAGTTATTACGCCAGCGTTTAGAGTCAATTTTAGAGCGATAATCAAACCCAAGTGGTCTAAAAAAGAGGGCAAATAGTACAAGCATCATTGCAAAGTAAAAGCCCGAAAAAGCGGCGGCATACACCATGGGCCAAGCAGCAAATAACGCGCCACCGGCGGTAATAAACCATACTTGGTTACCATCCCAGTGCGCACCAATTGTGTTAATGACAGTACGTCGTTCTAAATCTGTTTTACCTACTAGACGAAGGAGCATAGCAACCCCCATATCCATACCGTCGGTAATTGCAAAGCCGATTAAAAGCACCCCAATGATCAACCACCACAACATTTTTAATGTTTCATAATCAAAAATCATGATTATTCTCCTTTTGCTTGTGTGTTGTTTGGCAGCTCAAAATGATATTTACCAGTGTGTAATGAGCTAGGGCCTTTTTTAATAAAGTGAATCATTAACCAGCCTTCAACAATGGCAAGGCCTGTATAGAAAATGATGAAACCTGTTAAGCTAATTAAAATATCGTTGACCGTCAGTGATGACGTTGCTAAAAAAGTCGGTAGTATTTCAGAAATAGCCCAAGGTTGGCGGCCATATTCTGCGACAATCCAGCCAAATTCAATCGCAATCCATGGCAATGGAATACTTAATACAGTGGCCCAAAGCAGCCAGCGTTTTTGTTCAATTATACGGTGTGCGTTGTAATAGAATGCTAATACAAACACTGCAAGCATAGCCACGCCACAGGCAACCATGATCCTAAACGACCAAAACATAGGGCCTACTTTTGGAAACGAATCTTTTACTGCTTTTTGAATTTGCTCATCGGTCGCATCAACAACATCTGATGTATATCGCTTAAGCAATAAGCCATAGCCTAAATCGTCTTTTACTGCGTCAAATTTAGCAATGTTTTCAGGAGTATCTTCGCCATTTCTGAGTTTAGTTAGATAGCCATAAGCAATCATACCGTTACGAATACGTACTTCATGTTTTTTCTCTAAATCAGAGATACCCATTACTTTTTCGTCAAGTGAACGCGTAGCAATAATGCCCAATGCATAGGGTATTTTTACAGCTGCATGGGTTACTTGCTCTTCAGAGTCAGGAAAACCAAATGCAGTAAACGCAGCGGGCGCTTCTTCTGTGTGCCACTCGGCTTCAATAGTTGCTAATTTTACTTTTTGAATTTCGCCTACTTCATAGCCTGATTCATCACCAAGTAAAATAACACATAAAATTGAGGCTAAACCAAACCCTGAAGCCACTGAAAATGAACGTTTAGCAAATGCTAAATCGCGACCTTTTAGTATGTACCAACTACTTATACCTAAAACAAACATAGACGCGGCGACATAGCCTGCAGATACCGTGTGAATAAACTTAACCTGTGCAACAGGGTTAAATACCAGCTCTGCAAAGCTGGTCATTTCCATTCGCATAGTTTGGTAGTTAAATTCAGCACCTACTGGGTTTTGCATCCAACCATTAGCAATTAATATCCATAATGCTGATAAGTTTGTACCCAGTGCCATTAAAAAGGTAGCGCCTAAATGTTGACGTTTAGAAAGTCTATCCCATCCTAAGAAGAACATACCCACAAAAGTTGATTCTAAAAAGAATGCCATTAACCCTTCAATAGCCAGTGGGGCACCAAATACATCACCCACATAATGTGAGTAATAAGACCAGTTAGTGCCAAATTCAAACTCCATAGTGAGGCCTGTGGCAACACCAATGGCAAAGTTAATACCAAATAACTTACCCCAAAACTTAGTCATATCACGATAAATTTCGCGACCAGTCATAACATAAACTGATTCCATAATAACTAAGATCCAAGTCATACCTATTGTTAACGGTACAAATATGAAGTGAAAGAGTGCAGTAATGGCAAACTGCAGTCGCGATAGATCCACAAAGGTTTCATCTATCATTTTATGCTCCTTGAATGTGACGGATTAACTGGACAATGAGGTATTGGCAGAGTTAATTATTAAATGAACTTTCAGTAATTACTGAAAGTTTGCAACATTATTCACGCTTGTTCAATACTTGTCAATATATATTAGTAAAACTTAATATATTATTTGTATGCTACATCAGTATTAAAAATAAACAACAATAGAGATTATATTTATAGATAAAAAACGAGTTGTTTAAAGCGTTTAATCACATACCAAAACGCGGTAAACTAAACTTATGACGCCCGATTTAAATATGAACCAAAAAGCAAATGACTAAAGAAAAAAAACAACTACGAATAGGTATAGTGGCAGGTGAGCTGTCGGGCGATATTCTAGGCGAAGGCCTGATAAAAGCATTAAAAATACATTTTCCAGACGCCACCTTTGAAGGGATTGCAGGGCCAAAAATGCAGGCGCAAGGCTGTAAAACACTTTACGATATGGATGAGCTATCGGTAATGGGGTTGGTTGAAGTATTAGGACGCCTGCCTCGATTACTTAAAATACGCAAACAGCTAGTACAGCACTTTATTGATAACCCACCCGATGTATTTATTGGAATAGACGCCCCCGATTTTAACCTACGCGTTGAAAAACCGTTAAAAGAGGCAGGTATTAAGACCGTTCAATACGTGAGTCCGTCTGTTTGGGCATGGCGCGAAAAACGCATACATACAATAAGCGCTGCTACTAACTTAGTGCTTGCATTATTACCGTTTGAAAAAGAATTTTACGATAAGCACCAAGTACCGTGTACGTTTGTAGGGCACACATTAGCTGACGATATAGCGCTTGAGCACAACGACAGCCAAGCACGTGCAGAACTAGGGTTAAGTCTTGATGACAAAGTACTTGCGTTACTGCCAGGTAGCCGAGGCTCTGAAGTAGGCTTACTAAGCGAAACCTATATAAAGACAGCTGCGCAGTTACAAGCGCAAAACCCCAACCTTAAAATTGTAGTGCCGCTGGTAAACGAAAAGCGCAAAGCGCAGTTTACTGATATTTTAAATGCCACAGCACCTAGCCTTAATATTAGTTTGCTAGATGGGCAATCAAAATTAGCGATGCAAGCGGCAGATGCCATATTACTTGCATCGGGCACTGCCACACTTGAAGGCATGCTCTATAAAAAGCCCATGGTAGTGGGTTATAAAATAAAGCCGATGAGTTATTGGATTTTTAAAACTTTATTTACCTTTAATATTAAGTATTTTTCACTGCCTAACTTATTGGCCGATGAAGAACTCGTGCCTGAATTTTTACAAAGCGAATGTAACGTAGCCAATTTGTCAGGCGCACTTACACCTATGCTAGAGACAGATAACAAACAATTAAAAGCACGGTTTTTAGCAATTCATGAAAAAATTAGATTAAACGCCAGCAAACAAGCAGCGCAAGCTGTAGCGGAGTTAATACATGCAAATTGAACGACCTAATGTAACCTTAATTGCCGGTGTAGATGAAGTAGGGCGCGGCCCGCTTGTAGGTGATGTTGTTACCGCTGCGGTAATACTCGACCCAACTAAACCTATTGCAGGTTTAGCCGACTCTAAAAAGTTAACAGATAAAAAGCGCCAAGCATTGGCTTTAGAAATAAAAGAAAAAGCACTGTGCTATGCCTATGGGCGTTGCAGCCCATCAGAAATTGACGAGTTAAATATTTTACACGCCACCATGCTTGCTATGAGCCGCGCAGTTGAAGGGTTAAGCACACAGCCTGAATTTGTATTTATAGATGGTAATCGTTTACCGAAATTAACAATGCCGGCACAAGCGGTTGTTAAAGGCGATAGCCTAGTAGCTGAAATATCAGCAGCGTCTATTTTAGCTAAAGTAGCGCGTGATGATGAAATGGTTGAACTCGATGCACGCTACCCACAATATGGGTTTGCAGGGCACAAAGGTTACCCAACTAAAGCGCACTTTGCAGCGCTTGAGCAATACGGCGCAATTGACGAACACCGTAAAAGCTTTAAGCCTGTACAACGTGTGCTAATGCAAGCTAAGGGTGAGGCATAAACCATGGCTGCACCAGAGTTTGTACATTTAAGGGTTCACTCAGACTTTTCGATGGTTGATGGCCTAGCTAAAACCAAGCCAATAGTCGCTAAAGCGCAAGAGCTTGAAATGCCTGCGCTTGCTATTACCGATCAAATGAACTTTTGTGGTTTAGTGCGCTTTTATGGCGCCACGCACAATGCGGGTATAAAGCCGATTGTTGGCGCTGATTTTTGGCTGCGTAGCCCTGAATTCCCCGATGAACCATGCCGCATTACAATTTTAGCTAAAGACAATGTAGGTTATAAAAATATAACTTTATTAATTTCTGAAGCGTATCAGCGGGGGCATGTATTTCATCGCCCGGTGATTGATCGTGAATGGCTGGTAAATCACAAAGAAGGGTTAATTATTCTCTCGGGCGCGAAAGATGGTGATTTAGGTAAGGCGCTTTTAAAAAATAACCCTGGCGTTATTGAATCGGTTATTAGCTTTTACAAGCAACACTTTAGCGATCATTACTATTTAGAATTGGTTCGCACAAATCGTCCACTTGAGGAAGACTACTTACACATGGCGGTAGAGCTTGCCGCTAAAGAGCAGTTACCCGTTGTAGCAACCAACGAAGTGGTATTTTTAAAGCCAGAAAATTTTGAAGCGCATGAGATTCGAGTTGCTATTTTTGATGGTTACACCCTTGATGATAAGCGCCGTCCAAAACGTTTCTCAGAAGAACAGTACCTAAAAACGCCTGAGCAAATGGCTGAGCTATTTAGCGATATACCCGAAGCACTGCAAAATACGGTAGAAATAGCCAAACGCTGTAATGTGACTGTAAAGTTAGGCGAATACTTTTTGCCAGATTACCCAACAGGCTCTCTTAATATAGATGAGTTTTTGGTTAAAGTTTCAGAAGACGGCCTTGAAGAACGTCTCCAGTTTTTATTCCCAGACGAAGAAGACCGTAAAGTAAAACGCGTTGAATACGATGAGCGTTTAGCAATTGAGCTTGGCGTAATTAACCAAATGGGTTTTCCGGGTTACTTCTTAATCGTAATGGAGTTTATTCAGTGGAGTAAAGATAACAATATTCCGGTAGGTCCTGGGCGTGGTTCGGGTGCGGGTTCATTAGTAGCATATGCACTTAAAATTACAGACCTCGATCCGCTTGAATTTGACTTACTCTTTGAGAGATTCCTTAACCCTGAACGTGTATCAATGCCCGATTTCGACGTCGATTTTTGTATGGATAGGCGCGATGAAGTAATTGATCACGTATCGGCATTGTATGGCCGTGATGCGGTATCGCAAATTATTACCTTTGGTACCATGGCGGCAAAAGCGGTAATACGCGATGTAGGCCGTGTACTTGGTCACCCTTATGGCTTTGTTGATCGCATTTCGAAGTTGATCCCAGGCGATCCAGGGATGACCCTTGCTAAAGCTTTCGATGTAGAGCCGCGCTTACAAGAAGCCTACGACGGCGACTCTGAGGTAAAAGACTTAATAGACATGTGTCGCATCCTCGAAGGGTGTACACGTAATGCCGGTAAGCATGCCGGTGGTGTTGTAATATCGCCGACCACCATTACCGACTTTGCTGCACTTTATTGTGACGATGAAGGTAAGTTTCCGGTTACCCAGTTTGATAAAAACGACGTAGAAACCGCAGGCCTTGTTAAGTTCGATTTCTTGGGCTTACGTACCTTGACTATTTTGCAGTGGGCTGTGGATATGACCAACGTGCGCATGCAGCGCGAAGGCAAAGATCCTGTTGATATCAACACCATTCCACTGGATGATAAAAAAAGCATAGAGCTATTACTACGCGCCGAAACAACGGCAGTGTTTCAGCTAGAATCGCGCGGTATGAAAGACCTAGTACGCCGCCTTAAGCCCGATTGTTTTGAGGATATGATTGCACTCGTGGCGTTGTTCCGCCCAGGGCCACTGCAATCAGGCATGGTAGATAACTTTATTGACCGAAAACTCGGCCGAGAAGAAATCTCATACCCAGATGCGCAATACCAACACGAAAGCTTAAAACCAATACTTGATCCGACATACGGCATTATTTTGTATCAAGAACAAGTAATGCAAATAGCGCAGGTACTCGCAGGTTATACGTTGGGTGGCGCCGATATGTTACGCCGTGCAATGGGTAAGAAAAAACCCGAAGAAATGGCAAAGCAACGTTCAACGTTTGAAGATGGCGCGCGTAATAATGGTATTGACGGCGAACTAGCCATTAAAATCTTCGACTTGGTAGAAAAGTTCGCAGGTTATGGTTTTAATAAATCTCACTCAGCGGCATACGCATTAGTATCGTATCAAACGCTGTGGATGAAAACGCACCACCCAGCTGAGTTTATGGCTGCGGTAATGTCGGCTGATATGGATAACACCGACAAAATAGTAATTTTGGTAGATGAATGTGAAAACATGAAACTTACCTTATTACCGCCCGATGTAAACGCGGGTGAGTTTAAGTTTACGGTAAATCTGCAAGGTGAAATTGTTTACGGTATTGGCGCTATTAAAGGCGTAGGTGAAGCGCCGGTAGACGCTATTTTAGAAGCGCGCGCAAAAGGCGGCCCGTTTAAAGATTTATTTGATTTTTGTGCTCGCGTTGACTTAAAACGCTTAAATAAACGGGTTACCGAAAAATTAATTTATGCCGGTGCGCTTGATCAATTAGGGCCAGAGAAAACCCAAGCAGGGCGTGCAACGTTACTGGCAAGTTTAAAAGATGCCATGCGCGCAGCCGATCAGCACAACAAGGCAGAGCAACTAGGGCAAAGCGATTTATTTGGTTTATTAGCCACCGAGCCTGATGAAGTTGAGCAAGCCTTTATTAAGGCGACGGGGCTGACCGACAATGAATGGTTAGAGGGTGAAAAAGACACGTTAGGCCTTTATTTAACAGGGCATCCGATAAATCAGTACCGAAAAGAACTTAGGTATTACACCAGCGGAAAGTTGGTGGATTTACAACCAACTAATCGTGATGTACTCTCAACTGCTGCTGGTTTGGTTATTTCTGCTCGCACCTTAATTAATAAAAAAGGGAACCGCTGGGGCTTAATAACTTTAGATGACAAGAGCGCCCGTATTGATGTACGCTTGTTCCCAGAACAGTTTGAAATGTACCAAGAAATGCTGCAAGTTAATAATATCTTGGTAATATCTGGACAGGTCAGCTTTGATAACTTCTCTGGTGGCATTACAATGACCGCCAGAGAAATAAACACCATTGCTCAAGCGCGTGAAAAACGCATTAAAGCGATTAAAATGACGCTGAACATGGTGCAAATCGAGGCAGGTTTCTTCGATAAATTACAAAAAGTACTCGAACCTTATAAAATGGGAACGTGTCCGATCAAGGTTTATTACCAACGCCCCGATGCGTTGGCGCAATTAACCCTAGGGATCGAATGGTGTGTCACGCCGAGCGACGACTTAATTCATAAGTTATCACTCATGGCGGCACAAAATGTAGAACTAGAATTTAACTGATTAGGTAGTTTAGAGCATGAGCCTCAATTATCTTGATTTTGAGCTTCCAATTGCAGAATTAGAAGCAAAAATTGAAGAATTACAAAGCATAAGCCGCGCTGGCGAGTTAGACCTTGAGTTAGAAGAGGAAGTCAGCAAATTAAAAGAAAAAAGTGCTAAACAAAAAGAGGAAATATTCTCAAATTTAGGCGCTTGGCAAGTATCACAGTTAGCACGTCATCCGTTGCGTCCTTACACTCGAGACTATATCGAGCGCATTTTTACGGAATTTGACGAGTTTGCAGGCGATCGTACATTTGCTAATGATCCGGCTATTTTAGGCGGTGTTGCACGTTTAGATGGCGAACCAGTGATGGTTATTGGCCAACAAAAAGGGCGTGACACAGCTGAAAAAATCAAACGCAATTTTGGTATGCCAAAGCCAGAAGGTTACCGTAAAGCATTACGCTTAATGGAAATGGCTGAGCGTTTTAAAATGCCAATTATGACCTTTATCGACACACCAGGTGCCTACCCAGGTGTGGGCGCTGAAGAGCGTGGTCAGTCTGAAGCAATCGCTCGTAACCTTAAAGTAATGGCTGCACTTAAAGTGCCCACTATTTGTACGGTTATTGGCGAAGGTGGTTCAGGTGGTGCATTAGCGATTGGTGTTGGCGACAGAGTTAATATGTTGCAATACAGCACGTACTCGGTAATTTCGCCAGAAGGCTGTGCATCAATTTTATGGAAAAGCGCAGACAAAGCACCACTTGCAGCAGAAGCCATGGGTGTAACGGCAGAGCGCGTTAAAGAGTTAGACTTAATCAATAACTTAGTTGATGAGCCTTTAGGTGGCGCGCACCGCAATTACGATGCAATGGCGCGTAACTTAAAAACGCGTTTAAAGCGTGATTTAGCAGACTTACAAGCGCTTTCGCTTGAAGACATGCTTGATCAACGTTACAAACGTTTAATGTCGTTTGGTTACTGCTAACAGTAATTACTGATATTAAACGTTAAAAAAAGCCGCTTATGCGGCTTTTTTGTTTTAAAATACATTAAATTATAATTTTATAGCGTGTTGTATGCAGTCATCAGCCATTTATCAGCAATTAAAAAAGTCATTAAGTAGCTATATTAAACAGCCTAATAGCGCATTTACTGTTGCGCTTTCAGGTGGGGTAGATTCGGTTGTGTTGCTGCATTTAATGAGTAAGCTAAAAAGTGAAGTTGATACGATTACGCTCAGTGCTGTGTATGTTAATCATGAGTTGAGTAAACATGCTCATGATTGGCAACAGTTTTGTAAACGCTTATGTATAGATCTTGGCGTGTCATTTCAGGCAGTGAGTGTCAACATAGAGGTTCAATCACGAACAAGCTTAGAAGCTCAAGCACGTGATGCTCGCTATAAAGCGCTCGACGAGCTAAGCCCAAAAAACAGTATTATATTGCTAGGGCAACACTTAAACGACCAAATAGAAACTTTTTTACTGCGTTTAAAACGAGGTTCTGGTTTAAAAGGTCTCGGCGCTATGCATCAAAAACGCGTATTAAAAAGTGGCAGAGTGTGTTTTAGGCCACTTTTAGATGTGAAACGAAGTGACATTGAAAGCTTTGCTGCACAATATGGTATTGATCATATTACAGATGACTCCAATACTGATGAGCGCTTCGATCGTAACTTTTTGCGCGCCAGTGTTGTACCCGTACTTGCAGAACGGTTTGATGGCTTTGAGCAGTGTGCAGCTCGCAGTATTGAGTTACTTCAGCAACAACAAGCTCTACTTGATGAATATATTTTTACTGATTTAAATCAAAGCTTAAATGCGCAACAAGCGTTATGTATTAACAACATAAAGTCATACAGTGAGCCGCGTTTAGCTAATGTGGTAAGAGCGTGGCTTGGTTTGTTTACTGAAATAATGCCATCTCAAAAGCAGTTGTCACAAATTATCAACCAGGCAATAAATGCTCAGGCCGACGCACAAATTCAAATTAACTTGGTTGATGGACAAGTTAGACGCCATCAAGGGAATTTATACTTTGTAACTCAAAATAACATTGTGAATGATGATGAGTTAATCACTCATGAACTCACTCTCAATGATGGCCGCATATTAACAAAGCAAAGCGGTGCAGGAATAAGAGCGCCGTATGCTAATGAGCAGGTTTCAGTAAGGTTTAATTGCAATAGCGCTCGTATAAAACCACTAAAAAAGCCAGGAAGCAATACCGTTAAGCACTGGTTTAAAGATGCAAAAATAGCGCCTTGGCTTCGAAGTCATGTGCCGCTTATTTTCTACAACGACGAATTAGTCCAAGTGGTTGGCTATTTTATAAGTGAAAAACATTATGATGAAAATGGTATTTATTGGGAGTGTAAATAAATGAGTAAACAGCCACATGTTGGGTTATCGCTGGTTAATAAAGCCCCATTAGGCATGCTATTTACAGCCCTAATAGCGTTAGTTGCTAATGTATTACTCGATTTGAACATTGTTACTTTAGCCTATGCTATTTCGGGTGGTGCTGTATCAGCGGTTATTTTAATGGCTTACTGGTTAGGTAAAGGCGGTATATTTTTTATACTAGGGGTGAGTTTACCATTAGTTTTAGTGTTATTTACGCCACTGGGTACCGCCACTGCCTTAATTAATTTAGTTAGTGGTTACTTTTTTGGTTTTTGTGTAGCGCTTACTATTTATAAGTTTTTACCCGCAAAGCCTATTAAACAATAGGGTAGCGGTTTGCATAAAAAAGGCCCAGCGGGGGAAGCGAGGCCTTTTTTAATTAAATCGTTAAGTTAATATGCTTTAGCGCAATTTCTACCAGACGCTTTAGCTTTGTACAATCCTTTATCTGCTCGTGAAAATAATTCTATATCGCAGTCTTTACTTGTCGCTAATGTGTAACCAATACTTACCGTTACGCTGTATTTAGACATTAAACTTGAGTGTTTTACAAATTGCATAATGCGTTCAGAAATCACTTTGTTAGTTGTAAACTCAGGGTCTTCAATTAGTATTGCAAATTCATCACCACCAAATCTAAATACAGTATCTGTCGCACGTATACTTGAATTTAATACAGTAGCAAATTCTTTAAGTGTATCGTCACCAATTTTATGACCAAACTGATCATTGACCTGCTTAAAGTTATCAAGGTCTAATAACATTAAGCTGAAAGGGCGTTGATAACGACGACAGTTTTCTAGTTTTTGGGATAAAATGTCATTAAATTGACTACGGTTATTTAAACCTGTTAGGGAGTCTTTTGTTGCCAATTTAAGAACGCGGCTATACATCATCGCATTACGTAGCGGGTAAACCAGCGCTGAGTGAAGCGCCCGTAGCTTGCTTTCAATTGCTTTGCCTAAAGGGTATTTACTAAAGTAAATAAGTTGCCCTAAATGCTCTCTTCCAATTGCTAAATCAAAAATATAGGGTGTACTGTTTGTATCACTTTCAGACGTTTGTGCGGTACCAAGCGTTGATTGAAACTGCAACCCCGTAAAGTTTAAAAGCTTTTTTGTAAATTTTGCATATATGGCTAATACATCTTCAATAACTAAACTAGTTTGTAGCTCAGCGACTAACTCATGTGTTGCCGTTGTTTCGTGATTTGGTGTGTGCTCAGCCGAAAACGGCAAAAAATCGCCGCGACCAGAGACACGTTGCGTCAAAATATGGACATTTTCCATTAAATTCTCCCCCGAGGGTGTTGCTTTGCCATTACTAAGCGATTTCTATGCCATATTTTAAAACTAGCTTAAAAACAATTGCTTGCTATATTTAAACTACATCCCCTAGTTTAATTGACGCCGGAGGCCAAATTTGCAAAGTATTAATGCTCAGTTTTTTGGCTTGCTTGTGGCCGCCGTAATTTTTGTGTGGTTTTTTAAGCGTATTGGTTTGCCGCCAATTTTGGCGTACTTGGCAACAGGTGTTTTAGCTGGCAGCCATGGCGTTGGTTGGTTGGAACATACGCACGAGATAGACTTTGTTGCAGAGCTAGGCATTGTATTTTTGCTTTTTAGTTTGGGGCTTGAGTTTTCAATATCTCGGTTAATGGCAATGCGCAATATTGTATTTGGATTAGGGTCACTGCAGGTGATTGTAACTAGTTTAGTGCTCATTATAACTTTGTATTGTTTAAACTTTAGCTTGCTTACCAGCTTTACTATTGGCTCTATTATGGCGCTGTCTTCAACGGCAGTCGTTGTTAAATTACTAAAAGAAAGTGGAGAACTTAATCAGCGCAGAGGGCAATTAGCAATAGGTGTATTGTTGTTTCAAGATATTGCGGTTGTGCCTTTACTTATTATTCTTCCTTTATTTGCCGCAAGCGATTCACAAACAATAGGATGGGCGTTGGCATTTTCATTGACTAAAGGGGCTTTTGTTTGCGTGCTGCTATGGGCTATTGGTAAGTGGGTACTGCCTAAAGTATTTAACGAAATAGCCTTAGTACGAACCGATGAGCTATTTGTACTGACTACGTTACTCGTTGCCTTATTTGCAGGGCTACTGACTTATATGTTTGGTTTATCAATGGCGTTAGGTGCATTCTTAGCCGGTATGATGCTAGGGGAAAGTCATTACAGACATCAACTTGAAGCAGATATACGACCATTTCGCGATATATTAATGGGGCTATTTTTTGTAACCGTAGGTATGCAGCTCGACTTACTTTATGTGTTAAGTAATGGCGTTATTATCGTTGCTGCCTTATTAGGATTGTTGGTTTTAAAAATAGCTGTGGTTGCTATTAGTGCACAACTAATGGGTGAGCGAAAGCATGACTCATTAGCGTGTGGGATTATGCTGTGGCAAATGGGGGAGTTTGGTTTTGTTTTAATTGCTTTAGGGAGACAGCACCAACTATTAACAAGCGAGTACATTTCATTTTTAATTGCTCTTGGCGTGCTATCAATGGCGTTAACCCCATTTTTAATTGAAAAAACTCCCACCATTTTAAGGCGTTTGGGGTTATTAAATAGCCCAAGCGTAGCATGGGATAGCGAACCACAAGTGAGTATGCTTTATACAAACCATGTAGTGATTTGTGGTTTTTCGAGGGTAGGGCAAACAATAGCGCGCTTTTTAAAACCAGAGGCGATTGAATATGTTGCTGTAGAAAGTAATCCCATACTTGTACAAGAGGGAAAGGCCGCGGGTGAACCAGTAATATATGGCCACGTTAAGCAAAAAGATATTTTAAAGTGTGCCGGTGTAGAGCGCGCGCGATTGGTGATTATTACATTTACTGAATTTGACCAAACACAAATAGTGATAGACGCAATAAAGCAAATAGCACCCGAGGTAAAAATACTGATACGTACACGAGACGACAGCCAGCTTGAAAAACTTCGTGAGCTTGGTGTAACAGAAGTTGTGCCAGAATCACTTGAGGCAAGTTTAATGATAGTCTCGCATGTTTTATCTATGTCGGGTGTCCCCATGAGCCGAATTATTAGGCGTGTTAGTGATGAGCGAAGAAATCGTTATCAGTTTTTACAACGTTTTTTTACAGGTGAGCATATAAACAATGATGAGGGGAATTCAGATAAGTTAGAATATTTACATGTGGTTGCTCTTCCCGATAAAGCACATGCGGTTAATAAAAGCATACACGAGCTTAATTTAGTAAAGCGCAGGGTGTCTATAAAAGCATTGCGACGCCAAGACCGAGAAATAGATGCCCCTTCAGATCAAATTGTCCTGCTAGCAAACGACATACTCGTTTTACAAGGTAAACCACGACGGGTAGAACGAGTAGAGCATTTTTTACTAGGTGGCATTGAATAAGTTAATCGAGCCCTAAAAACGCCCTTATTTCGGGGAGCTTAGCCATACCATCTTGATACCCTATTTCCATTAAATGTTGGGTGTAGCGTTTTTCAAATAATAAGTAACTAGTTAAACTTGATTGAGAATGCTTTTTAACACCAATAATTCGCAACAATACTTTTATCGCCCATGGCATATCGTTGTAATACTGCGCCGCAATGACATTAAAATTTTGTGAGGGATTAATAATAAAGCTATCTATTTGTTTTAGCTCTTGGTGTTTATCTCGTGCAGGTAAAAGACCCAAAGTGCGGTTTATTCTGCCTAAACGTTCTAAATCTGACTGCATGGTGTCGGTAAATACACTATCAAGCAAGTGCCCTGCAACAGCCGAAAGCCCAGGATAATGCGCAGAATACCCCGGTGGATGCGGCTCTTTAGGTTCATCGACACCAATAATAAATATTTTTTCGGCGCCTAAATGTATTGATGGGCTAAGCGGTGACAGTTGATGTATAGAGCCGTCACCAAAGTAATGGTTATGAATATTAACGCTTGGAAACACCATTGGAATAGCACTTGATGCCATTAAATGATCAACATTGATGCGTGTAGAGCGTCCTTCACGCTTAGCTCTTTGCCAAGGTGTTTGCGTATTTGATTGAAAAAAAGCAACCGAGTCACCCGTTGTGTAACTTGAGGCGGTAATAGAAAGAGCCTCTAAATAGTTACGGTGTAAATTACGCTCTATGCGGTGAAGGTCTAAAATCTCGTTAAGTAAGCCACGCAAAGGACGATTATTCAGTAAGCTCGCAGGTGGGTGGTTAATATGTTCGGATTGAAAACTGGTTAAAATATTACGTGCAATGTGGCCAAATACACTCAAAAAATCACTTTTGTAGACCATAGAGGTCGAAAAGTTTTTCCATACAGATTCTAATTTACGCACAGCTAAATGAGCGCAAGAGGCATAACACGCTAAGGCCGCAGAATTTATAGCTCCGGCAGATGTACCATTAATTATTCTAAAAGGAAGAGGTGCGGTACGTGGCATGCTATGAGCTAATGCTTTTAAAACACCTACTTGATACGCAGCTCTAGCACCACCACCGGTAAGTAATAAGGCTGTTTTAGGCTTTTTTGGATCTATTTGCTTAATTTTCATATTGGTGGTTAAACTGTTCAACGTCTTTACTTTATTTATCAACTGTAAGTCTTTAAGCTAGAAGAATCAAAGGATAACTGCTCTTGAAAAAGTGCCTGCTTTTTTATAGCGCAATTTAATGCGCAATTCAGGCCGAATAATTTAAGGTATTAATTTAATAAAAGCTCGAACAGAATGAATTTAATCCACTTAGGCTACTCTAAGTGATATCGCATTTTAATTTTTTATGGAGTTAGTATGTCAGACTCATCAGATGTTCAAAAACGCTCACCAAACAGTAATCTACTTCTTGCCATTATTACGCTAATTGTTGTTGCCTGTGTTGTTGCTTTCGTATTACTCAAACCAAGTGACGAGCCAGAGTCGAGAACAGAGGTAACAAAGCCGATAAAAGCGCAGCCAATAATGGAACTTAAGCCATTAAATGAACCAGATATAATTGAGCCAGAAGAGCCAACAGCCACTGAGCAACCCGCAGAGCTCGAAGTGCCAGCGCAGCGAATAGTTGAACCAGAACCAGAAGTAGCTACGCTACCTGCCTTAAATGATAGTGATACTGTAGTTGTTGCTAAAATTGACGAGTACTTGAGTGACTCTGTTATGAGCCTATTGGTCACTGATGATGTTATTCGCAGAGGTGTTGTTTTTATTGATAACTTAGCCCAAGGTAAAGTTGCTAAAAAACATAACCCTGTTATCAAACCCCAAGAAAGCTTTAGTGTCAGCGAGGGGGATATTTTAACCATTGATCCGAATAGTTATGAGCGTTATACACCTTATGTAAAAGTATTTACGAGTGTGAGTGCCGCGCAAGTGGTCCGATTGTATGAAGAGTACAAGCCACTTATTAATGATGCATACACAGAAATTGGCTACGGCGATGATGAGTTTAATCAAACATTGAACGACGCAATTGATTTACTGCTTGATACACCAGAACCAGAAGGCGCCTTACCACTTCTTCGTGACTCAGTGACTTATCAGTATGCGTTTTCTGAATGGGAGCAACTACCCGCAGCTCAAAAGCAGTTATTACGTATGGGTCCAGACAACATGAAAAAAGTAAAAGCAGCACTACATAATATAAAAGCGCAATTAGAGAGCAAATAACAGACACAAATTAAATTTAAAAGCCGCGATTGTATATGAAATATGCAATCGCACTTTCTTTTTTGATTATCCCTTGAATAACACAGTAAAAGTAGAGATAATCCCCCCGCGCCAACCAAGGCCCTCAATGGTAGTCTTATTGGTCCTCTCGCAACACTAGCAGGCGAACCTGGTCAGGCCCGGAAGGGAGCAGCCACAGTTTGTGACGTGTGTGCCGAGATGTGGCTGGTAAGACTGCCACCCAAATTCCTCATTTGGGTGACAACCTCTTAACTCATTTAAAAAATTATAATTAAATACACAGCCTTTTATTTTCCGTTATTCCCTCTGTCTCTACCTTATAGACAACACTTAGATATTGCGCAATAATGAAATAAAGCGTTAACGTTAACGCTACACATGTTAAATCAGATGCCCAAGGGTTGTTGTAATGTCTCAAAGAAGTAAGTGGGCACTAGCTATTTTATTAGGGTTAATAGGCGGGTTGGTTAACCTTTTACCCCTGTATTTTTTCGATAGTTCTGAATTTTTATTTGGGCAAATTTTTGTTTTATGCAGCTTAGTATTCACTGGGTTGCGCTACTCCTGTCTTACGCTTGCAATTGTTTCGAGCTTCTTACTTTATAGGTGGGGCCACTGTTGGCCCAGTGTAGTGTATTTGCTTGAGCTTTTATGGCTTTATACTTTCTGTTTGAGGCGTTCAAAACCCATTTTACCTTTAGGTGCCGTTTTTTGGTTTTTAGTGGGGCTACCTATTATTTGGGTGATAGGGCAGTTTGTAATGGATTTAGCGTCGCTAACGCTTATTGTTGCAGTGTTTAAATACCTGGTTAACGCATTAATCAGCTTAGCATTGGTTGATTTGATTAGTATATTTGTTCCTTATGCTAGTCGTGCTTATCAAGGACGTCCACTGGCTCGTATTCTTAGTTATGTGGTCAGTGTTATTATTGTATTGGTTGTGCTTGTTACAAGTGTTTTTTTGGTTAACGATCATCATTCGCGTATAGAGTATGAGGTAAATGCGCAGCTTGAGGAAAAAGCAAAATCAATTAGCACACAGTTGAATGACTATTTGCAGTTTCATAAAAACGCGGTGGTAATGAGTAGTGATGCCATTGGGGGTGGGATTGATGTAAAACAGCAGCTCATACAGTTAATGGATTTATACCCGGGTTTTACTACGAGTTTATATGCAATGCCAAATGGGTATGTTGCTAAAAGTATTCCTGAAACATTACTTGCAGGGCTAAGTGAGGAGAAGCGGTTTGTAAACGACCGACCGTATTTTTCACAAGCTCAACAGTATCCCAAAGGTTACAGTAGTGGGGTGTTTCAGGGGCGTGGTCTTGGTAATGAGCCTATAGTTGCCCTTTCTGCACCAATATACAAAAATAACGAGTTTTATGGTGTTGTAGAGGGCTCCTTGAAGCTAGAGCGCTTAGAGCAGTATATTCCAAATTTGTTTAATCAAACTGGTGAGCTAATTATACTCGATGCTGAGCAAAGAATTGTTTTTAGCTCTTTAGCACAATTTAAAATACTGGCTGATTTTAAGACGTTAGATTTTACAATAAGCAACCTGGGCGATAATCAACTTTTTCGTTCTGTTAATAATGAAGTATTTCATACCAATCAGTATGTTGATGCTAGTAGTCAATGGCAAGTTATTACGTTTTACAATCGTAAACACTTAACTAAGGTGGTAGCAACAGCTTGGCTACCAACAATATTGTTTAGTGCAGTGTTGATTTTTTTAGTGGTGTTGTTTATTCATCATTTATCTAATTTATTAGTTCAGCCAATTATTGGTTTGACTAATTTAATGTATGGTTTTAATAAATCAGACAAACAACACTTTAATACAGAGTCTAGCTGGTACGAAGTGCTGCAGCTGCAACAACAATTTAAAATGTTGGGGAATGCGTTAAGGGACTCAATAGAAAGTTTACAAGCGTCTAATATTAAAAATCAGGATTTAAATAAACAGCTAAGCCAATTTAACCAGCAGTTGGAAGTTAAAGTAGCTGAGCAAACAGATGAGCTAACAAAAGCAGTTAAATCAGCTAATGAAGCTAATAAAGCTAAGTCACAGTTTTTGGCCAATATGAGTCATGAACTGCGTACTCCTATGAATGGCATTTTAGGTATGGGAGAGGTATTACTGCGAGATACCACCCTTACAGATGATCAACGCGAGTTGCTTGAAACACAGCAAAAAAGCTCCAAAAATCTACTACAAATATTAAATGATATTTTAGACTTTTCTAAAATTGAAGCAAACGCCATGCAAATTAGCCCGCGAGCAACTTTGGTTGCTCCGTTTATTGAAAATATTCACTCGTTATTTTCGCCTATTATTCATTCCAACGATGTTGAGTTTATTATTCAACAGAGTCCCGACTTACCCGATTGCCTAAATGTAGACGACTTACGTTTAAATCAAATAATTATTAACTTATTGTCTAATGCGCAAAAGTTTACTCAGGTTGGGTTTGTGCGTTTATCGTTTAATTACAGTGATCAGCAACTCACGGTAAGCGTGTCTGATAGCGGTATTGGGATAGAAAAAGAGCAGCAGCTATTACTTTTCAGTGAATTTACTCAAGCAGATGCTAGCGTAGCACGTAAATATGGCGGTACAGGCCTTGGGTTGGCTATTTGCCAAGGTTTGATTAAAAAAATGGGTGGTGAAATAACCTTAAATAGTGTGCCAGGTTTGGGTAGCACTATTAAGTTTTCAATAAATGCCCCTAAAGCGCAAAGTGTCGATTTAGCAAAGCCGGTCCAAGCACAGTCGCTACCAGACTTGCTAAATAAGGATATTTTGCTGGTGGAAGATAACCCTATAAACCGCCAAGTAATTGCAAAAATGTTAGAGCCAACAGCTGTTACTATTACAATGGCAAACGACGGTTTAGAAGCGCTAAAAGCATTAAAAACTAATGTATTTGATTTAATTTTAATGGACTGCCAAATGCCTAATATGGACGGTTATGAATGTACTATACGCATTCGCGAAAATGAAATAGGTGCAGATAAACGGGTTCCAATTATCGCCATTACAGCCAATGCATACGAAGAAGATAAGCAGCGTTGTTTAGATGTAGGTATGGATGACTTTATTTCAAAACCGGTTAACTCTCAGGGGTTATATAGCGTTATTGCTAATAATCTTATAAAGATAAATTAAATATAATTTATAAAGGCCAGACAAAGTATGGCCTTTATTAATGGCGTTTTAATTTCATATAAAATCGAGGGTGAGCAATAACCGTTGCTCGTTTGTAGCCACAGGTGGCGAGCGATGCACTAGCCCTGCACCTTCGTTTTCATCCCAGTACTCGCCTTTAAGCAGGGCAATATCACCTTGCTTGAGTTGATTAATATTATTTAGGCTTTTAAATAAGCCAGACTCTTCATCAGGCTTACCTAAATTACCAGTACCTAGCTTTGAGCGGTTTACATCGCTGTGATTTAACCACTGCGTAGCAACACCTTGATAGGTAGTCACTAGCCGGCACGGAATTTTGTCTACATGAAAACGCGGGCACATGGGTTTATCTAATATTTTTAGCCTTAAACCGGCGCGTTTTAAATCAAACAGGCAGCAAAACATTTCAACCAACAGTGCGATATCTTCACACAGCACTTTAATTTCATCGCGGTTATTATCTTCTGGCTTAAGCGCTTTTATTAATTGATCAAACGCATCATCGGGCGATACCGCAAGTTCTAGTGGCTTTAAAGCATTTGCGCTAATGAGAGTATTAACTGCATTTGTTAATGTTTGCTCAAGGTCTCTTTGCCAAATAACAATGTTAGTGTCGTGGTTATAAATTTGTGGCAATACATTAGCGTCACACTTTTTAGCTGCTTTTCGGTACAGCGGCTCCGCAGGCTTTATTTGCGCAGTTAGTGGGGCTAGGGCATTCATTACTCTTCCTCCCAAATAGGAAACGGGTCGTTATAGGTTCTCCAAAAGTCTTTACCTTTTAGTACAGCATCTTCTGGGAGTAGGCAGTCATCAAGCGCTTTAATCATCGCTTGTTGATTCAAAGATTGACCAATAAACACAAGCTCTTGGCGCATGTCACCAAAGGGTTCTACCCATTTACTGTTTATATCAGCAAGTAGTTCGGGCTCTGTGGGCCAGTCTTTTTTAGGGATGGCTTTAAAAAACATACCAGCAAATCCGTAATGAGCTATACCGCCTGCTTGGCTCCATTGCCCGCAAAATAAAGGGCGTGTTGCTAACCAAAAATACCCTTTTGAGCGAATTAGCTTGCCAAACTGCTCGGTGTTGTGCAAAAAGTGATAAAACTTTTCTGGGTCAAATGGGCGGCGCGCAGTGTAATTAAAGCTGCTAATACCATACTCTTCGGTTTCGGGAATATGTTCACCACGCATTTCTTTAAGCCAGCCCGGCGCTTGTTGGGCACGTTCAAAATTAAATAAACCCGTGTTTAGCACTTCGTTAATATTAATATGGCCGTTTGAAATAGGAATAATGTTAGCGTGAGTATTAAGCGTATTTAAAATGGCAGTGAGTCTATTTAATTCATCGTTTGTAATTAAATCAGTTTTACTAATTAAAATTACATCGGCAAATTCAACTTGATCAACAAGTAGGTCGGCTACGCTTCTTTCGTCGTCTTCTCCTAACGATTCGCCAGTATCTTGTAAATCGTTTGCTTGTTCGTAGTCGTTTAAAAAGTTAACCGCATCAACCACCGTTACCATAGTATCAAGTGTGGCAATATCACCCAGTGATACGCCATTTTCATCGGCAAATGTGAAGGTTTCGGCTACCGGTAATGGCTCAGAAATACCGGTTGATTCAATAACGAGGTAATCAAAACGCCCCTCTTTGGCAAGTTTGCCCACTTCAACAAGTAAGTCTTCTCGTAGGGTGCAGCAGATACAACCGTTGCTCATTTCGACGAGCTTTTCGTTACTGTGATTGAGCGACACATCGTTTTTAATAGTGGCTGCATCGATATTTATATCGCTCATATCGTTAACTATAACAGCCACTTTTTTACCTTGCCTGTTATTAAGAATATGGCTAAGTACAGTGGTTTTACCGGCCCCCAAAAAACCTGATAACACTGTGACGGGCAGTTTATTTATCATTTAATAATCTTACTAAATTACAATTTATCGTATGTTATATTATATCAATTGTGCATTCCAGTAATGCCAATTAATTTTTTTAATAAGAAATACGCAGTAAGTGGCTTTAGTGACCTATAAATTTTAAAGTAAATTAAGCGCGAGCTTATCTCGCGCTTATTTTTTATCGCTATTAAAATTAGCCGCTTCTTGCGATGTATTAATGGCTGTAATAGGGAAGGGGATCACAATACCTTCTTGGTTATAGCGTTTATGGAGCGCTTTGATAAAAGCAGATTTAACCCAAAATCGATTAAAGTACTCTTTTGCGCGCAGCATTACTGTAAAATTAATGCTTGAGTTATCAAAGGTGTGATATACCACAAAAGTATTGTAATCATCAACGCCCTACTCATGGTCAATCAATACTTGGCGCGCAACCTCAAGCGTTACGTGCTCTACAAACTCTAAGTCTGAGCTGTAATGCACGCTTACATCAACAGGTACACTTAGCTCTTTTTCGGGATAAAAGTAATTAATAATACGCGATTTAGAAAGCTGACTATTAGGAATAATAATCATATTATTTGGCAGCATTTTAACCCACGTAGAGCGCCAACCAATTTTTTCTACAAAGCCTTGCTCCTTTGATTCAAGCTCAATGAAATCCCCCACACGTATGGGTTTATCTATAACAAGCTGCACGCCCGAAAAAAAGTTTTCAAGGGTGGGTTGCAAGGCAAGTGCTACAGCTAACGATGTAATACCAAGAGATGCAATAATAGGCGTAATAGAAATACCCAACGTGCCCAATAAAACCAACAATCCCACCGAAAAAAGAGTAACGCGAATAACCCCCTTTATAATACTTTGAGAATTAAAAATAACCGCAGATTGTTTAGCGTAGTGATTAACTGCGCCAATAACAAATTGATTTAAAAAGAATATAAGGGCAAGTAAAGCTAATACAATATTGATACTGTTGAATGGAATTCGCTTTGCTAACTCGGGGTCAATAACGAATGTATCGTGCTCTAAAATGGTGATTAGCACAATAATTGTGCATAGTGTTAGTGGCTTAGATATTGAGTCTAGAAGTAGTGTGTCGAATGTGAAAGTTGTTTTTGACGTCCATTTTTTCAGCCAGTGCATTATAAAAAAACGAATGAAAAACAATAATATAGTTAAAAATAAAAGGTAAGCTACCGTACTCAACCAAGGGGTGTTATTAATAACGTCTAGCGTATTTTTGAGCATAACTTAAACCTATCAAATGTAATTATATTTAATACAGCAAGTTATGTACCTATGTTTGAGGTAAAGAGAAGTGTATTGCCGAGATGAGCTCGGCAATCGTTACTTATATTTTTTTAGCTACCCACATTCCACCCAATACAGAGGCAAAAAACAGCCAAAACTCCATTTTGAGTGACACTAACTGAACTAAGCCGGGTCCAGGGCAAATCCCGCTCAATCCCCATCCCAAACCAAACAAAACAGAGCCCGTAATTAATCTACTATCTACACTTTTTAGGTTGCTTAGACTAAATGCTTCACCAAATAAAGGGCTATCTTTTTTAGAGACCCAAAACCAGGCCAGCATCATTATTCCCATGGCTACCGCCATTACAATAATTAAACTGCCGTCCCACCCTTTACCAAAGGTCAAAAAATTAAGCACTTTATCAGGGTTGGTCATCCCGCTAATAATAAGGCCTAAGCCAAAAATAAAGCCTAAAAACACCGATGTAATTGCTTTCATGTTTTATCCAACTAAGTTAGCAGTTATTACAGCAACAAGCATAAACACACATGTTGAAACCCAAGAACGTGTAGAGAAGCGCGACATACCACATATGCCATGCCCGCTTGTACAGCCATTGGCAAGTGATGTGCCAACACCCACTAAAAGTCCCGCTGCAATAATTAACCAAGAGGGTATATTTAAATCGCCCTCTAATAACTCAGGCGCAATAAGTGAAGTGGCAACGCCCGCAATTAATAAGCCTGTAATAAAGCACACTTTCCACACATTATCGGATTTTAGTGGAGTAAACAAAGATTTAACTAACCCTGAAATACCGGCCACTTTACCAAATAAAACAAGTAATAATGCACATGAAATACCAATTAAAGCACCGCCTAAAGCGGCGGATAAAGGCGTAAATTCAGTTACCATTTTATATTCCCCAAACAATTGATACACCAACACCTGATTGGTCCATTTCGATTGCTAGTTGCTGGTTTGGCGCTAAAAAGTTAGCACCTGATACCTTTTTAGCTGGCGAGTAAAAAGCCATAGCATTTAATTGTACATTGTCGCTAACTTTATGGCTAAAACCCGTTGTAAAATGCCACTCTTGTACACCCGGCGCTAAAATATTAAATAACACCTCAGACGACGGAATAGGCTTTTGAGTGTAAGAAACACCAAAGCGAATTTTTTGTTTCGCAGTAGGCTGCCACTGATAACCTAATTTGTATATATCCATATCTTGCCAGCCAAACCCTGCACCTGTGGTTGCACCCAACGGTGCAGACATTAAGTTACTTATTGGGTTGGCAATGCTTTTAACTTCACTGTAGTTTATTTTTTGCCAATCGAATACAAGTTGGTTATTTGGTGTAATTTTATAGGCGGCACCAATTTGAATCGAGCTTGGTAAGTCAAAGCCACCGTCTTCTGCAAATAACCCTTTATAGCTATCAAATTCTTCCATAGCGACCGATGAGCGATAACTGGCACCCCAACTAAACGATGTGCCTACGGTTTGAGTTACGCCCACTTGCACACCTAAGCCTGTGCTGGTGTCGGTGCCATTATTAGTTAAATTTTCAGGCGATTGCGAAAAAGGCGCAAAGTTTCCCAGGCCTGTCGCTTTAAATTGTTGCACAACATAAATAGGTGAAACCCCCACTTTTGTTTGCTCGTTTAATTTATAGTTAATAGTTGGACTAATAAATAACTGTTTTAAATCAACGCCTGTTGTGCCAGCGTAAAATGTGCCTTCTGGCTCAGAATTGGCGCTGTAGTCGGTGTTCATACCGCCATTGGCGTAAACCAATAGGCCAATATTTATTTTGTCATTTAACTGATGGCCAATAGCAAATTCAGGGATGGCAAATAACGTGTTATCACTTTTTTGGGTTTTTGCTTCAAGATAAAGCGCATTCGGATAAAACGTATCTACAGATGATGCTGTGTATTTTCTATCAGGTGAAAATAGCTCTAATCCCAGTGAAATTTCTGTCCCATTCACAGTAAAACTGGCTGGGTTATTAGCACCAGACATTAACTCTTCAGATAGCGCAACCCCTGCACCTGCCATGCCTTTGTGGGTCATGCCATAACCATGAGTAAAATACCCATTGGTAGCAAATGCGCTAAATGTTCCTAATGTGCATGTTAATGCAAGGCCTGATACTAACTTATTTTTCATTTTGATAGACATACGTAGTGGGAAAACGCGGACAATAGCTAATTTTCTATATTCAAAAAAGGAATTTAAATCGATTACTTATAGTAAAAAAGAATATTGAGCGTGTGTGTTTAACCCAAAGTTTAGCGAGGTAATTACTTAAGCCTTTTATACAACCATTAAATCAATTATTTAGCTAAAAGATACAAAGCGGTGAGAGGATTCACCGCCCTAGATTAATTACATAGACTCAAGTGTTTTACCACGGGTTTCTGTAATGTATTTAGCCACAAAAAATATACTAATAAGTGCCGATAAAGCGTAAAAGCCGTACGCACCTGCAAGGCCAATATTAGCCAGCATAATAGGGAAGGTCATGGTAATGGCAAAATTAGCAATCCACTGCGCGCTTGCAGCAACCGCGAGCGCTGCGCCACGAATACGGTTATTAAACATTTCGCCTAATAACACCCACACAACCGGGCCCCAACTTAAGCCAAAAAATACCACAAACAAGTTAGCCATTATAAGCGCGAACGTCCCCATGTTATCGCTAAGTGCAAGCTTGCCTGCTTCATCAAGGCCTGCGCTGCCAAATATATAAGTAAGCGCACTTAAGCTAATAAACATACCCACACTGCCCACAAGTAAAAGTGGTTTACGGCCAATTTTGTCAACAAGGGCAATGGCAATAAAGGTCGATACAACATTTGTAGTGCCCGCTAATACATTTATAAATAACGATTGTGACTCGTCAAAACCAGCGGCTTGCCAAAGCTCTGAGCCGTAATAAAACACCACGTTAATCCCCACAAATTGCTGAAACACACTCAGCGCAACACCCGCCCAAACAATTGGGTGTACTTTTTTACTGCCATCGATAAATAGATCGCGAATACTCGGCTTTTTATCGCTATGCAAAGAGCCTTTAACATCGCTTATTTGCGCATCAACGTTGTCGTTCGAAATTTTACTAAATACCGTTTTTGCATCGGCTACTTTACCTTGCGCCACTAAATAACGAGGCGACTCAGGAATAAACAATACGCCCACTAAAAACAATATTGCAGGCACAAGCTCAGCCCAAAACATCCAGCGCCAAGCGGCTATATCAAGCATTAAAATATTTTGCGCGCTACCAGCTGCATCAGCAATTAAATAGTTACTTAAAAACGCAGCAAATAAACCCAATACAATAGCGAGTTGCTGTAGTGTAGCTAAACGACCACGAAGGGCTGGTGGTGCAACTTCTGCAATATAAGCTGGCGCCAATACCGATGCAGCACCAATACCTAAACCACCAAATAAGCGGTAAAAAATAAACTCGGCCGAGCTTTCACTAATGCCCGAGCCAAAGGCGCTAATGGCAAAAATAATCGCTGTGATGATCATAATTGCACGGCGGCCAAACTTATCAGCCAGAGGCCCCGCAGCAAGCGCACCTAAAGCACAGCCTAATAATACCGAGGCTACATTAAACCCTGTAGCCACACTGCTTGAATTAAAAGCATTACCGAGTGCCGACACCGTGCCGTTAATAACGCCCGAGTCAAAACCAAATAAAAAGCCACCAATAGCAGCCACTGCCG
This sequence comes from Pseudoalteromonas sp. 10-33, assembly GCF_001469195.1. Taxonomy (NCBI): domain Bacteria; kingdom Pseudomonadati; phylum Pseudomonadota; class Gammaproteobacteria; order Alteromonadales; family Pseudoalteromonadaceae; genus Pseudoalteromonas; species Pseudoalteromonas sp. 10-33. The sequence goes on along the minus strand of NZ_LOFI01000026.1, from coordinate 104,048 downwards.
ATATAAAAATTACGTAAAAAAGAGAGCCTGTGCCCAATGTGTGCGCCGAGCTATTAGTGCTCGGCGAAATAGGTGATGTCATAATTGTGTGTCCTAGTTATTATTATGGTGTACTTTGCTATATTGAAACGTGTGGTGTTGCGTATTTTAAACGAATTTTATTTGGGCTTACTCTTTCATAATCAATATTAAAATTATTGTTTAATACTTCCAACAGTCCTTTAATATCGCCCGTTTTAAACATCCCGGCTACTTGTACTGTTTTGAGACGGTCATCTTCTGAAAGCTCAAAATCTATATTTGTATAGCGGCTGATTTCAGCCATAGCTTCAGCAAGTGATTCACCTCTAAATATTAAGCTACCTTTGCGCCATGATAATCTAGCGGCTACATCCATAGCATCAACTTTTTCGACCGCTTTAGCGATTTTACCTTTGAAGCTTAAATCAAGTTTTTCTCCCTTTGACACCGAAGTTGAGCTAGTTGATAAGTATTGACCTTGCTTATTTGTTCCTTGGGAAAGATTGGGTAACGATTTGGCTTTTTGTTCTGCAACAAGGACTTTGCCATCTGTCACAATGAGTTCTATTTGTTTTTTACCCACCTCTACATTGAATGCGGTACCAACAGCTTGAATAACTTTATCACCCGCGATAACGCTTAAAGGGCGCATTTTATCGTGAGCTACATCTATATGAATTTCGCCACGCAGTAGATTTATTACGCGAGAGTGCTCGGTATACCTAACTTGAACAAAGCTATTAGTGTTTAAGGTAATTTTACTTTTGTCAGAAAGCAGTATGTCCTTACTTTCACCTACGTTGGTTTGAAAATTAAGTTGTTTCGCAACCACTGCTGACTGATTAACTGGGTAAAAAAATGAAAAGTTAAATGCTTCTTGAAAAAAGCTAAGTGCAACAGCTAATAAAATAGAGGCAGCTGTCGCACCTAACCACACTGGGAGACGTTTTTGTTTTACCGGTGTTTGTGGAAACAGATCTGACAAACGGCTGAGATCGTCCATCTTGTCCCACAGCTTTGCTACTTCAAGTAACACCTCTACATTTTTATAAGATTGTGCTAACCATTGTTTTAGCGCTTGTTCTTCGGGCTTAGTCAGCCCACGGTCAAGTTTAGCTAGCCATTCACTTGCCTTATCAAGGCGCGCATCGTCGCTAGTGTTTCGCTCGTTTATATGATGAATATTAGTCATTTCCACCTCCTGCATTTAGCTGCGAAGAAGTATTTGGTTGCCCATAAACACTTTTTGTAGATTGACGCATAAATTGCGTACAACGTTTCATGCCTGTTGCTATATGTTTTTCCACGGTACTTTCACGAAGGTTTAATTGAGCAGCAATCTCTCGCTGCGAATAACCATACACTTTTTTTAATACAAACACTTTACGGCACTGCACGGGTAAAAGCCGTATGGCTTCACAAAAATTAGAAAATTCACTATCGGTTAGTGCTTTTTCGTACATTTCGTCTTGCTGGTGCTCTGCTAAGAGTTGCTCTAACGCTTCCATGTTGTCGATCCCATCGACTAGGCGTATATTGGCTTGCTTTTGGTAATCGAGCGCTAAATTCCGCGCCGTTTTGTAAATAAAAGATTTTGGTGAGCTTATGTTTTCAGTGTTTTTAATCTGACAAATTCGCACATAAGTTTCTTGCACTATATCTTCAATTTCATGTGGTGGCACTATGCGTGCAACTACACTTGAGAGACTTTTGCGCGAGGCCAAATAGACCTTATAAAAAAGTGTGTCTTTCGTCATTTAGTGTGTGTCTCGTGTGTGTATTTACGGCAATTATTGTTATTTTATTTGCCAATACAAACTAAGACGAATGGTAAGAAAAAATCCGCCATTAAATTAAAAAATAAATCAGTATTTTATTTTTTAATTTAATGTTCACTGACCGTACGAGGCATAAAGCTTGTAATGTAAAGGCGAAGTGTACTACAGTTTTTGCCATTACAAATACCTTACTAGGTAATGACTATTCACTTTAAAAAATTTAACTTCTTAATTAATAAATAAAAAATTGTAATGTGGGCTGTATTTTTAATTGTTTAAAAATACTGTTAAAAGCGCAAACAATAAAAATAATAAAGGCATAAAAAATTTAGCATGGCTAGTCAAAAAAATAATTTATTAAATAAAAATAAAAAATATTTATGGAGGAAAATAAAAAGTCACTCGTCTTTGTTCTGTGTATGGCCAAAAACTATACACAAGGAATATGTGCATTTGCCGCTTTGTTTACCAATTTATGTACTGGTTTTTAGCTTACTCACCACCGAGGTAAAAGCGAGTACTGTAAACGATAAAGCAGTGTTTAATATTCCCAGACAAAGGGCCGATTTATCGCTAATAAATTTTGCCGAGCAAGCCGATATTACTTTGCTTTTTCCGCTGGATAAAATTCAGCAGTTACAAACAAATACTATTGCTGGCGAGTATTCAATAATAAACGCGTTACAGATTTTACTCGATGGCACAGGTTTGCGACCGCAAGTTAGCGAAGATGGGCAAATATCTATTTTAATAGACCCAAGTTTCGAGAGAAGTGACAACATGGCTAACTATAAAAAAAATGGCGTATCGAGTGCTGTACTAGCTGTACTAAGCACAATGGCAACGCTCCCTGCAATAGCAGAAACAGCAGCACAAGAACCAGAAATAATTGAAGTACGTGGAATTAGAGGCTCGCTTGGCCGAGCTATGGATGCCAAAAGAGAAGCGGGTGGCGTGGTTGACTCCATTTCAGCTGAAGATATTGGTAAATTTCCTGATACAAATTTAGCTGAGTCTTTACAGCGTATTACCGGGGTTTCAATAGACCGTTCAGGCGGTGAAGGGCAGCTCATTACAGTACGTGGTTTTGGCCCTCAGTTTAATACAGTGCTTGTAAATGGACGCCAAATGGCCTCTGAAAATCAAAGCCGTGCGTTTAGTTTTGATACCATTGCATCAGAGCTGGTTAAAAGCTTAGACGTATTTAAAACCTCAACGGCCACAAAGCAGTCAGGCGGTATTGGTTCAACAGTTAATGTAAATACAGCGCGACCATTTGCAATTAGCGGTTTTAAAGTTGCGGGCAGTGTTAAAGGTATTTACGATGAAAATAGTGAAGAAACTACACCTGAGATATCTGGGTTAATCAGCAATACATTTAATGATGACACACTGGGTGTGTTATTTGCTGTTTCTCGCCAAGAGCGCGAAACACGCTTAAACCAGGCGCAGGTAGATGGCTGGTTAGAAAATGTAGGCGTCCCAAACCCGCAAACTCAAAGCGGGCAAGCATATACCGGTAATATTTTTTCGCCGCGTAACTACGATCATAAAGTTACTACAGAAACACGTACACGTACTAATGCAAATTTAGTTATACAGTATGCACCTTCAGATGATTTAGTCATAACAGCTGATGGGCTTTATTCTGATTTTGATGTAGAAGCAGACACCACGTCATACGGGCATTGGTTTACGGCGCCAAACCTAGAAGGCTTTGATGGTGCTGCAGGGCCAACTGTAGATGAAAATGGCACAGTGGTTGATTTATATCAAGAGGTAGGCCTTGCTACCGATATGCACGCTAAAAAGTTTGATCGCTTAACAAGCTCTAGCGCACTAGGCTTAAACTTTGATTGGCATGTAAACGATAACTTAAATATGAAGTTTGATTTGAGCCACTCAAAAGCCGAGCGTGAGGCTAATAACGGCGGTGGCGATCAGTTATCGTTGATTGGCTATGCTAACCGAGTTCGATTTGAAGTGGATGGCGGTATACTGCCTTACGCAAGTGAGTTTGCCTCTGCTAATCCTAATATTTATAGCGGTCAACAAGAACTTGACGGTGTTGCTTATAATCCTTCGGTTGCACCTGATGGCGTATCAAATCATTTAGATACCGCCAATAGTCGAGCACACGTAATGCTACGTCGTGGTTGGGCTGTAGAAGATACTGTGGATCAGTTTCGTTGGGATAGCATTTGGCATAATGATGGCAGCTCAGGCCTAGTTTCGGTCAAATTTGGTGCTATGTATTCAACTGAAACTAAAAACCTAGATCGTTGGGATAACGAAGGTGTTGGTATTCACTGTACTTTTTGTGGTTACCCGGATGACCCAAGCATGGATGGCTTAGCACAATTTGTATTTGATGCAGGTGATGACTTTTTAGGCGATGTAAGCGGCAGCGGTCGTATGCCAACGTCATGGCTTGCACACGATGGCGAGGCAAACTTTGCGTACCTTGAGCAAATAGCTGCGGCGAATGGTCAGCCTATTAGTTTTGATGCAGTTAAACGTAATAAGTCGTTTGAGATAACTGAAGATACGTTCTCGTTTTATACTGAGTTTGATTTTGAAGCTGAACTTGCAGGCATGCCTTTATACGCAACAGCGGGCTTTAGATACGAAAGCACTGATGTAAAAGTAAAGGGCACAGATGAGCCGGTTAGTGCATTAACCATTTTAGATAAAACAGAAATGCTTGCTAACTTTGGCGCTGTAGAAAATATTTCAGCAAGTTCAGATTACGAAGCGATTTTACCTAACTTTAGTGTAAAGCTTGAAATAAGCGATGAGCTAATAGCACGTGCCGCTGTATCGCAAACAATTACACGGCCAACACTCGATAGTATGTCGCCTGTAACAGTCATTGAAACAACTCGCCAAGGCGGCAATTTAACATCGAGTTCTGGTAACCCAGCGCTTGAGCCATTTACCTCTGATAATTTAGATTTATCATTAGAGTGGTATTACGCGGATGCTAGTTATTTATCTGCGGGTTACTTTAGAAAAAACGTTGCTAACTTCATTATTAATACGACCGAAGACTTAACTTTTGAGTTGTCTGGTGGCGGATTGTTAACTGACCCATCTACAGGTAACGATGTAGACAACCCTGATGCTGGCGACTCAACGGCTGTATTTACTAATACATTGCCCAATAATAGCGAATCGGCGATTGTTGATGGCTGGGAAGTCGCCTTACAACATAGTTTTGATAGTGGCTTTGGCTTTATGGTTAATGCAACATTTGTAGACAGCGATGCAGAGTTAGACTCTGCCGATATAACTCAAGTTTTTGCATTAACAGGCTTAAGCGACTCTTATAATGTGGTTGGCTTTTATGAGAATGGCCCATTTCAAGCGCGTTTAGCTTATAACTGGCGCGATAGCTTTGTACAGTCACTAACACAGCTAAATGGCGATGGTGTAACTATTGTAGAAGATTACGCACAACTTGATGCTAGCGGCAGCTATGACATTACCGAAAATGTATCGGTATTTTTTGAAGGTATTAACTTAACCGAAGAATACGTGCACAAGCGTGGTCGTTTTTCTAATCAATTATTGTTGGTTGAAGATAGCGGACGACGTTTTGCGTTAGGTATTCGCGGTAGTTTTTAACTTTAATTAATAAAGTGGCTTTTACAATTTGTAATAGCCACTTTTTCAATATGCCTTTATAGGTAACAAGTATGAACCAGCAAAATAAAAAAATAAAAACAGTGGTTGTCGTTGGTGGAGGTATAGCGGGCTGGCTAACAGCCGGACGATTAGCGGCGCACCATAAAAGTAATACCCCAGATGGCCTTAATGTTGTGCTCGTTGAGTCTCCAAATGTACCAATTATAGGTGTTGGCGAAGGCACTTGGCCTACCATGCGCAGTACATTAATAGCACTCGGTATTAGCGAAACTGATTTTATACGCGAGTGTGAAGCAAGCTTTAAGCAAGGGGCAAAATTCGCCAAATGGGTGGATGGCTCCGATGATGATTTTTACTATCACCCATTAGTTTTGCCACAGGGCTTTTCAAAAACTGATATGGCTGGCCACTGGTTAAATAACACCGCTGAGTCAACGTCTTTTTCAAGTGCAGTGTGTTACCAAGAAGCTATTTGTGAGCAAGGGCTTGCTCCTAAAACAATTCGCACCCCAGAATACGCAGCTATAGCCAATTATGCCTACCATTTAGACTCTGCAAAATTTGCCGTTTTTTTACAAAAGCATTGTACACAACAGCTTGGCGTTAAACATTTTTTAGCTGATGTAACACAGGTTAATAGTGCTAAAAATGGCGATATTGCAAGTGTTACCACAAATCAACAAGGTGAAATTAGCGGTGATTTATTTGTCGATTGTACCGGTTTTTCATCATTGTTATTAGGCGAGCATTACAAGGTTCCTTTTAAGCCGTGTGATGATGTGCTGTTTATCGATACCGCCTTAGCAGTGCAAGTTCCTTATGAGAATGATGATGAGAGCATTGCGTCTCACACAATTTCAACAGCGCAAGAAGCAGGTTGGATATGGGATATAGGGTTACAGCATCGCCGTGGGGTAGGTTATGTGTATTCGAGTAAATACAGTAGCGAAGCTCAAGCTCGAGAAAAGCTTAAAGCGTATGTAGGCGATAAAATAGAGTCGTTAACAGTTAGAAAAATCCCTATTAAAAGTGGCCATCGCTCACACTTTTGGCAAAATAACTGTGTTGCGGTTGGGCTTTCGGCTGGTTTTTTAGAGCCACTTGAAGCTTCTGCATTGGTATTAGTAGAAATGTCAGCACAAATGATCAGCGAACAGCTCCCCCATACCCGAGATATTATGGATATTACCGCCAAACGCTTTAACGAGACGTTTACCTATAGATGGGAAAAAATAATCGACTTTTTAAAACTGCATTATATTTTATCGAACCGTGACGATAACGCATTTTGGCGCGACAACAGAGACCCAAAAACAATTCCTCAAAGCTTACAAGATCTAATGAAGTTATGGCAATACCGCGCTCCTGCTGATCACGACTTTACAAGTAATAATGAGGTGTTTCCAGCGGCGAGTTATCAATATGTTTTATACGGTATGGGCTTTAAAAGTGATTACAGCACAACTGCCTATATGCTTAAAGACACTGTTTTTGCTAAAAGTCAGTTTGATAAAAATAAGAGCATGATAAACCAAGCAGTCACTAACTTACCTAGTAACCGAGAGCTGCTTAATAAAATTAAGCTCCATGGTTTTAGTGCTATTTAGCTTAAAAATTTACACATAAAAACAATAAAGAGACACGCATGGAAAATTTAGTCGCATTAGAGCAAAGTGCTCATCAGCATATAAAAATAGATACACAAAAAGCACAATCATACGCTAAAAATCTTAATATGATCCCCGTAGTTATGGCGGAGCTTAGCCAAATTGCCGTTCAGCAGCCTATAGTTTTTGCAAAAAACTCAGAAACAGGGGAGTTTACACTCAATGCTTTATTAGGCTTTGAGCAACATGAGAACTTGTTTTATCAGCAATCGCAGTGGCTGGGCGTATATTTACCGCTTCAGTTACAGCGTCAGCCATTTTTTGTTGGTGATACGCATGCCCAGCAAACGCAATACCCTGTGTGTATTAATTTGAATAGCCCTGCAGTAGTTGATAACTCTGGGCAAAGCGAAAATAATTTAGAACCAATTTATACCCAAAGCGCTGAAGAAAGTGGCTATTTTAAACAAATAAAGCAGTGTTTAGGGCATTTATTGCAAGGCGAAATAGACAATAAAAAGCTAATTGATACCTTGTTAAAGTATGAACTACTACAGCCATTATCGCTTGAAGTAACGTTTGAAAATAACCAAAAAACAAAGTTAAACGGCCTATACACTATTCATCAAGACAAACTCGCACAACTTAATAGTGAGCAAATTACGCTTTTACATCAAAGTGCTTTATTACCTGCCATTTATACAGTAGTAACCTCACTCGGCCAGATATACCCATTAATAGAGCGTAAAAATGCGGTGCTTAATTTAGCAGATGATTGATTTTACACTTAACAAAAATAAGGCATTACAGGTACACACTGTAGGGGAGGAAAAAACCCCAATTATTGTTATTGATGATTTTGTAAATAATGTAGATGCACTTATTAATTTTGCTGTGTTTTCTCAAAATGCGAGGGAAACATTTTGCACACTAGAAAGTGACTTTTACCCAGGAGTAAGAAAAGCAGCACCGCTTAGTTATATAGAGCAGTTAAAAGCACTGGCTCCAATTATTAATTCACACTTTGATATGGCAGATAAAAACGAGTTTGATGTAATACTTTCTGCCTTTTCAATTGCATGTACTGAGCCTGATGAACTCAGGCCAATACAGATGCTTCCCCATTTTGACACGCCCAATATGAACCAACTCGCTATGGTGCATTTTTTATGTGATGAAACACATGGGGGTACTTCATTTTATAAACATAAAGCCCTAGGGTATGAACGCATAACAAAAGAGCGACTTATCCCTTATAGGCAAGCTATAAAGCAACAAGCCATGGCGCAAAAGCTTCATAAAAATCCACATTACATAAATGGCAGCACAGTTTTGTTTGAGCAAGTTTACAGTGTAGAGGCAAAGCTAAATCGGGTTGTGATATACCCAAGTAACTTATTGCATTCCGGTAATATAAACGCGTCTAATGGTTATGCCTGTGACCCAGTTAATGGGCGTTTAACTATCAGTAGCTTTGTGGTTCTGTGCTGACTATTAATGTGTTGTTTGCAGCGGCTAGACGCTAATTGATATGATTATAAATTGATTTTTATAAATGATTTTTAGAATTCATATATCTTAAAGTTATAAAAGGGGATTTATTGCCACCTCTTTTATGAAATAAAACACTTTAAATTTACCTAAAATGTTAACAAAAAGATGACAAAGATAAAATAATATTCTATTGTAAAGTTGACTGTATATTTTTTGTTCTTCTTAGGGTGGGTGTAAAAATTAAGCTCTACTAAGTTGTATGTTTTCGCAATAAATATACATTTGTAATCTACCTAATTATTTTAATTTATAGGGATAATTTATGAAAAACATTTTAGTTATTACATTAGCAGCAACAGTGCTTTTAGGCTGTTCAGCAACAAGCAATATTTCACTGAAAGAAAAAGACCAAGCATATGCAAAGTACTTGTCTGAAGAAAACTTAGCAGGTGAAGATAAAATCAATAGCTTTAGGTTTAAAGGTTGGAAACCACTTTCTGATAAATTTTTAATTATTTCAGCGGCACATAAAAAAGATTATTTGATTGAAACCCAGGGCACTTGCCATGACCTAAATGAATCTCATGGAATTGAGTTAAACCGCTTTTCTAATTTTGTTATACATAAGGAAGGGGATTCAATTTCTACCATTGAACAACCTACAAAAAAATGTTTTATAAAATCGATTTACCCACTTACTGCTGGCCAAACAGAGCATTTAGAAAGTATTGGAAATCCTATCCAAAGTTGAATTTAATAACAACAATAATAGTTGGTCTTTTAGGGCCAACTATTAATTAAGAAACGTTTGATACACACATTTTTTAGTTCTAGATTTAAAATAAAAAAGCGCACGCCAAGTTAAGGTTACGCCTCGTAAATACCTAAATCATAAACTCATCAAAGTACTCTTTTTGTAATTCTATAGTCAGTGCTTTAGGGCGAATGCCTTGTACTAGGCTGTATACTTCGTCTTTTGTGTAACCTGCTGAATTTAAAATAAGCGCAGCCACCAACCCTGTGCGGCCAGTGCCGCCTTTGCAATGTATGGCAATGGTTTGTTTGTGTTGAATGGCCTGTAATATGTCGGTTTTGTGGGTGTTCCAGCTTGATATAAAAGGCTGTTTGGGTGCTTCGTCGTCATTTATAGGTAAATGAAACCACGTTATATCGTGCTTATTGCACTCACTATTAATGGTTTCTACGTTGTTTTTCTCAAGCTCCTTTTGCGGCATAAGCGAAAGCAGCATGTGAGTTTTAGCCGCCTTTAATGTGGCAATTGAATCCGCTAGGTTTTGTGTTTTTGTGCCAGGGCAGGGCGTAAAAATAATATTTGCGCCGTTATTGAGTGATAAAACATCGTACGGGTGCGCGCTCATGGTAAGTCCTTTATTTTTAATGAATGTGCTTTTATACGCTCACTATAGCGTGTTTTAGTTACAAGTTTAAGATTGAATAATAAGCACAAATGCTAGATACTGTTTTTATATACAGTTGTGGCGATGTTATGAAAAAAGAATTACCAGCAAAATACTATTTAGCGCATTTTAGAGAGCTTATTGAGTTTGTAACAAGTAAATGTATGCATTTACTTGAGCCTAAACATAGTGAATTTATTTGTAAAATTAACCAGCTAGATGAGCAAAGCCAATGCATGTTGGCACGCGTGTATTCGCGCAAGCCTTATTTAGTGCAGGCACAATCGCTCAATTATGAAGAAATAACCTCGCCGCATCAGGCTATTTATACCCTAAAAACAGTGGGTATTTTATATGAGCCAAACGCGCAGCATTACACGCTTCTTATAGCGCATTTAACTAAGCCCATGCTGGTGGAGTTACTAAGTAATTACAGTGAGCAAATAAGCTTTAAAAAAAGCGCAGCTAAAGGAGAGTTGGTCACTATTGCGTGCCAATTTTTTAGTGAACGCGCAGATGATCTTGCCCCTTTATACAGCCAGTATGTCATTAATAACCGCGAAGATTATTACGAGTATTTTGAGTTTTTATTTGCAGGACGCTTAAGTAGTGGCGATGTAAATCATCAAAACCGCTTTGTTATGCGCGATTTAGGGTTAACCGCTACCCGCGAAGGGCACAGCGAGAGCTTGTCGCGCTTTAATACATTGGCTGAGGCGCAATCTAATTATGTTTTAAATCGTTACCGTTTAGCGTTTAAAAACATTGGCAAAACGGGTGGTAATGCAAAAGCTGAAACCTTAGATGACAAAACACCTTACACCGAGCTTGCGCATTTAGTATTAGCGCAACCGGCGCACGGTGCACAAGCGCACGATATTAAAAACAAACTGCTGGTTAGGCTGTATAAACAACTTAAAAATACCGATAGCGAACTTGCATTTAGCTTACTTGAAGGGTGCACCGATTACGCTGAAGCCCATGAAATTCAAATAAGAGAGCAATACCGTTTAGGTAATAAAGAGTGGGTAAAAGCGCAGCTAGAACAAATAATAGAAAACCCGCTCACCGACGATTTACTGTACTTTGCTGACGACTTTTTAATGCGTAAGTTTAATAAACAAACGCGTTCGCGCTTAAGCACCATGCTGGCCGACACCCAATGTGTACTGGAAATTGACGAAATTTACCGAGGCGATGTAGAGCAAGGCGTAAATGAGCATTACACCGCAAAAGGGTTAACGGTTTTTAATACGGAAAACTCCTTATGGCAAAGCTTATTTGGTTTAGTATTTTGGCACGAGTTGTTTGTGGAGTCGCCATACCCGCCGTGTAATGAATTTGATATTTACCCGCAAGTTTTGCAGCTTGGTAATTTTTATGAAGCACAAAGCAAGCAAATTAACGCACGTTTAAAAAGCTGTAGCACTAATCAGGCGTTGCTTAATTTGGTATGTAAACATGCCGTGCAGTATTTTGAGCAGCCCAATGGTTTATTTAGATGGCGCAGCAATTTATTAGAGCCACTAGAGGCACTTATTTTAAACAGCCCGCTTGAGGCGTTAATTGCGCACTTAACGGCCATGAGCAAACAGTATTTGCAGCTAAAAGATGGCTACCCCGATTTAATGGTCATTAATAATGGGCAAGTACATTTTGAAGAGGTAAAAGCCCCGGGCGATAAACTTAGGCGCAACCAACTTACCACTATTGATAATTTAAAAAATGTAGGCTTTACGGTACATATTGCCGCAGTTAAATGGTTTGTAGATCCAAACCGTGTTTACAGTGTGGTTGATATAGAAACTACCGGCGGCTTAAAAGGCGGTAACCGTATTACCGAAATTGGCATAGTTAAAGTACAGCACGGTAAAGTAATAGATACCTGGACGACTCTTATTAACCCGCAGCGCCATATACCCGGCTTTATTACTAAGCTAACCGGCATAAGCGATAACATGGTTTACAACGCACCTTTATTTGCCGAGATAGCACAGCCACTATTAGATAAACTCGCAGGCAGTATTTTTGTCGCCCATAACGTAAACTTTGATTACGGCTTTATTAAAAAAGAGTGCGAGGGTGCAGGGCACTTTTTTAAAATGCCAAAAATGTGCACCGTGGTTGAATCGCGCAAAGCATTTAAAGGGTTAAAGTCGTATTCGCTTGGTAACCTTAGTGCGCATTTTAATTTAAATTTAACCAGCCATCACCGCGCATTGGCCGATGCAACCGCCACTGCCGAGCTGTTATTGCTGATACAGGAATGCTAGCTAACCATCAAAGCACTTAGCTTGTTTTAGCTAAGTGCTTTTTTTCGCGGTAAAAATCCAGTAACCAGCATAGTGCCCACAATAACAAATAAAGCGCCTAGTAACGTGTTTGGCCCAATTTGCTCATCTAAAATTAAATGTCCCCAAAAAATGCCAAATAGCGGAATTAAAAACGTGACCGTTAAAGCTGAGGTTGGGCCTATATCTTCAATAAGTTTAAAAAATAAAATATAAGCAAGCGCTGTACACACTACGCCAAGGGCTAAAACGCCAAGCATAACGTTGGTGGTTGGTACTTCACGCATTGGCATAAAAAGTATAAGGGGCAGTACCATAAAACTTGCTGCCCACATTGAGCCGTGTGCGTTATCGAACGGTGCAAGCTTTGGCGCATTTTTTGTGTAATGGGATGCAATGGCATAACAAAATGAAGCGCTTAGCGCTGCAACAATAGCAATAAGTGACTGAGTATTTAGTATAAGATGGTTTTGCCCAACTAAAATTGCCACACCTACTAAACCCAACAGCAAGCCTAAAACCATACTCTTAGTTGGCTTGGTTTTACTCCAGATAATACCCACAACTGCGCCCCAAATAGGCGTTGTAGAATTTAAAATAGATAACGTAGATGCGCTGATAGTTTGCGCGGCATAAGCAAAAAGTAAAAAAGGCAGGGCGGAGTTAAGAGCGCCAATTATAAAAAAGTGCTTTTTGTGTTTAGTAAACGCCAAGCGACGTTTTAAATACAGCGCAACTATAAATAGTGTGAGTGCCGCAAAGCCTACTCTGAATTCTATTAAGACTGCGGGCCCTAAACTAGTGGCGGCCATGCGCATAAATAAAAATGACGCGCCCCAAATTGCAGCCAGAAAAAATAATCGAAGTAAACTTGCTAAGCTCATGATAATATTTTAATTATACGAATAGAGTTATAGAATAACAGGCTTTACGAAGAGTGTAAGCCAGATTCGGTACTCGCATATTAAAAATAATAAAGGACTAGTTATGGTTAGGTATTTACTGGCTACAGCAATTTTGGCTGTGAGTTTATTAAGTGGGTGTGGGTCGACCCCAGTTAATTTATACAGCGATAATACAATGAAGAAAAAAGAATACAACGGTATTAAAGCCTATAAAAATGGGCTGTACGAGCAAGCTTTTAATGATTTAAAAGAGCCTGCAGCACTTGGGTATAAAAGCGCACAATACACCCTAGCGTTTATGTTTTTAAAAGGTCAATATTTGGATCAATCAACCAAACTTGGCATGGGGTGGTTAGGTGTAGCTGCAGAAGCTGGCGTTGAAAATTGGTCACATCAATATGATACTTTCTATGCCGCTGCAACATTAGAAGAGAAGCAGCAAATAGATGCAATTGTTGCGCTCTACATTAAGCAGTTTGGTGTTAAAGCTCAAAACATGACTTGCCGAAGGTCAACATCAGCTAGAAGAACATTTGGCGAAATTAAAATTGATTGCACTAAACGTGACGGAGCGGTCACTGTGTATGAAGTAGACACAGTTGAATAAAGCTAGTTGTTAACTAGCTTCTTTTCAAAGTCACTTTTCACTATATCGAGCGCTTTTAATACTTCTTCAGGCTCTACGTTGTGTTGCTCCAGTATCATAATTAAATCAACAGCGAGTTTAATATGCGTTGGCGCTTCCTCAAGAGGGTTGGTCATTTAAATTTTTCTTTTTAGATATTTGACTAATAGCCACATCAATAGCGGTTTGAACTCGTTCTTCCATATGTATGCGTTCAGCTTGTGGTAGATAAAAGGCCATATCTACGTCGTAACGAATATAACGAGGTGGCAGTTGGTTTAACACTGTACAGCAAAAGTCAGCCATAACGTCGTCATCATATTTTTCGTCGAGTTTTCGTTTTATGATTTCTTCAACAACAATTTTTTCGTAATAGTTATGTATATCGTCGTGTAATCGCATGTTCCTACCGCTTTGTTATGTTCCATTTAAGTAAGTTTATACTAAGGATTGTTATAAATCGATAGCCGCTTTAAATAGTTGTTTATGGACGTTGATTAAGCTGTCTAAATTACGCTGGTAACCGCCGCCTAAAGCACACATAAGCGGAATGTTATGCTGCTTACAAAAATTAAGTACAAAGTAATCTCGTTCATAAACGCCTGTTAGAGATACATTTAATAAACCTAACTCGTCCTTCGTGTAAATATCTGCCCCCGCGTTGTATAAAATAATGTCTGGTTGATGAATGCTTACACACAGCACGAGCGCGTGTTGTAATGTGCCCAGATACTCATCGTCGCCAGATTTAGCGGGTAAAGAAAAGTCGTAATCAGATTGCTGCTTTAAACGCGGAAAGTTTTGCTCGCAATGAATTGAGCAAGTAATAATGTTTTTATGGCTTTGCTGGTTAATAATGTGCGCTGTTCCATCGCCTTGATGCACATCGCAGTCAAAAATTAGCACCGTTTTGGCTTTATGGGTGTTTAATAGGTGCGCGGCTGCAATGGCTAAATCGTTAAATATACAAAAGCCACTGCCGTAGTCACTATAGGCATGATGGTAACCACCACTTAAATTACAGGTTAGACCGCTTTTTAAAGCCTCTTCTGCTGCTTGAATACTTCCACCTATAGACAGCAATGTACGCTCAACTAATTGAGCCGAATAAGGAAAGCCCATCTTTTTTATCGCTTTATCAGATAAGTTACCAATTAAAAAATCATTTATATATTGCGTGCTGTGGCATAAGGCCAATTGCGAGGGGCTTGCCTTGGTGGGCTGCATGAATGCGGTTGGTAAAAAGCCTAAGTATTCTATTTCGGTTTTAAGACGCTGATATTTTTGAATTGGAAAACGGTGCTTTTCGGGCAAAGGTAAATTTGAATAAAGAGGGTGGTAGTATAGCTGCATGGAAAGCCCTAACGGAGTTGCTGTTTTTCTACTTGTTGTATTTTATCTTCAGTGGCTGAAATGGCTTTTCGGCATCGACCCAAGCGTGCGTGAGTACTTAATATTTCAAGGTTAAGCTTTTGGGCTTTTGCTGGCGATGCTTTTTCCATTTGCATTTTTCGTTCTTCTATCATCAGCATTAAGCGGCGTTCAAATTCGTGGTTTTGTTTTAACTCATTGTAAAGTTCATGAGAAGACTGCATCACTTTTTTTACTGCTTGCTTATAAACAGCTTGTTTTGGACGAGGTTTAAAGCGGCTTTTATTCTCTTTTTCCCAAATTGGCGTTGATTTAATAACATTAAACACGGCCTGAACTTGCGATGAAATACGCTCTAACGCATAGGTGTATGCATGGCGGTGATCGCTTGGTGGTAAGCTTGCTACTTCTTCTTCTATTTCGTTAACGTAATCAACTAAGCTCATACTTTTAGTTTGAAATACAGCACGATCAAATAGGCTAGGCTGTGCTTGCATATAACGATTTTTAGCAAATAATTTAGCTCTATCAAATTGCTCAGCTTGTTGCTTAAGCGAAGTCACTTGTTGTCGTAGCTTGTCTAATGCATTTACTTGCATGTTAAAAGTAAGCCTCGTAAATGAGTTTTAATGCTAAAAGTATAACCATGGTATTAAAAACAGGGCGAATAAATTTACTGCCAAATCTAATTGCCGAGTGGGCACCAAACCATGCACCTAACATAATAAAAAAGCCCATTGTAATACCCAATAAAAAGTTTACATGCCCTAAAGCAACAAAGGTAATGAGCGATATAAAGTTAGATACAAAGTTCATAGAACGGGCTAAACCACAGTTTAGAAGCAAGTTCATTTTATATAGCATGCCGTTAGACGCAGTCCAAAATGTGCCAGTACCTGGGCCGGCTAACCCATCAAAAAAACCAAGAGTTAAGCCTTGTAGCCACTGCTTTACTTTCATGGCTTTGTTGAGCTTTGGCAGTTGGTCACCTTGTGTAGTGCTTAAATTACCAAATAGGCTATAACAGGCAACAATAATAATAATAATTGGCAATAGCTTATTTAAAAAGTCGATACTTAAATAATCAACAATAACCGTACCAAGTAGCGCACCAATTGCGGTTGCTATAATTGATGCTAACCAAAATTTGGGGCTAAAAAGGTTTTTTTTGTAATATGTAAAGCTTGCTGTTAACGAGCCAAAGCTTGCTGCTAGCTTATTAGTACCTAATGTTAGGTGCGGTGGTAAACCGGCCGTAAGTAATGCGGGCACGGTTAACATGCCTCCGCCACCGGCAATTGCATCTATAAAGCCTGCTGCCAATGCAACAGCACATAAAATTGCCCAAGTTGTCGGGTCGAGTGCGAGTTCAAACATTAATAGTCTATTTGTCTTTTAAATGGTGGTAGGGTGTCGAGCATGGCTTTACCGTAGCGTTTAGTTACTAAACGCCTATCAAGAATAGTAATACAGCCTTCGTCACTCTCTTTTCGCAGCAGTCTACCACAGCTTTGTACCAATTTCTTAGCAGCATCCGGGACTGTAATTGTTAAAAACGGATTACCGCCTTTGCTTTGCACAAATTCTGCTTGCGCTTCTTCTATTGGAGAGGTAGGTACAGCAAAAGGGATTTTAGTGATAATTAAATTTTCTAAATATTTCCCTGGTAAATCAAGACCTTCTGAAAGGCTTTGCGTACCAAATAAAATACTTCCCTTACCTGCATCTATATTTTGGCTGTGTTTTTTAAGCAAGGCTTCCCTCGACATCTCACCTTGTACTAATAAGTTAAAACCTTTTGTTCTAAGAAACTTTGCTACATGGTCCATTTGCCAGTACGAGGCAAACAAGACTAAGTTTGCCTTTTTAGTGCTTAAATATTCTGGCAAAGTGGTAGCTAAGTGATCGCTAAAGTCTTTATCGGTAGGTTCAACTTTAGACACAGGGATGCGTAATGTTGCCTGTTTTGGGTAATCAAAGGGCGAGGGAACCTTTATAAATTTAACGCCTTCCTCTTTTGCTAAACCGCTTTCGTAAGCAAAGTGGTCAAACGAACCAAGTGCACTTAATGTGGCAGAACATAAAACAGCGCCGGCGCACTCATTCCAAAGTTTGTCTTTTAGGTAGTAGCCAACTTCAATGGGGCAGTCGCTTAAAAGGTGGTCGTGATGGCTTTTATACTCAAGGCGCTTTATCCAACGTGCATGGGGGATGCCTTCTCCTTTGTTAGCATAACTAAACCACAACTTATTGAGTTGTTCTAAACGGTTAATGTAGTGACCGCTTTCAGCAAGAATTGGATCGGCAACGTATGGTTTTATATCACCGTCGCTCACATCTTGCGTAAGAGTGTCGTGCATTTTGTTTAAGCAACGCAGTGCATCTTGTGTTGCTTCGCTTATATCTTTTGCTTTGCTGTGTAGCGACTTGGGTATTTCACCATGTTCAAAACGGTATGTGTCGTCTTTTGAATATTCAAAGTCAGCGTTATCTAGAATATCTCTCACTACTTTTAGGTCTTTATTTGCATCGTTTATACTGTCACACAGTTTAAAGTTTTGACCTATGGCTCTTTGTCCTACTAGCACTTTTGCCATTTTACCACTGAATTTTGTAAGCTTATCCAGCCACTCTATTGTGCCTTTAATGGTGGCTGCGGCTGATGAAAAATCGCGTGTTATATGGGCTAAATGGTGTGCTTCGTCTATTACATAAATAGTGTTGTCGGGTTCAGGTAAAATTTTACCACCGCCTAAGTCTAAATCAGCTAAAAGCAAAGAGTGATTAATAACCAGCACGTCCATTTGCATGAGTTGCTGGCGGGCTAGTTGAAATGGGCAGGTTAAATGCGCTTTCATTTGGCGCTGACATGCATGCTTGTCGCAAGCAATTAAATTCCAAACTCTGTCGGGAATAGTATCTGCCCAGCTATCTCTATCGCCTTGCCATTTTTTATTAACGTAAGCATCGTATAGCCCTTGCAGGCATTTGCTCTCCATATCACTTAATGGAGAGGTTAGTGTTGGCATAAAATCCATTTGAGTTTGGCTATCGCCATTTACTGCATTGTGGAGTTTATGTGCGCAAATATAGCGGTGGCGCCCTTTGACTAAATCAAATTTAAAGTCGAGCCCAGAGTGTGTTTTAAAAAAAGGCAGCTCTTTTGCAATTAATTGCTCTTGCAGTGCCACGGTAGCGGTTGAAATAACCAGCTTCTTTTTTTGTGCCAGTGCTAAAGGCAAAGCACCTAAACAATATGCAAGTGATTTACCGGTACCAGTGCCAGCTTCAATGACACAAATGCGCTGTTTTTTGTGATACTCGCCAGCCAATGTTTTTGCGATTTCTGCAACAAGGTAATTTTGACTGCTGCGCGGCCTATAATCATTCAGGTTTTTAGCCACATGCTGGTGCACTTGCCTAATAGTTTTTTTTAGAGAGTCAGAAAGCATGGAATGATTTGCCTAAAGTATGTATATAATTACAGTGTGTATATTAAGTGGGATCGTGCATTGACACAAGCAATCTATCAGGGCTTTATTTTATCAAGGCAACAATACTCGTCTAAGAATGGTCAGGGGATCACACTGTGCTACTGGCTGGTATCCGATCATGGTCCAATCAAAGTTGTTATTGAAAATCAGCAAGCTGTGTTTTTTATTCCAAAAGAACAGCAGCAATATGCCCAGCAGCTACTAGACAACGCAAACATTATTGTTGATTTTAAATCAATTGAAATGTGTCACTTTAGTGGTGCTGCTTGTGTTGCTTGTTATTTTAATAATACCAGCAGTATTTATAAGGCTCGAACATTATTCGAAAACACTATAACCGTTTACGAAGCTGACATTCGCCACAGCGATCGCTTTTTAATGGAACGCTTTATTAAAGGGGGGGTTTGGGTTACTGGAGATGTTAGTCAAAAAAACGGTTTTTTGCTTATACAAAATGCCAAGTTAAAAGCGAATACAGATTACACACCCAAACTTAAATCGCTGTCATTAGACATTGAATGCGATGGGGAAGGGGTGTTGTTTTCAATTGGACTTGTTGGTAATGACCTTGATTGCGTTTTAATGATTGGCGAGCCATGCAATCATAGTGAGCAAATCAACATTGATTGGTGCTTAGATGAACTTGAGTTACTTACAAAGTTACATACCTATTTAAATAGTAATGATCCCGACGTTATTATTGGGTGGAATGTAATAGAGTTTGATTTTACCGTACTTAACACCCGTGCCGAAGCGCTTGGAATCCCACTTAAATTGGGCAGGGATAACCAATCAATCAATATCAATACGGGGCATTATACTCGCCTTACGTTACCAGGGCGGTGCGTTGTTGATGGAATTGATACCTTAAAAAATGCGACTTACCACTTTGATAATTATTCTTTAGGTAATATTGCTGAAAAAGTATTAGGTGAAGCTAAATTAATACAATCAGACAATCGGTTAGGCGAAATTATCCGTCAATTTAATGAAGATAAACTGACTTTAGCGGCTTATAACCGTCAAGATTGTATTTTAGTTAATCGTATTTTCACTAAATTAAACTTATATGAATTTGCTATTGTTCGCACACAGCTAACAGGCCTTGAGCTTGAGCGGATGGGCGGCTCTGTAGCTGCTTTTACTAATTTGTATTTACCCTTGCTGCACCGCAGTGGTTATGTGGCCCCTAATTTAGGCGACCATGGTTTGTCTTTTGACAGCCCAGGTGGTTACGTGATGGACTCATTGCCTGGGCTTTATAAAAATATTCTGGTTTTAGATTTCAAAAGTTTATATCCCTCTATTATGCGCACTTTTTGTATTGATCCTCTGGGGTTAATAAAAGGTTTAAATGCGCCAAGTGATGCAATACAAGGTTTTAATGATGCAATGTTTTCTCGCACTGAGCACCATTTACCAAAACTAGTAGAGTACCTAACTAAAACCCGGCAAAACGCAAAAGACACCCATCAACCAATGCTCTCGCAAGCAATAAAAATAATTATGAACAGCCTATATGGTGTGCTTGGGTCGAAGGGGTGTCGATTTTATGATCCTAGATTATCAAGCTCTATTACATTGCGGGGCCATGAAATTATGCAAACTACGCGTAAATGGATGGAAGAGCTTGGGTACAGCGTTATTTATGGTGATACGGATTCTATTTTTGTAAAAGTGGACGACAATTTAACTGCCATGTGTTGCCATAAAATTGGTAATGAATTAATGGCCCATATCAACCATAAATGGGATCGATATATAGCAACGCATTTTAATTTAAAAAGCTATTTAGAGATTGAATTTGAAACCCACTACAGCCCCTTTTTTATGCCTACTATTCGGGATAAAAAAACGGGTTCTAAAAAGCGTTACGTCGGTAAAACAACAATAGATGGTGAATCTAAAATAGTTTTCAAAGGAATGGAAACTGTTAGAAGCGACTGGACGGAATTTGCCCAAGAGTTACAAAAAGAGCTGTTTGAAGCTTTATTTGATTCACACTTTGAAATTGCTCAACTTCACGAAATAGTAAAAGACTATACCAAACGATTGTATAGCGGAGAGTTTGACCAAAAGCTTGTTTACAAAAAGCGCCTTGGTCGACATTTAAACGATTACGAAAAAAATATCCCCCCTCATGTACAAGCTGTAAAAAAGTACAAGGCAGAACATCCTGACTTTGAAGTTAGACGCGGGCAAATTATAGAGTACGTTTATGCAATTAAAAGCGCGGAAATAAGTACAGGAAAAAATACACTCAATTACCAATTATATCAACAGAGACAGCTGGTTCCGATATCGGCAGCAATATTTGATGCTTTAGCAATAGATGATAAAAAAAACGATCGGGGGCAACTTTTACTGCCTGATTTTTGAGCTTTTTGCTCAATAAATTTACGCTAAACGACAAAACCAGCAAAAGTTAACATTTTAATTAGAAGTAAAAAAAGCAACATACTGTTAATGCATTTAATTTAATTTGTATATTTTTTTGTTTTTTAACAGTGTGTTAGATTTAATTTTTTTTTGGTGAAATTAACGTTTAGCTATTTTTAGTAATTAATTATTAACGCAACGTTAATTCCTTGTTGACCTTGCTCTTTCACTAGTATTATCATTGAAGGCACAGTCATTGGGGTACTTGATACGTTTTGTACCGCTAGACTGAAAAAATTATAATTAATAAATGTATTCCTGGGAGAATCAAATGTTAAATAACAAAGTTTCAAAAGCAGTTCGCTTAGCGATCGCTTTTGGCGCAGCATCTACAGCTGCATTTTCAGCAAGTTCTTTTGCTGCAGAAGAAGATTCTGCAGAAAAAGTTGAGCGTATTGAAGTAACTGGTTCACGTATCAAACGTGTTGACATGGCTGGTGATTTACCAGTAACAGTTATCGACCGTACTGCAATCGAGCTAAGTGGTGAAACTTCAGTAGCTGATTTATTACGTAACACTACATTTAACAGTCTGGGTTCGTTCCGTCCGCAGTCTGGTAGCTCTGCTCAAGGTGCTACTACAGTAAGCTTACGTGGTTTAGGTTCTGATCGTTCTTTAGTTTTAGTTGATGGTCGTCGTTTACCTAAGTCAACTCTTACTGGTTCAAGTCAAGATTTGAACTCAATCCCTATGGCCGCAGTTGAGCGTGTTGAAATCCTTACAGATGGTGCTTCTGCACTTTACGGTTCAGATGCTATCGGTGGTGTAATCAACGTAATTTTACGTAAAGATTTCAATGGTGCAGAAGTTACTTTAGGTTCTGGCCGTATTGAACATGAAGGCGGCGACCGTGAAAATGGTTCTGTACTTTTCGGTGCTTCTTCAGACAACTCTCGCGTACTTGCTGGTGCATCTTGGAGCGGTCGTGACATTGTTTACGCTCGTGACTTCCCATGGTACAGCCCAGGTGGTTCAGTTTATTCAAATAACTTCACAACATTCACAACTACAGATGGTGTAAGATCAAGTAACTTTGATTTCTTCTCTCCTGAAGCGACATGTGAAGGCGTAGGTAACGAAAACTTTTACCGTATTGGCGCACGTTGTGGTTTTAACTTCGCAGCAGTATCTGCTGATGAAGCGTCAATCAAAAACCGCTCAGCTTTCGTTAAAGCTTCATACGATGTGAACGATGACTGGAGCATTTACACAGACATCAACATCGCACAAACTAAGTCATTCGGTCGCTATGCTCCAGGCTTAGACACAACAGCTTACGACGAATCACCTGATACAGTATTTATCAGTGCAGATAGCCCTAATAACCCAACTAACCCTAACAGCCCAATCTACGATGCTTCTTTAGGAATGGAACAGCAAGGTCTAGATTTCTGGCATCGTTTTGCAGCATTAGGTAACCGTGATAATAACCTTTCTACAGAACTTAAAGACATCGGTTTTGGCGCTAAAGGTATGATTGGTGACGTTTCTGTTGAAACAGGTGTTCGTAAAACTATCAACGAAAGCCACAACGTAGGTACAGGTTACATCCTTCGTAGTATTGCTCGTCAATACATCAACGACGGTACTTACATGCTAAATGACCCGTTCGGTGCATCTGAAGAAGTTAGAGGCGCAATGACGGTAACTACTTCACGTACTGGTAAGTTTAACCAAGAAGAGTTTTACGCAAATGCTGCGTTTGACATCATGGAAACTGACGCTGGTGCAATTCAAGGCTTCGTAGGTTTCGAATACCGTTCAGAAGATTATGCTGACGTGTACGATTCACTTTCTGCAGCAGGTCAAGTAGGTGGTTCTTCAGGTAGCAGTGCTGGTGGCGGACGTTCAGTTCGTGGTTTATTCTTTGAAACATTAGTTCCAGTAACAGAAGAATTTGAGCTTAACTTTGCAGGTCGTTACGATGATTACTCTGACTATGGTTCAGATTTCTCACCTAAAGTATCAGCACGTTACAACCCAATTGATGACTTAGTACTTCGTGCATCATGGGGTAAAGGTTTCCGCGCTCCTTCATTACCAGACTTAACTCAACAGCCTTCTGAATCAGCTGATTCAGTTTCTGATGAAGCTACATGTTTGGCAATTGGTGAAGCTGCAAATTGTTCTTCGCAAATCAACGCTACAGTTATTGCTAACCCTGACCTAGGTTCAGAGCAATCTGACCAATACTCACTTGGTGTTGTTTACCAAGTGACAGATGCTATTTCTGTAGAACTTGATTACTACAACATTGAAATTACCAACCGAATCCGTGCGTTCTCTGCTCAATCTATCATTGATGCACGTTTACGTGGTGACTCTGTGCCAGCTGCATTCACTGTATCTCGTTCACCAAACGGTGCGATTACTAGCCTTGTTCGTGGTTTTGGTAACGATGGTAGTTTAGAAACTTCAGGTATCGATTTCAAAGCTAATTCAATGTTTGAATTTGGTGATGCTGGTACTTTAAGAACTAACTTCAACCTATCTCACATTGTAGATTACAGCACAGATGGTGGTCGTAACTTCGTTGATGATCCAGGTGTACCGCAAATGCGTTTAAACCTGTCTAATGTTTACTCTATTTCTGATTTTGACTTCACTTGGAATCTAAACCTTATTGATAGCCAGTGTGAAGACATTACTGCAGATGGTGAGTGTGAAGGTCACATTCCTTCATGGGTAACTCATGACTTACAAGTAGCGTACAACACACCTTGGAACGGTAAAGTGAGCTTCGGTGCACAAAATGCATTCGGTAAACAGCCACCACTTTTCGCTTCTGGCGGTCGTGACTACAACTTCGATCTTTACTCAGGTTTTGGTCGCACAATGTACTTAAACTTTAAACAGTCTTTCTAAGTTTTTAGTTTAGATATTATAAAGAGTGACTCTTGAGTCACTCTTTTTTTTGGAGAAAATAAAATGCACTGGGATCATTACTGGGACCTTACTAAAGCTTTATCTAGTTTTGGAGATGCAAATACAGCCCTAGGTTACCCAGAAGAAGTGTTAAAGTTTTGGGGTGAAATTGTATTAGAAAAAGGAGAAGACGCTGTTTACCTTGATTTAGCAACCGGTAAGGGAGCTTTAGCAATTTGGCTACAATGCCTTCTAGAAAGAAAAAACTTATCTGGCTCGGTGTATGGCTGCGACTTAGCAAACATTGATGAGTTAAAAATTGCCAGTGATGTTGACGAAATAAATAGTGCTATCAGTAAAGTTAAGTTCCAGTTTAATACTTCAGTAGAAGATTTACCTTATCCAAATGAATACTTTGATATATTAGTCAGCCAATTCGGTTTTGAATATTCAAATTGGGCACATTCTTTAAATGAGGCATGTAGAGTACTTAAGAATGATGGTGAAATCATATTAATGATGCATCACCCTGATTCGGCAATTACGAACGACTGTAAAAGCGGTTTGAAAGTACTTAATTGGATGTTAGAAAACAGCATATTAAATGAACTTGAAAACTTAGTAACTTTGAAGCTTCAAGGTAATATTGAGTTATTTCAGACACGAAATAAAGAAGCGATACAAAAAATTCAGAGCTTAAATATATCCAATGATGAAGAAAAATTCTGGTTTGCAGATATAATGTCTAAAGTATCAAAGATAATGCTGAATATTGACCAAACGAGTAAAGCAAAATTGAGTGGGTTACAGAACGCTCTAAAACAACAGGTTGAAAGGTTATCAGATCAAACTTCTGTTGCATTCAGTAAAGATGAAATTTACGAAAAATTTAAAGCTGCAAAGCTTAAAAATATGGAAATGTCTATTGCGGCATTCAATGTAAATAATGAGTTGTTTTGTTGGCAAATAAAAATTTGTCCAGAGAAAATGTAGCTGTAATTTAGTATTTAGTTAACAGTTTATATCAATTTTGTTTTTAATAAACTTGAGCATATATAGTTATTTCGTATATTAATTTTAGTAATACCAATTTCTTATTTTTTAAATCTTTATTCTTTGTCATAGTTATTTTAAATTAAAGTATCTATACTAATTTTGATATGTTTATAAATTTAAAGAGATATAAATGAAAGAAGTTCGAGCTTTTATAAAGACCGCATCCTTGACTGAACTTGAAAAAGCACAACAATTAGTTACTGATGCAATTTCAAAATATACCCAACAGCAAAAAGCAAAACAGGAAGTTTTGGATCTTTTAAAGGAAAAAGGACTTACAATAGAAGACTTACATGATATTACTTCAGATAAGCGTACTAAAGTTGCGCCTAAATACCGAATGGAACTAAATGGTGAAGTAATAGAGTGGACCGGCCGAGGTCGTCGACCAAAAGCGTTTGAAGGCGTCGAACTTCAAAAGTATTTAGCTAAATAACTAATAATACTCACGAGTGATGATTAATAAATATACCTACTTAGGTATATTTATTAAATCACTGATAGCTTTGTTTCATATTATAATTTTCTATCGATAAATCTTTAATCTAAAAAAATTGGGTATATACACTCACGACCTTAGACAATATACATCTTCAAACATATCTACATATTTTTACGCTAATCAATACTGAACTCAGTACACATGTTCTATTAATTTAACCTATATGATGATTCAGTCGGTTGGTTTACTAGCCCATTTTATCCCTTATCACTTGGGTGATAGTCGCAAGAAGTTATTATCAGACTCCGCTCTTCTCTGTTATCAGTTAAATAAAAAGTACTTCAATATTCATAATTCATTTTTTACGCTCATCGCTTTGGGTTGTTTATAACCCATTAATGGTACGATTTAACGCATTGCGTGTTGCCAAAAAGGTACATTTATGACTAGTATGTAACCTCAAAGTTGGCAATTTTGTTAATTTTTTGCTTATTTTGAAACAATAAAACTAAAAATTTTAACAGGGATATCAAAATGATAAATAATAAAGTTTCAAAAGCTGTTCGCTTAGCGATTGCTTTTGGCGCAGTTTCTACTGCTGCTTTCTCAGCAGGCTCATTTGCTGCAGAAGAAGAAAAACTCGAAAAAGTAGAAAAAATTACAGTTACAGGCTCACGTATTCAGCGTACAGAAATTAGTGAAAGTGCTCCCATTTTTTCTTATGGCGAAGAAGATATTCAAGTAAGAGGTTTCACTAACGCTGCCGATTTGCTTAATCAATCGCCATTGTTCGGTGGTTCTTTGACAACTGAAGGTGACCAAAATGCTGCCAATGCGGGTCAAAATCAGGCAAATATATTTGATTTAGGTACTCAACGCACACTTACGTTAGTAAACGGTCGTCGAATGGTTAGCTCACAATCAGCTTCAATTGGTGGTGGACAAGTTGATATTAACACTATACCTGTTGCTTTAATCGACCGCATTGAAGTTGTTCCTCTTACCGGTGCGGCAACTTATGGTGCCGATGCCATCGGTGGTACTGTAAACGTTATCTTAAAAAATGATTACGAAGGTTTTGAAGTAACAGCACAATACGGTGAAAACGATGCTGGAAATGCTCGTGATTTCCAAATTAGTGCTGTTGGCGGCGGAAACTTTGATAATGGCCGTGGTAACCTGACATTTGGTGTGGAATATACACGTACAAATGGTTTGTTAGAATGTGATCAAGATTTTCTTTGTAACAATAACCCAGGCTCTGGGGGGACTACAAATGAGTTTTTAGACCGCAACGGTGATGGGCAAATAGACGACCTTAATGGTGACGGTGTTATTAACGATGATGACTTACAGTCTGTATCTTTATTTTATGATGAAGTTAACCTTCAACTGTTCACAGATTTTGGTGCTGTAACACCTGCTGGAGCTGGTTTTGCGCCAAGTGTTGGTCGTGGCTCATGGGCAGATGGTAATTTCTATGAGTTTACACAAGACGGCCAAATCCAACAATGTAACTCAGGTCCGACATTACCGTCTGGGCGAGCATTACTTGAAACTTATGATGATGGTCGCGGTAATATTTGTGGAATAGATTTCTTTGATAGTGTTTCTCAAATTCGCTCACCAACAAGCCGCCATAACCTGTATGTGTCATTTAACTACGATATCACGGATAACCTTCGTTATATAAGTGATATTGTTTACGCTAACACAAATGGTACTGAGCTGGTTAACCAAGGTGGTTTCCAAACCGGTTTCTTTGGAGGCACTTCAGCTGCAATCACAGTACCAATTGACAACCCGTTTTTATCATCTCAAGCTCGACAAGCAATAGTAGATGCAGGGTTAGAGGGAGACCAATTTTCGATTCATCGGTTCAATAATGATTTAGTTTCGTCAGGCGGTAACTCAAATGAAACGCATACTTGGCGCGTAAGTAATGTTCTTGAAGGTGAATTTGAATTTTTAGATCGAGATTTTTATTGGGATGCGGCCGTTGTTCATGGCCGTTCAGATGTGAACATTAGAACAACGGGGATTGTTGATGGAAGATTCCTAAATGCAGTTGATGCGCGTAGTGTTGACGATGCAATGCTGTCTCAAATACGTGATTCTCGCGATGATATTAATACATTAGACGAGGCATTAGCTGCACTACAAGGCTCACGTTCAGCATTTACGGGCGGCTTCCAACGCGGTGATGTTATTTGTGGTGCTTACGCTGATCTTGCAGCAGGCACTCTAGAAGGCTTTAATGCACAGGCGTCTGGATCAGGTTTAACTGATGAGGACCTGCCGTTTTTAGATGGATGTCAACCACTTAACCTGTTTGGTTCACAAGCATCAAATGCGTCACTTGACTTCATTACAGGCGGCTCGCAAATGTCTCAAGCGAGCAATATGCAAACAGTTTATACATTTAACCTTGGTGGCGCAGCTTTTGACCTACCTGCTGGACCACTTGATTACGTAGTTGGTGTTGAGCGACGTGTAGAAAAAAGTAAATATGAGCCTGCAGTAGGCGGCAGAGTGCCAATTACTCGTAGCTCAATTGATCGTCCGGTTAACGGCGGGTATGATACAAATGAATATTATGTAGAAGTAGTTGCACCTGTTATTTCTTCTGATATGGATATTCCTTTTGTACAATACTTCGAAGTAAGTGGCGCATACCGTAATCAAGAGTTCAATACAAATGCTCCAGCTGGGTTTGAAGATCGTTCAACAGAAGAGGATGTTGTTCAAGCTAGCATGAAGTGGATAATAAACAGTGATTTATCTTTACGTGCAACTTATGCAACAGCGTTCAGAAACCCATCAATTAATGAGTTGTTCCAACCAATACAACAATCATTCATCTCTGGGGATGATCCATGTGATGCACGTTACGTTGGTCTTGGGCCTAACCCAACAGCACGTAA
This sequence comes from Pseudoalteromonas sp. 10-33, assembly GCF_001469195.1. Taxonomy (NCBI): domain Bacteria; kingdom Pseudomonadati; phylum Pseudomonadota; class Gammaproteobacteria; order Alteromonadales; family Pseudoalteromonadaceae; genus Pseudoalteromonas; species Pseudoalteromonas sp. 10-33. Next base: position 75,669 of record NZ_LOFI01000026.1, on the reverse strand, counting down.
AGCAAACTGTGAATCATTAGGAATAGATACTGATACATTCACGTCATCAATTTCAGACGGTACTATATCTACTGGTTATGTTTCAGGTAATCCTGACTTAAATCCAGAAACAAGTAAATCTTACACTTACGGATTAGCTTGGACTCCAGACTTTGTTGAAAACTTACAAATAGGACTTGACTATTATAACCTTGAGATTGAAGGTGCAATCAATGACGTTACATTTGAGACCCTAGCAGCGAATTGTTACGACTCAGTTGATTTTCCGAACGAAACGGCTTGTGATACATTCACACGTGGAGATGACAATCAAGTTATTCGTGCAGGAAATCAACCAGCGAATGTAGCATTAGCAACATTTGAGGCTGTGTCACTTTCTGTGTTTTATAGCCATGATTTAGGTGAGTGGGGTAATTTGAATATTGCTTCTACAACACAACACAATATCACAAACGAAAACCAAGCTACTGCGACGTCTGAAGTTCAAGAAGATGTCGGCGATTTCGCAGATCCAGAATGGACAGGTACATTTGATATTAATTGGATGTATGAAGATCTATTTGTTAGCCATCGTGTTCGTTGGCAGAACAGAACGTTGATTGATTCGCTCGAGCAGCAATTATACTCATATAATTACCAACGTTCAGAAGATGGTACATTAACAGGCGATTTTACTAATGAAAATGCTTCGCGTTTCCTGCATGATCTGAGTATTGGTTATAACCTGGGCACTTCAACTACAGTTCAATTAAATGTTCAAAACTTACTTGACCGCACTGCTGATGACCTAACTGCTACTTCGTTCGGTTTTAATCAGTTTGGTTTGGATGAGCGTTTAGGTCGTCGTTTAAGCCTACGTTTTAACCATAAGTTTTAATTAACAGTTAGTAAAATAACTCTTTGTATTTATTGCATTAGAGTATTAGCTTGAAAAGCTGACATTTATTTCTTTTATATAGGTGTCATTTTCTTGTTTTTATAAACCCCCTATTATTCTGATAATAGGGGTTTTTTTAATATCCTCAGATTAGTGTAATTAAGAGTTCTAAAGGTTGTCCTAAATTTAAGATGAGTTTTAAAAACATAAGGTCATTCATCGGTACCAATAATAATTCACTTTCAATAGCTTCATTTACCACCTTGAAAAATGATATCTGGATGAAACACTTGTCTAACTCTTATATAATAAGAAGACATAAGTAGAATAATCTAATCAGGTTTTTGTTAAGATTGTACCTATCAAACATTATTGTATCTTTGAATGAGCTATAAACTTAGACCCTATCAGCAAGAGGCGGTTGAACGCACTGTTGTTCATTTTAGAAAAACCAATGATCCCGCAGTGATTGTTTTACCTACGGGGGCGGGTAAAAGTTTAGTCATCGCTGAGCTTGCGCGTATAGCTAAACAAAAAATATTGGTACTTGCTCATGTTAAAGAACTTGTAGAGCAAAATTCACAAAAATATAAAAGTTTTGGTTTAGAGGCGAGTATATTTTCCGCAGGGTTAAAAGAAAAATCATTAACCCATCAAGTCACTTTTGCCAGTGTGCAATCACTTTCACGTAATTTAGATAAACTCAATGAGCATTATTCTCTACTTATTATTGATGAATGCCATAGAGTCAACGGTGATAAAAAAAGCCAATACGGTAAAGTTATAAGTGCATTACAAACGTATAATCCTCATTTAAAAGTATTGGGTTTAACGGCTACGCCTTATCGTTTGGGGATGGGGTGGATATACCATCATCACTATCATGGGTTTGTTAAAGGGACAAAAGAAAGCCCATTTAAAAACTGTATATTTGAATTACCGCTTAGATACATGATCAAACACGACTATTTAACCCCCCCTGATGAAGTCGATGCTGCTATAAACCATTACGATTTTTCTTCTTTAGAGACTAACGTGTTTGGTCAGTATACTGCCGATGATATGAATGCACTTTTAAAAAATAGCGAGCGAGCCACTCAGGCTATTCTCAAACAAGTAATAGAATATAGCCAGCAGCGCAAAGGTGTGATGGTTTTTGCGGCAACAGTTATGCATGCTCAAGAAATATTAAGCTATTTACCAGCAGCTCAAAGCGCGCTAATTACAGGCGATACGCCTAATATTGAACGCGATAAAATCATTTCTGCATTTAAAAGTAAAAAATTAAAATATTTGGTTAATGTGTCAGTGTTAACAACTGGTTTTGATGCGCCACATGTCGATTTTATTGCTATTTTACGCCCTACAGAGTCTGTTAGCTTATACCAACAAATTGTAGGGCGGGGCTTACGATTATCAGAATCGAAAACGGACTGCCTTGTAATCGACTATGCAGGAAATGGATTTAATTTGTTTCACCCTGAAGTAGGTGATAAAAAAGGCGATAGTGATAACGAGCCTGTCCAAGTGCTTTGCCCTGGTTGCGGCTTTGCCAATATATTTTGGGGCAAAACAGACTCCGATGGTAAAGTAACAGAGCATTTTGGTAGACGTTGCCAAGGCCTATTAGAAGATGATGAAGGCAACAAAGCTCAATGTGATTATCGGTTTAGATTCAAAGAATGCGAAGAATGTGGTGCACAGAATGATATTGCAGCTCGTAAATGCCACGATTGTGGCGCCATAATGGCTGATCCAGACGACAAGCTTCGTAATGCGTTAAATTTAAAAGATGCGTTAGTGCTTCGCTGCAGCGGTGTAACAGTAACTCAGCTTAAAGATGAACTAATCAAAATTACGTATTTTGACGAAGACGGTGCAAGTTGTGATGAAGTTTATAACCTGGGTAATAAAGGCGGTCAGTTTATATTTAACAGGCAATTTGGTAAACGGCTAGGGCATGGTCAAAAACCAACAGAATTTAAAACAGCAGAGCAGGTAGTTAAAGCGCAGTTTGACTTAATGCCACCCGATTTTGTGATTGCGCGCAAAAGTAAAAAATATGGTTGGAAAGTAGCAGATAAGCTATTTGATTATAAAGGGAGTTTTAGAAAGGCAAATCAGTTAAGTCGTTAAACTTAACTGATTTTAAAATATTAAGCGGCGTCTTCGTCCATTAATCCCCAACCGTCACCGTAACCGTTATAGCTATTCGCTATACTTTCTAGGTACTGTTCAGCTTGGCCTAGTAATGTGTGCTCTGGTACCATTTGTACATGAGTAATTACTTCCCAAACGCCGGTGTCTTTACATTTTTCAACGTCGGCGGTTTGTACTAATGCATCAGAAACAATATCTTTAGCAAACTTATCAGCATCGGCTTGTTGCTCAAATAAAATGAAAAAATCGATTTGCTGCATTTTACTTAAATCGACGCCTGCAGCGGATATTTCGGCTAACAGCTGGCCGTTTTCGTCATCTGGAAATTGCATTAAAAACTCATCTAAGAATAATTTTGTGTTCGTTGGCACTATTGTAACTAAAATATTGTCATAACGCGTACTAATTTTATCTTCTTCGCATTTCATAATTAGACTGAGTTTGTCATTAAGTTAATGTGTTGGTCATTATGGCTATGTTAATATGCGCCACATTAGCTCGTTTTAAGTAGTATATAAGAGTAAGGATATTTACTTGTTTATTAAGTTTTTACGTTGCATATGCATTGCCACTATTTTTATGGCTGCAGATTCCTATGCGGCAGACAGAGTCATCGATGACTACAAAATTAAAGGCATAAATGGCGATTTAGAAAAAAACGTAGCGCTTTACTTAAAGCAGCTTAAAGGTGAAAAACCAACAAGAACCCTTCAACGATATGCCAAAAAGCAGGTACAAAACAGCATAAAAGCCTTAGGTTACTATAGCCCAACTATTGAGGTTGAATTTAACAAAGACGACAGTGAACTTGTTGTTAAAATTGAGCGCGGTCCTGCTACACGTATAGACGGCATTAATATTACTTTAAATGGTGAAGGGAAGAGCGATACACAATTACAAACCCTCATAAAAAATACCAATTTAAAACAGGGTGAAGTGCTAAATCATGGTAAATATGAATCAGCGTATAAAAAAATAGAATCCATGCTTTTGGAGCGTGGTTATTTTGATGCTAAATGGCCTGCCCGCAAATTAGAAGTTTCAATTAAAAAAAATAGTGCCGTTGTTACGTTCGTTATTAATACCGGTGTGCGTTATCAATATGGCAGTATTGAAATTACCAGTGATACGCCAGCTGAAAAATATATCCGTTCTTTAGCGCCATTTACCCAAGGACAACCATATCAGTCAACTTACATAGCTGACTATAACCTTGAGCTATCAAGCACACCTTATTTTGCTAGTGTGCGTGTTTATGCAGATATTACAGCGCGTAAAAACGCCCAGGTTCCTATCAAAGTTGAGGTTGTTCCTAAGCCTGCAAATAGCTTTGAAATAGGGGGTGGTTTTAGTACCGATTTAGGCCCTAGAGTCCGCTTCAAGTGGAGTAAGCCTTGGATCACAGAAGATGGCCATTACCTCGAAACAAATATGAATATCGCCGAAAAGCAACAAGATCTCTCAATGGCATACACTGTTCCTGTAGACGACCCTAATGATGATTTATGGCGTTTTTCAGTTGGTTATAAATTGGAAGACGAACTTGCTGATGATACTTACAGCGAGATATTAACTGCGCAACTACAAAGGCAGTGGCTTACAAAGGATAAATGGGTAAGAACAGCGTTTTTACGTAGAGACCAAGAGACGTTTCGTCTTGGCGCTGATCCAAAAGAGTCGACTGAAATGTTAATGCCAGGTATTAGTTATGCTCGCAAAAATTTAAAAGGTGGGACTACCCCTTATTGGGGGGAGCAATGGCTTATTTCAGCAGAGTTTGGCTTAGATGATGTACTTTCCAGTACGAATTTATTGAGAGTTCAATTACAGCATGCATGGCTTCGTACATACCTTAATAAGCATTTAGTTTTCCTTAAGGCAAACGTTGGCGCAATGCTCGTTGATGACATAAATAATGTACCTTATTCGCTTAGATTTTATGCTGGGGGTGACCAAAGTGTTCGTGGTTTTGCTTACCAGTCAATTTCACCAGAAAACGAGGACGGTGAGCTAATAGGGGGTAAGTATTTGCTATCGGGTACTATGGAGTACAACTACCAGTTTGCTCAAAATTGGCGTGCAGCATTATTTGTTGATGGTGGTACCGCTACGAACGATTTTTCAGATGAGTTTGAAGTGGGTGCTGGTTTTGGTTTTCGATATTTAACGCCAGTAGGCCCTATACGAATAGACCACGCATGGGGCTTAACCAAAGAGAGTAAAAGTACACGTTTAAGTATTACCATAGGGCCAGAAATTTAATGCCAATATTAAAAAAAATAACAGCCATAGTAAGTGCAATTTTAGTCTCGCTAATTATTAGCGTATTTTGTTTATTATTTACGGCACCCGGTAATCAATTTATTGCCTACACGGCAAATAAAGTTGTTGATGGATTACACATAGAAATTAAAGATGGCCGCTTTATTTATAATGATGCTTTTAATGTTCATTTTAAAAACAACGATTTAGATTTTAAGGCTCAGCAATTAAAAATCGATTTATTTTGGTGGCAGTGTGATGGTATCTGCATTGATAACTTAAGCGCTAAATCTATAAAATTCAGCTTGCTAAAAACAGCCCAAATACAAGATGAAACGCCTTCTGAGCCCCTTGAAAAAATTAGCTTACCCTTTAATGTTTCATTAAAAAATATAGCGGTCAAAGAGTTTACATTAAACCACCCTAGTGCAGATGTGAGCGTTAATAACTTTAAATTATCAGCTAAGATTAAGGACTCAAAGCTCACTGTAAAAAGCTTAAATATCCCTAGTATACTTGTTGCTTTAAAAGAGCAAACACAACCTACCAAGGCACAAACTGCTCAAAGCAACAAAGCTGTACTTACGCAATTACCAGCACTTCCTGATATTGAATTTACATCACCCATTGATTTGTCCATTGAAGCCTTTGATATCGCAAAAGTAACAATTGAGCAGGGCGATGCGCAGCATAATATCGAAAATATTTCGCTGCTATTAAGTGTAGAAGACACCGTTATTAATGTGCAGTCGCTTTCAGCCACATACGAGCAGTGGCAGCTTAATACCCAATTAGATGCCGAGCTTGCCGGTAACTTGCCTTTAAAAGGCCAAGTGACTTTAAACAGTAATGAACACCAAGCAAATTTAGAGCTAAACGGTGATTTAGCTAACCTGAATTTGAATTTAGAAACGAGTGGCCAATACCCACTCACGTTAACTGCGAACGCTAATTTAAAGCAACAAAATTACCCGTTTAAGTTGAACAGCAAAATTAATCAATGGGTTATTGATGCGCAAAGCAACCAGCTAAAAGTAAATAATGTTAGCTTAAATGCCAAAGGCAATGCCGATGATTACCAACTTAACTTAATAGCGACTAGCCAGTTAGGGGCATACCCGGCTGTTGACCTCAATACACAGTTAACAGGTGGCTTAACGCAAGCCGTGCTTGAAACATTAAGTATTAAAGCCAATGAAAGTAGCGCGATTGTAAAAGCTAATATTAATTGGCAGCAGGGCATTAAAGCGGGGTTTAAAGGCTCGCTTTCAAATCTTAAGGCACAGTATTTGACGGATGCGGCCACTAGCGATGTTTCAGGGCAATTTAAAGGTTCATTCAATGCGGAAGAAGGCTCGTGGCAACTACAAATGGATGATACTAAGCTAAGCGGATTACTAAACGAAGTCCCTCTTGAGTTTGCGTCAAACTTTCAGCTAAACAATACACTAGAGGCAAATATCGACAGCCTTTATTTAAGTAGTGGCACGAATAAGTTGGTACTTAGCGGCCAAGTTGATGATACATGGAAAGTCGACGGTAAAATAACGCTTAAAAGCAACGAAGAGGCTAACATGCCATTTATTGCAAACGGCAACGCCGATTTAAAAGTAAGAGGGCAGAGGTTAACGCCTTCAGTCGATTTAGCGCTAATACTCGATAGTTTTATTTTTGATGACATTAATATTAATCAACTCAATGTAAAAGGCCAATTAGATACCGCTGCCGATTGGCAAACAGATGTGTCAGTAAATGTCGGCTCAGCGTTAGTGGGTCATCAGCAAATAAATAACATAAAAATAGATGCAATTGGCGACAAAGCAGATCATCAACTAACCGCTTCGGTTGATGCCGAGCAGGGCAGTGTTGAGCTTGAAGTAAATGGTAAAATTAATAACGCTACCTGGAATGGTGAGGTAAGTAATGTAACACTTAGCGATAAAAAGCTTAGTTTTAGTAATACCAAAAATATTGCCGTTATGTTTAACAGTCAAACGAGTGATTTTGATGTGAGTGCGCATTGTTGGGCGTCTGATCGAAGTAAATTATGTATAGATACACTGGCTCAAACAAAAGAAATTGGGCAACTGAATGCTAAATTAAGTAACTTAGCGCTTGAAGAATTAAAACACTTTTTACCCGATAATATTCGCACACGTGGTGATGTAAAAGGTAATGTGGCGCTCAATTGGAATGCTGGCGCTCTTAAAACATTACGCGCAAATTTAAACGCAAGTGACTTATCCACTGTTTTAACCTCAGAAGAAGATCGCTTTAGATTACCAATAGACTCATTAAGCCTAAGCGCTTATTCAGATTCTCAAAAGGGGCAGATTGAAGCTAATTTAGAATCAAGCGTATTAGGCAAAATTAATACACACATTAATATCGATGACATACAAAATACGCAGGCGCTTAATGGCACTATTAATATTGATAAAATATTACTTTCAGACTTACAACCCTTTATTGAAACTCTCGAGCAATTAAAAGGTGATATTAGCGGTAAGGTTGCACTTGCGGGTACGTTAAAAGACCCATTATTAAATGGTGAGCTTAATATAAACGATATAAACCTTGAGGGTGAACAGCTTCCTATTGCGCTACAAAAATCAAATATAAACATATTATTTGATAAAACGACCGCCACAATAGAGGGCAATTTAAACGACAATCAAGGTGGCAATGTAAAGCTAAACGGTGATGTTGATTGGCAAGGTGAGCAACCTGAAGTAAATGTAAGTGTGCAAGGCGAGCAATTTTTTGTACGCGCGCAGCAAGGCGTTACCTTTAAAATATCGCCAGATTTAAAAATAGGGTTAGCCAATAATGCACTTAAATTAGCGGGTGAGGTAGTTGTACCTTATGGTCGCATTACGATTGAAGAGCTTCCAGAAGGCGCTGTGCAGGTTAGTGACGATGAGATTATTGTTGATCAAAAAACTGAAACAAACGAAAAGGTACCATTTGATTACGACATAGACTTAAACGTCATTGTTAAAAATGACGTTAAAGTAGAGTCGTTCGGATTAGAGTCTAAAGTGGCTGGTGATTTAGCGATTAAAATGAGTCAAGGTGTTCCAATTATTGCAACAGGTGAGCTCAATTTAATAAATGGCACTTATTTAGCATTTGGGCAAAATTTAATTATAAGAACAGGCCAGGTGGGCTTTAGTGGCTCCATCGAACACCCTTACTTGAATATTAAAGCAATCAGAAACCCAGCTAATACAGCAAATGGTGTTATAGCTGGTGTTACGCTTACGGGGAATGTTAAACAACCCACTCTTAAACTGTTTTCTGAGCCTGCAATGGATCAGGCCCATACCTTAGCATATTTACTCAATGGGCAACCGTTAGGAGAGGGAGAGGGAGCATCAAGCAACGCTATGCTTGCTCAGCTACTACTTTCTCAAGGGGTCAGTAGAAGCGAAGGGGTTGTCTCGAAGGTAGGTGAAACATTTGGTTTATCAGACGTCAGTTTAAGTTCGTCAGGAAGTGGTGACAGCACCAAGGTAGAAATTTCAGGCTATGTTGCGCCAAGCTTACAAGTTAAATACAGCGTTGGGGTATTTGAGTCACTCAGTGAAGTGGCTATTCGTTACCAATTGTTGTCGCAACTCTATATAGAGGTAACCAGTGGTTTATACCAAAATGTTGATGTGCTCTATAAGTTTGACTGGGATTAAACAATAAACGCGTTAGGTAAGTTAGATTGCTTAAGGCTACTTTTAAATAATAAAAATAATAGGTTGAATATGAAAGCACGTTTTTCAATTTATGTTATGGCACTTTTGCTGAGCGGGTGTGCTACAACTGCTAACAATAAATCCGTTATAAATATACAAACACCACTTAGTGCCAATGATGTAATAAAAAATGCAACTGCAGATGAGTGGCAAGTGGTCGACCCCGAAAATATTTTAAAAATAACGCTACCTACTGGTTCGGCTTACATAGTATTAAATCCACAACTAGCTCCAAAACACACGCAACATATTAAAACGTTGGCGCAAGAAGGCTTTTATAAAAATACCCGTGTTTATCGTTTTGTAGAAGGGTTTGTAGCACAAGGTGGCGACAGCTCGGGTAAAAAAGAAATAAAAACAGCGAATAAAACCGTACCAGCAGAGTTTTATTTACCAACATCGCAACCACTAAAAATTACCGAGTTAAAAGGCGATGGATACGCGCCTGTTACGGGGTTTTTAAATAGTTTTGCTGTTGCGCAAAACCAAACACAGACTCAAACATGGCAAGTGCATTGCAATGGTGTATTTGCAATGGCACGTGGTAACGATATAAACAGCGCAAGTACTGAGTTTTTTGTCACTATTGGTCAAGCAGCGCGTTACCTAGACAAAAATATTACAGTTTTTGGAAGAGTGCTTGAGGGTATGGAGCATTTTAATCGTTTGCAGCGTTTACCCGCTGAGGGGCTGGCGTTTAATCCAATAACGAATATTGAAGTGTTGGCTGATATTAAAACCGACGCAACCACATTTAAAGTAATGAAGACAGACTCAGCATCGTTTAAGCAGCTCATAAATGCGCGTAAAAGCCGAACAGAACCCTGGTTTGTCCAATCGTATAATTACGTTGATGTATGTGGTATGCCTATCCCAACAAAGCGCGTTATTTAAACTTTAAAAAAGGAGCTGAGGCTCCTTTCTTAAGATTTATGTTTGAGTGTTTAACGTATTTACTGACGATTAATCTTAACGGCAAACGGTGTTTCGTTATAATGCGTAGAACGGTATGGGTTTATGTCTAATCCGCCTCGGCGTGTATAACGCGCATACACTTCAAGCTCTTTAATGTTGAGTTGCGTGGTTAAGTCACTATAAATACGCTCTACGCACTGCTCATGAAACTCGTTATGTGTTCTAAACGATATTAAATAACGTAGCAGCGATTCACGAGATATCTTCTCGCCTGTGTATCTTATAATAATGCTCGCCCAATCTGGTTGAGACGTTATTAAGCAATTAGATTTTAGCAAGTGGCTATTGAGCGTTTCTGTTACTATTTCATCACTTTGTGCTTTAAGTGAATAGGCATCAATATCGTAGTTATCAATTTCAATATCTAACTCATCAATACACTCGCCAGGAAGCGCACTACAAGGTAAGCAGTTAAAATCGTCGGCTTTGTACAATGTCACTTGCACTGGGCTTTTTACAGCGGCTGACAAGTCGTCAATTAAATGTTGCTTAACTGTGTTTATGCTCTCAAAACGAGTTTGATTAAAGCTGTTTAAATAGAGCTTAAACGATTTAGACTCAATAATATGGCTGCTTTGGCACTCAAAAGTAAATAAAGCAATGGCTACCTGCGGTTTGCCTTTGGCATTTAACCAAGAAAGCTCGTAACCGGTCCAAATATCCTGGCCTTTAAAGGGTAATTGGGCTTCATCAATATTTAAAGCATCACGATTTAGCTTGCGCGCAATCGGGAAAAGCAAGCTGGGTGTGTACACATCTACGTATTCGGTAGACTGCCCTAATACACTGCCTTTAAGATCTGGAGAGTTGCTGTAATCTGTCATGTTTGCTCTTAAATAGTTACAATGTGCGTATTATATCTAATTTAAATGAGTTTCACAGTATGTCTGTTGCGATGCAGTTAGAACAACTTCACAAACAATTTAGCGAAAATACCCTTAAAAATACCGCAAAGTACCCACTCATCATGCACGATACGCAATGGCCGAGCCCGTGTGAAGTTGGTGAGGTTGATGAGCAAGGGTATATTCAATGGAAGGGGATACGCCAACAACCAGCCGGTTCATTGAACAATTTAGCTAATGCACTTGAGCTTGAGTTTCCAACAGCGTTAAGCGAGCTTTATGGACACATGTATGGCGGTAGTGTGTTAGCTACAATTGACGGCCATCAAATTGAACTACTACAAGCATGGAATAGCGACGACTTTGATATGCTTCAACAAAATATAACTGGCCATGTATTAATGAAGCGAAAGCTAAAACAGCCAGAAACTGTGTTCATTGGTTTAACAGATAAAGAAGATTTATTGGTGAGTGTGTTAATTCATACAGGGGAAGTATGTTTAGAACATGTAGGTAAAAAAACGCATCATGTGCTTGCACCTACTATAGAGTCGTTTTTAAAAGCGCTTGAAGTATAAAACGTCATTAATAAATCAGCTTAGCAAGATCGCTGAGCTGATTTTAAAAAGTCATTGGTAATGGCTATTGAAAATCCCACGACACATTAGAGACTAAACCACACGGTTCACATCTAAAATCGAATAGCCCAAACCATGGCTCATCTAGTTTCCAATCGCTATTACAGCTAGGGCATTTACGCTCAAGTTCAGAGGCTTTATCTACACCGCCAACACGGTATAAATAGTAATAAACGGGCTTTTTAGTTAAAAAGCTAATGCGTTTGGTTATATCTTTTCCACGGCGGTATAAATCACTTTGTGTACTAGATATCTCCTCAAGAGCAGGAAATTCACAGCGTGTTGCGCCATTAATTTGTATTTTATCGCATGCTTGCCAATCTTCTTGCCACTTAATAAGCGTTTTATAATCGCCATTGGCAATAGCTGGGATGCGAAATAATGGCACAGGTAAAAAGTCGTCGCCACAATATAGAGGGCTGCATGTATGCACATAAGTAGTGTATAAAATATAACTTGATGGCTCAGTGCAGCAATCGGCTCCATTAGAGTGAATATCTTGGCCAATAACTTTTACTTTAGGTGCTAATAACCCCGCATTATGCAGTTTTTCAATGCTATGTTTAACAAAAGGGCTATTATTTAGTGGGTGCATGGCGTCTTCGGTTGGGCACATAACACGGGTTATAAAAAAGCCGTCTTTTAAAACTGTGGGAAATTCTTCTCCCATTATTTGCCCGTTAAACCGCAAGGCGTTCACTAATCGATTAATAGCGTATTCGGCTTGCTCTAGGGTAGTGTCTTGGTAACAATCAAATGTTAAATCAACAACAAACATTTATAGTCTCAAATTATTTTCGTTCTAGAAGTGCAAGTAATTGATCAAGTTTTTGCTCAATTCTGTCTAGTTGGCTTGCTTTTAGCTCAGCATTTTCTGGCTGCTGCGCGGTTTTAACAAAGTTATTTATAGAATCCGGGTTATTTTTGTATTGGCTCACAGCTGCAATAATCATTGGCATAGGAACTGGTTGGGCTAAGCGACTTTTAGTTAATGCGACCGTGGGTGTTTTGCCTTCATCTAAAAGGACTTGAATTGCATCAAATACAACTGAATTCATTATATTTATAACTCTTAAATTAAATAAAACGCAGCATGTGTATGCTGCGCGGGTGCTATGGTAGCAATAAAACGAGTAGGCTACATTAAATAACCTGATACTTAGGATAAAAACCTACGTCTACTAGCTAATTTTAACGCTAATTACCTTGAGTAAGTTTGAAATAAGTTAAATATTGACCTGTAAATTAGCCTTGTACTCGCAAGAGTCATGATGAAAGTGCAAGCTTAAAAATCATCATGGGTTAATATTTTTAAAGGCATTTAAACAGCTATCTAGTTAAATTTTTATTTACCTTGGCGAAGGCGAACATCTAGCTCATCAATCACTTCACTCCAAGCACCATCCTCAGCAAGCGATTCAGCTAAAAAGTGTTGTTGTGCTTCATCCCAAAATGCTGCATCTTGAAGTAGAGTTGTGTCTTGTAACTCATTAGAGGCAATAAATTCATCTATTTGAGTTTCTGAATTTGGTAAACCAAGTTGTGCAAATAATGTATGAATATCGTGTTTAGTAGTATCCATGGTACGACTCCTTTAAATAAACAAAAACTACTTTAAGGCTTAACATTACAATGCGCTAGCTAAACTCAAGCTGAATTGTCGGTTAAATACTTTAGGTATATAGTAATTTAGGTTCTGAATAATAAATTGCCAGCCCCTTTGTTAAGAGGTTGATTAAGGATAGTAAAAATAACAAGTAACGTGACCTTATTTATCCCCTATAGTGGGTAAACGGCGCAATATAGGATTTTAGTATTTATATATTAGGTTAAATATACTCGTAAATGCAGTTATTCGCGTATAGCTTTAGTAATTAAGCTTTGATTATATTTACGGCTAAAACAATAAAGGACATACAATGAGTATAACCGCACACGCAGAAACGTTCAGCGTACAATACATCGAAGCAGAGGATATAAGTACTGCCGCAAGTTTAATTTATCAGGCGTACCATGATGACCCTGTATTAAAAACAATGCTTAGCTATGATCAAGATAATAAATCAGCTTACGAAAAAAAGTTACGCGCGTTAATACGTGAAGAGCTCAGTAGTTTTTGGCAAGAGAAGCAACCGTTAATTGGACTTTATAGAAGTGGCAAATTAAAAGCCGTGGCCTGTATGTTCGATTCTACAAGTCAACTTCAAGCTCAGCGTTATTGGCATTGGCGTTTAAAATTAATGCTAAGTGCGGGTTATTTGCAAACTAATCAGTTAATAGAAAAAGAACAAACGATTAGAGATACGCTCAAAGAAAAAGGCCGTTATTACTTTTTAGCTTTTATTGCAGTGGATCCGCATTTTCATGGGCAAGGGTTTGGTCGGTATTTACTCAGAGGGCTTGATGAGCTGGTAAAGGCAAATAGTGAGTCCTCTGGATTGGCAGTATTTGTAACGCGTAGTGAGCATACAGAACTTTTTAAATCTGAAGGATTTCTGACTTTTAAACAGCTTACGTTTAACCAAGTTGCTGGTGAGTTACTATTTAAAAGTGCATCGGGTTAAAAGTGTAACCCATAGCGTGTAAGTTAATGCGCCCAAACGGACATAAGTCCGTGCGATATATCTTACATTGACGTGAGAGTAATCAGTTAAAGGTGACTATTCAGTCGCCTTTTTTAATTTAACTTGTTGTTTTTCATTGGTTTATAAATTTGTTCTTTTTTATGACAAAGAATTATTTTATCTCACATACTACTTCCTCCTCCCGTTTGCTCTAAACTTTACCTTGTCAAGAAGACATAGCTTAACGAATAAGCTACTGCCACGGATAAGGAATAGGCAAAACAGCAGATGCTAGCAGGATGCAAAAAGGACAAGTTAACAAGGACAGCAAGGATGAACGGGAAGTGCAAGATGCACTAAGTGGCAGGAGCTACTTTAGGGATATAAAGGATAAAGCTGCAGGACGCAGCCGCGTATTAGATTGTACGTGAATGCCGGGAAAGCGAAGGGACGCCGCAGGATGCACAAAGTGGCAGGGCGCTACTTTAAAGGATTGACATGGATGATGCTATAGATTTAGCCAAGCGTTAGTTTACGTGGGTTTGCCAAGGTGGCGATGGATATTGCATGATGCAATGTGAGGGTAAACAGGGTTGTTTACTCGTTCAGGGGATGAAAAAACGGATTATAGATAGTGGATATCTAGCAGGAAGCAGTCCAATTGGGGCGTAACTTTAGTTACGCCTTAGTTTTTTGTGCTATACAATTGTAATAATTTTATACATTAAATGCATAAGATCACTCAGATTTTGTGTGGTGGAACGACAACACTTTTTAAAAACTCATTTTCCATAATAAGCATTCCCTGATACGCATTTTCACCGTCACTTGAAAACTCAAATGAAAACTCACTTTTTATTCCTGGTTTACCACTTTTTAGAAAACCAAAACGACGCTTTGTGCAAGCAACACTCATAAGTTGCACATTTAATTGCTCACATTGACGTTTAGCATGAACATTAGCCGCTTCGGCAACTTTTCTATTTAGCCAAAACAAATAAATAACACTACCAATTAATATAAACGTCCATAAACTTGCCATTTAAGAGAATAACCTTCCAATTGCACGAGCGAGGGCTTCGCTTCGATCTTCTTTTCGTAATAAACCTAATAGGTGAGGTCGAATGGTCGGTATTGCAACTAGATCAGCAAAAATACTTGGAAAAAGCGCCTCTATTTTTTGATGTTGTGCACAGTTATCCATAAATATATGCAATCGTTCAGGGTCGTCTAACTGTTTAAAACAACGCCCAGCAATAGTTAAAAGTACGTCCGAGTCGCTTTTAAGCGATGAGTTTAATGTCGCATCAACAAGTTGTGCGCATAGGCCTTGCGCCTTACCTTTAGAGATTGAGCGAAGAGCAGCGGTTAAAGCTACGGTATCATTTTTCTCAATCGCTGTTTGACCGTGCACCAGCAAAAGCTCGCTCAACGTTGGCGGTATTTCTACATGTTCAAGCATTGCGCTAAGTGGTTGCAATACTTCAAGGGGTAAATGCGTCCACGCTTTTTTCAAGTTACTTAAGTTTTGATCGTTATCAAGACGCAGAGCAAAATCAGCAATGCCTTGCAGTGCAACAGTTTGCCAATTATCAAAGCCCAACTTTGCGCTAAAGTATAGCTGCGCGTATTCGTAGTATTGAGAAGCGGGTTGTTTTAGTAACACTTTAACTTGCGCGTTAAATGCAGCCAGTTTATTTGCGTTAGGTGTAAATACATAAGGGTTATTATCAAGCTTCCCCTCTGCTTTTTCACCCGTAATTTCAGTGCCAATTGCTTGAATAACCATATCGGCAAAGTGATCACGACTTGCACTGACTAATTTACTCTGCTCATCAAGCGGAAATTTTAAAAACCACACATAAGGTTCTTTACTCGCTTTGGCATCCCAAAATTGAATTGCAAGCCAAGCATGACCAGCAAGCGGGTAAGGGTAAGGTACTTGAGCTTGTTCAATAGCTAAAAATTGTTGTTTATCGAGTTTAGTAATGTGCCTGCCAATATCAAAAGCCCGCCATTGCGTGCCAGCACCATCTAAAAGTTGGCCTAAGGTTGCTATTTGATCACTCATTGTATTCCCGATTGTTTTTTAACTGCAAATTGGGCCAATTATACGCCATAGCGAGCTGTGTGGGAACAGGGTATAATTGCCGTATAACTTAAAAAGAGGGTGGTTATGTACCAACAAACCCAAGCTTTTTTAGTGCAATTAAAGGCACTATTACAAAAGCATCAACTTTGGCAATCTGAGCCAATTTCAGCAGAAGCACTAAATTCTAGTGTTCCTTTTTGTCACGATTCGATGGCGTTTGAACAGTGGTTGCAGTTTGTGTTTATTGAAAAAATGCAGCATTTAATCACTCATAATCAACCATTACCGCGAAACTTTGCTATTGCCCCCATGGCTCAAATGACCTTGATTAATAAATCAGGGAGTGATGAAATTATAGAGGTGCTGACACAGTTAGATACACTATTAGGAGAACCGCATGAGTGAGCGCCTAGCGCCTACTGAATATGGCGAGCTCGACATTTTGTACCAAGACGAAAACTTTGTTGCCATTAATAAACCGTCAGGGCTATTGGTGCATCGTTCCTTTTTAGATAAACATGAAACTCAATTTGCTATGCAAATGTTGCGCGATCAGTTAGGCCAGCACGTTTTTCCTGTTCACAGGCTTGATAGGCCCACGTCAGGAGTTTTACTTTTTGCACTTAGCTCAGAATCTGCTCGCGATATAAATCAGCTTTTTATTGAGGGCACTATTTCTAAACGATATTTAGCTTTGGTTCGAGGATTTGCCCCTGAGTCGGTTTTTTTAGATAAGCCTTTAAAAGAAGAGCTTGATAAAATTGCCGATAAATTTGCAGATCAAAACAAAGCGCCACAGGAGGCGCAAACTCAGTTTAATTGTTTGTATCAAGCTGCATTGCCCATTCCTATAGGCAAATACCCAACGGTGCGGTATTCATTAGTCGAGTGTTTTCCTAAAACAGGGCGCAAGCATCAGATTCGCCGGCATTTAAAGCATTTATCGTTACCTATAATTGGTGATGTTAATCATGGCGACAATCAACACAACCAATTTTTTAGGGATCACTTTGAATTACGACGCTTAATGCTGTTTGCAACTGAGCTGAGTTTTGTGCACCCTTACACTAACAAACCAATAACGATTAAAGCGCCACTAGGTCATGATATGCTGCAAATTTGTGAGCAACTTGGTTGGCCGAACGAAGAGAAGGATTATTAATGGCACATATTAGTATTTTTGTAGGCACTGTAAATGGTGGTGCTGAACGTTTAAGCGGTGATATAGCAGCCTGTATTGAACAAGCAGATCATAGCGCCACGGTCATCACAGAGGCTTCGCTTGACGATATTAAAAACGCATCAAATATATTAATTGTTACCTCAACCACAGGGCAGGGTGACGTGCCAAGTAACCTAGCTGGCTTATATTATGCGCTTAATAGTAGTTTCCCTATGCTTACAGAGAAGCCTTTTGGTGTTGTTGCTATGGGCGACAGAAGCTATGGTGACACTTTTTGCGGTGCAGGTCGAAGCTTTGACGAATTGTTACGTGATTTACAAGCAAAACCTGTCGGTAACCGTTTAGAAATTGACGCGTGTGAGGATTTTGAGCCTTGGCCAGTTACAGAGCCTTGGCTAAAAGCATGGCTTGAAAAGCTACCAGGTTAATTTTTATTGGTATACAAAAAGGAGCGCATGCGCTCCTTTTTGTTTGCTGTAGTTAACTGCTTCTTACATCCACTTTAAGCTTTAATTTTTGCCCCGGTTGTAAGTACTTTTGACCAGCTAAATTATTCCATTTAATAATCTCGCTTACCGTTAAATTAAACTTAGACGCAATACGCGCAAGTGAATCGCCTCTTCGCACTTTGTACGTAATCGTGCGGTTAGTGCTTTTAGATGCGCTGGCCGTTGTATTTTGAGATTTATACACTGTGAGCTTTTGATTTAAGCGCAGCACTGCATTTTTTTTAAGCTTATTCCACTTTGCCAATTCATCCATTGTGACATCGTATTCGCGGCTAATATCCCATAAGGTATCTCCACTTTTCACGGTGTGAGAAAGCTTAGTGCGTGATGTTTTATTAGCAGCCATACGCATTTGCTTTGGTAAGTGCTCGCTATTTATTGCACCGTCGGTTAACGGCACTAATAGCTCTTGTCCAATGCGTATTGTATTCGAATCGAGCTTGTTCAAAGATCTAATTGCGCTGCTGCTAGTGGTAAATTTTTTAGCAATCACAGACAAGCTATCGCCGCTTTTTACCACGTATCGTTGCCAACGAAGCCTATTTTTAATATCAGTATTGGCAAGTTTTTCAGAAAACTGCTGTGCTTTATCAATGGGTAAAAGCAAAGAGTGCGGGCCATTTGGATCAGTAGCCCAACGATTAAACCCTGGGTTTAACCTGTAAAGCTCGGTTAATGTCATGTCTGCCATTTCGGCAGCAAGAGCAAGGTCTATTTGTGAGCCTACATCAACAACGTCTACCACTTGGGCGTTGATAATAGGTTTCCACGTTACATTAAATTCATCCGAGCGTTTTAATAAGTCAGCCAGTGCCAGTAGCTTTGGTACATAAGCAGTGGTTTCTCTTGGTAAATCTAATGACCAAAAATCGGTAGGCAAATGCTTTTTACGATTTTTTTTAATTGCGCGCATCAAGCGCCCTTCACCGGAGTTATAAGCGGCTATGGCATTGAGCCAATCACCTTCAAGTGTTTTGTGAAGATAAGACAAATAATCTAATGCTGCACGGGTTGATTGCACAATATCTCTGCGACCGTCGTACCACCAGTTTTGTTTTAAATCAAAACGTTCACCTGTTTGTGGCATAAATTGCCAAATACCCGAGGCCGTTCTATGAGAATAGCCAAAGGGATCAAAAGCGCTTTCTACAATAGGGAGGAGCGCAATTTCGATTGGCATCTCACGTTTTTCTACTTCTTCAACAATGAAGTGAAGATAAGGCTCTGCACGCTTTGAAATACGGTCTAAATAACGTTGATGCTTTGCATAATAGTTACGCTCGGCCACAACTGGGCGGTTTTGAGGAACATTAATCGACAATTGGTAACGAATTCGCTCCCATACATCGTCAAACACCGGCGCTTTTAGTTCATCGCTATCTAGTTGTTGATATTGCGCGTTTACCATTAATGCATTGTTAATATCATTTGGGCTCGCACCTTCAAGCTGCTCACTGGCTTGATTTGCTTCTTGGGAGTTTGAGTCTAAGGTGGTCAATGTTTGACAACCACTTAGCGCAAGCGCCAAGGTTATTATAAGAGGAGATTTATTCATAAATACCAATACATCGGGTAAAAAAACTCGGCAAATGTTACCTTTTATAAACTAACATTACCACTTTATGACAATTACAGCACTTAGTCGGACGTGTTCATATATTTCAAGTTATTGATTTTAAATATTAAACGTATATGCGCTAAAAATTATCTTTGAACTTTCTAAGAGCTGCAAAGTTACGCCAAGGTTCATTGTTTTTTGTAACCAAGATATATTCTTCAGGTACTTCTTCTGTAATAGTTGGAATGTCGCTACGCATAAACGGATTTATTTTAAGCTCTTTTCCGATTGTGGTTGGTAAGGAAATTTTATCTTCTTTCCTTAGCTCATCTACTAACTCACTGTGCGCAATTAACGCAGGGTTGCGTGGCTCAACGGCTTTGGCAAAGGCTAAATTTGCTTGTGTGTATTCGTGAGTGCAAAATATTTTACACGCTGCAGGCAGTGCTTTTAACTTGTTAAGAGAATGCCACATTTGTTCACTAGTACCTTCAAATAAACGGCCACAGCCACCACTGAATAAGGTATCACCAGTAAATGCTATGTTGTTATTCACAAAACAAATATGATCCAGTGTGTGCCCTGGGGTGGTTAACACTTTGAAGCTAATACCTAAAACTTCAATATAATCGTCATCAACCAATGGGTGCGTTATGCCTTTAAATGGACTGTTTTTAGGTCCGTATACGTTAACTGTCGGGTTTTGATTTATTAGTTGCGCAACTCCATCGGTATGATCGTAATGGTGGTGGGTAATTAAAATGCCACCCAATGTTAAATTTTGTGCTGCAAGATGCGCTAGCACAGGATCAGCCTGCCCGGGGTCAACTACCCATGCTTGAGGGCTATTTTCAGTGGTTAAACACCAAATATAATTATCTGAAAAGGCTTTAATTGCTTTGACTTGCACCATGTTAAATTGCTCTATAAAGTGACACTTAACGCATAGTATAACGAGCTCATAAAATGAAACCAGCCCTTAGTTTTCAAGAAGGACCCAAACCACTGTCGTGGCAGCAGTTCCCTCACGGGGATTATTTGCAAGCTGATATTGAACGTAAAATGCAATATTGGCTACCACGTATGTTTGGTTACCATATGCTTAAGTTAGGTAATTTAAGCGGTGAGTTAAATACAAGTTTAAGTACCATTAAGCACCAAGTGTGTGTCGCAGAGCCGGGACCTTACACTGGGGTAGTGGCAGACATAGACGAATTGCCTTTTTACGAGCATAGCGTTGATGCGTGTATTTTAAGCCATTGCTTAGAGTACCATTCAGATCCACACCACATTTTACGAGAAGCTCATCGAACACTTATACCTGGCGGCTACGTTTTAATTACAGGGTTTAATCCCTTGAGTTTGTGTGGGCTAGCGCAAATGTTGCCGTTTAGCGGGCAAAAACTACCTTGGACAGGACGATTTTTTACCCCTGCAAGAGTAAAAGATTGGCTAAATTTATTGGGGTTTGAAATTGTAAGTGACGAGCGATTTATTTACTCATCACTAGCGAGGGGGAACAGATTATCACGTTTTGAATTTTGGCGATCATTTGCCAAGCAATATTTAAAACCAATGGGCAGTGTTTATATGCTGGTGGCTCGAAAGCGCGTTGCCCCACTTACACCAATAAAGCCTAAGTGGCATGCTCGACCACAGTTTGTGCCTGTGAAAGGGGCGGGGCTTAGGCAAACCTCCAAGCAGCATTATAAAACGTGCGACCAAAAAAGTGACAACCGCTAGCAGCAAATAAATTAAGGTTGGTAGCCTACATCTTCGAGTAAATCTTTGCTGCCAGCTGCATCGCGAGCTAAATCGTCAACTATTTCGTTGTACTTATGGCCGCTATGACCTTTAACCCACTTCCAATTTACTGTGTGTTGGCTGCAAGCTGCATCTAGGCGCTTCCACAAGTCTACATTTTTAACTGGCTTTTTAGCTGACGTTAACCAGCCACGTTTTTTCCAATTTGAAATCCATGACTCAATACCTTGTTTTACGTATTGACTATCGGTTGTTAGGTTTATAACACAGGCACGGTTAAGTGATTCAAGTGCCACTATAGCCGCGAGCATTTCCATGCGATTGTTTGTGGTGAGCTTATAGCCTTGGCTTAATTTTTTTTCATGGGCGTCATAAATCATAAAAATACCATAACCACCGGGGCCTGGATTACCTAAGCATGAGCCATCGGTGTAAATCTCTACGGTTTTTTGCACTGTTTTACCTTGATCTTATGTACAATAAAGTGATTATAGAAAGATACCAGAGTCAGGCTTAATTCGATATGGCACGTAGACAAATAGTTTTAGATACAGAAACCACCGGCATAGACCCTAAACAAGGGCACCGAATTATAGAAATTGGTTGTGTAGAGTTAGTAAATCGTCGTTTAACAGGTAATAACTTTCATGTTTATATTAATCCGCAACGTAGCATAGAAGAAGAAGCGATTGACGTTCACGGTATTACTAATGAATTTTTACGCGACAAACCGCTTTATCGCGATATTGCACAAGAGTTTTTTGACTATATAAAAGGCGCTGAGCTTGTTATTCATAATGCCCCGTTCGATGTGGGCCACATGGATAATGAATTTGCATTGCTTAATCAAGGCTTTCCAAATACCCATGATTACTGTCAAGTTCTCGACACGCTTAAAATGGCGCGTGATTTGCATCCTGGTCAAAAGAATAACCTAGATGCGTTATGCCGACGTTACGACATAGACAACGCTAAACGGACCTTACACGGCGCGTTACTGGATTCTGAGATTTTAGCTGATGTTTATCTTGCCATGACAGGCGGTCAAACAAAGTTAAACTTAAATCAAAATAAAGATGATGGTAGCGAGCAACAGCAAGGTGGTATAAGACGTTTAACCAGCGAAAGATCGCCATTGGTTGTATTACGCGCCACAGATGAAGAGCAAAGCGCACACGAAGCCAGATTGGATCTTGTAAACAAAGAAGGCGGCCAATGCCTATGGCGCGCTGAATAAGGCCTTATAATGAGAATAATGTATTTTGTAATCGTGTTATGTGCACTAAGCTTGTTACCAAGTAATGCTTACAGCGCAGAGCAAGTTGAAGTATTAAAACGGGATGGCCTGCAAAATGAAATCCCCTTACTCGACAATCGCTTTCGAATTGACAGCCAAATAGACGAAATCACATTACTCTTTTTCAGAAAACCAGGAACACCTGCCGTTATCTTAGTTAGGCCTGATGGCAGTAAGTATTTTGCCACCAACGCAGTTAGAGATACTAATATTGAATGGTTTGACGAGCTTAGCTATGACCTTGTCACTATAAAAAAACCAATGCCAGGTCCGTGGCAAGTTATAGGAAGTATTTCACCAGATAGCAGAATTGTTGTACTGGGTGAAATATCGCTTAAGGCAGAGCCGTTACCCCCCATGCTTTTTAGAGGCGAGACTATAAAAGTAACCGGCCAAATATTAAATGATGGTGAACCCATTAACGCAAATCTATTTAGAGACGTTGTGAGTCTTAATGTTGACTTTGTAAGTACGAATAACGATAGCTTTGCAAACTTTGGCGCAGGTATTCAAGAGGTCGCCGAATTTAAAGACGACGGGCGTGGATTTGATGAACGCCCAAAAGACGGTGTATTTACCGGTGAGTTCAAACTTGTGTTTCCTGAAGGTGAGTGGATACCTGAACTTTACATTTCAACTCCCCTACTGCAACGCAGGGTAGTTCAAAACACCATCATTGTGCATGAACCACCGTTTGGTTTCGATATTGCACTTGCAGATGAAAATATTGATGAACATAAATTAACGATCGCAATAGACAATAAAATAGTTAAACCTGAGACCGTTATTTTTCAGGGTAAGATTTACTACCCAAATAACGAAGAGCAAATGTTTACAATTAACGCTACGCAAAGTGAAACCAGAGAGTTGATAATTAAAAACTATGATTGGGGTCGATACAGTGTAGAACTGTCTGTTTTTGGTACTAACAATAACGGCCGTGAATTTATGGCCACTTTACCAACCTATAAATTTGAAATAGCCCGACCAATAGAAGCAGTGCCAGAAGTTGATCCTGCAACAGTTGTTGCAGCCGAACAAGCCACACCAATTGAGCCTGAAGAAGAAAAAATGGCCACATCCACTATTGTGAGCTTAATAATTGGCTGTAATATTTTAATTATATTACTTGGCTGGTTAGCTATTCGAATATTTGTACAAAAAAAACCGATTAAAATTAAACTATCGTTACCTTTTTTAAATAAAAAGAAACACGCGAATCGAGATGCAGACGACACAGAAAAAAATCAAGTTGACAAAAACGGTTCAAAAAATGACAAATCAGGTGAAATTTTAAACCTTTCGATGTCAGATGACTAAAAAACCTGTAAAAAAACAAAAAAGCCCTTGACGAAGTAGGGGCTGGTTCGTATTATTCACGCCGCTGTCAGGGAGACCTAAACAGCAACGAAAATGCGGAGTGGTAGTTCAGTTGGTTAGAATACCGGCCTGTCACGCCGGGGGTCGCGGGTTCGAGTCCCGTCCACTCCGCCAATTTTCGACAATTTGTAAGTAAAAGCTGGAGTGGTAGTTCAGTTGGTTAGAATACCGGCCTGTCACGCCGGGGGTCGCGGGTTCGAGTCCCGTCCACTCCGCCAACACTTACACAACATATGGTTGTAAAACATATTCTTATTATGGAGTGGTAGTTCAGTTGGTTAGAATACCGGCCTGTCACGCCGGGGGTCGCGGGTTCGAGTCCCGTCCACTCCGCCAATAAGAAAAAATAACAGTTTAAATATACGCTGGAGTGGTAGTTCAGTTGGTTAGAATACCGGCCTGTCACGCCGGGGGTCGCGGGTTCGAGTCCCGTCCACTCCGCCAACTATTTAAACACTGTTATATTACAAAAATTTGTATGCTGGAGTGGTAGTTCAGTTGGTTAGAATACCGGCCTGTCACGCCGGGGGTCGCGGGTTCGAGTCCCGTCCACTCCGCCAACAAATTAAGTAATGACAAGTAAAAAGATATCTCTGCGGAGTGGTAGTTCAGTTGGTTAGAATACCGGCCTGTCACGCCGGGGGTCGCGGGTTCGAGTCCCGTCCACTCCGCCATTTGATATCGTAACAAAATTAGTAAGTGCATTACCCCATGCACATACCACTGCGGAGTGGTAGTTCAGTTGGTTAGAATACCGGCCTGTCACGCCGGGGGTCGCGGGTTCGAGTCCCGTCCACTCCGCCACTTGTTATTTCCTCAATAACAAGGTTATAAGCATAATTTCCTTATTAATAAATCCTAACATAATTTTTTATCAGCTATCAGCTATCAGCTATCAGCTCGATTCTTTTATACTAACCTGCTAATATTCCTTATTATTCTTCATTATTCAGCTTCATATATCTGCATGAATCACCAAGAATCTAACCTCACTTTTAAAATGGAAGCATTAAGATGAGCACATTAGGTCAACAATTAAAGCAGCTACGAAATGATAAAAAACTGAGCCAGCCAGAGTTCGCTCAGCAAGTGGGGATAGAGCAGAGTTATTTATCAAAACTTGAAAACGATAAATCAATTCCCTCGAATGAAATATTTAGATCTTTATTGATAGCATTAGACCTTTCAATTGATGAGTTTATGAAGCCGCTTGTACCGAGCCATGATAAAATAAGACTCATGCAAATACCCGATTTAGAGCTGTGGTTTAAAAGTAAAGCTGTAAAGAGTTCTGCTGCACAGCGTAAAATTATATACCTCGCTATGTTTCTGATTTCTTGTGGCGGTGCATTATTTTATGCAGGACATAAAAACTATCTGTTCAATGAACGCTTTTACGAATACAAATCACTGGGTGTGATCAAAAATGATGAACCTCTAAATATATATACTCATTGGAGGAATTATATTATTGATTCAAACCGCGAGAAAAGAGAGGAAAAAACTCGTGAAATGCTGGCCAGAGGAGTACCCAGTTTTAAGTTAATGGATGAATACATCGGTGAATCATTTGTTGAAGAAGTCGAGAGAGGTAAACGACTTTATAACGCAGATGAACTCTCGCGAACAATAAAACATAAAGGTAATAGTTGGCTTGAATTTATCGGCATATTTTCCGCTGTGTTTGGTTTGGTGCTAGCTATATTTGAACCAAAATTAACACGCCACCCACAGTAAGTCTTTAAGTTAAAAAATATGTCTCAGTTTAGCCCACAGCTTCGTGGGTTCCCGTTATTTTATAAGCATAACCTACACGCTTACCTATCAGGCTAGGAAGAATGTGCCCTTTTGCAATTATACTATTAACCCGATCAGGCGCGAATACATAAAATATTCAAGAGTAATATTAAAACTGCTTTTTAAAACAGTTTTCATTGTCCTGAGGCTAAGCCATAACGCCGCAGATGTAAAAAGTTTATCTTTATAGTGAAGTTGCTAGGGTGGGTCGCTGTTATTGACACAAGCGGTTTCAGAGCTACGTATACTATATCAGTTTTGCTACAAAGGTTTGTCGCTATTAGAAAATGACGCTACTTTATCGTTAGTGTTGTTTTGAGGCTGTTAGAATGGGTTTTGTTTATTATAAAAGTTTATTTATAATATTTCGCTCATTTAAAGGGATATTTTATGATTGAAGTCATTGGCTTAAATAAGCAGTTTTTTAATAATGTAGTTTTCAAAAATTATAACCAGGTTTTTTCAGATCAAAAACTTTGCATAGAAGCACCTAATGGCCGCGGTAAAACTACATTACTTATGATGCTAGCAGGGCTTGATAAACCACAAAGAGGCTCATTTTTATTTGCCGGCAGTACTTTAAGTGAGCCTACAAAAACAGTAGCGATTGCCAGTGACCGTATTACGTTACCTGATTTTTTAACAGCTAAGCAAATTATTGATTTGTCTGTTCGCACAGTCGATTGCCAGTGGCCACATGAATTAGTTAAAGGGTTTAGCTTTACTGAATTTTTAAATACTCGATTTAGTGCCTTGTCTTCGGGCAATCAAAAAAAGTGTCAGCTTATTCTAGCGCTAATGCGAAAGTCACCTTACTTATTTCTTGATGAGCCAAGTGCAGCGCTTGATCAAACGAGCATTGAATATCTCTTAAATTTACTCGATGCTTATTTGATTGATAAGCCGAATGGCCAAATTATTATCACCTGCCATGAGCCGGCAGTATTCATTGAGCATGGCTTTAAGTGCGTTTCGCTATGAGTTTCGCGATCGTAAAAGGCAAACTTGAGCAGTATCGTGCATTTATGAGCTATAGATACTTAGCATACACGTTTGAGCTTAAGCAGCTGCTACTACAGTTAAAAAGTTTTGGTTTGATATTTTTAGTGGTGTTGGGTTCATCCATTTTAGGCTTGGTGCTGTTGCTCTTTTTAGGTTTAGGGAAAATTATAGACACTACAGATGCGCCTTTAAGTGGTGCTCAAATGGCGCTGTTTTATTTGTTATTGCAAAGCGTGATGTTAAGCGCAATGAAACCGGCAATTAAGAATAGCAATCAACGGTTATTTCAGCGCACAATCGCTCGTCCAAACTGGTTAAATTTAGCAGATATAAAATTGCTACTTATTAGCAATGGCTGGCTTATAGCGAGTCTGCTGGTAGCACTTGATTTAACCTTAGTACAGTGGATAAAAGTACCGCACTTTATCGTTTTTATATGCCTTCAGTTAGGTTTAGGCATTGCCTGTTTATACAAACCTAGTGCACTTGTTTATTGGTTTGTTTTAAGTACTTTATTTTTGTTTACTCCTTTTGAGTTATCGCCGCTTATTTATCATCTGGGTTTTGCAATTATCTTTCTTTTAAGCGTATTCATCCCTGTCATTAATATAAATGAAGTGATGAGTGTTCGGTCTTTATTTAGCTTTTGGTTTTGTTACTTCATAAACCATAGTTGGACATTAGTATGGCGTATATCGTTGCTTTTGTGTGTATTTATGGCATCGGCTGCTTTATTAGAAAAGCGTCCAGATCTTGTAAATATTCTAGACACTGTGGCAATTGCTTTTATTGTACTTTTTAGCAGTTCATTACAATTTGATTGCACTAAGGTTCATGAACAATACCGCTTGTTTTTCAAAATGACTCATAAGGCGCGAGCGTTTAATATCAGCCAGTTTATACCCAGTATACTATTGCTTTTAGGAGCCTTTATAACCTATAGCATTACGTTTGAGAGGTTAAACAGTATGTTACTAAGCTTGGGTTTTATGTGGTGTTTATTGCAGGTTTATTTTGCACAAAAAAAACCAGCGCATTATGCGCTGGTTTGGATTATTTCTACCGTTGGGCTGCTTGCTTTACTAAATTAGTTAAGCAGCATCCACTTTTGTAATAACACTATCTCGAGCTGCTTTGCCTGCAAGCAAATCAGCAGGGTCAAAGTCATCTACGTTAATTACGTCTAAACGAGCCTGTTCTACAGCGGCTAACTTATCCGCTTCGGCTTGGCTTAAAATACCCGCTTCAAGACCCATTTGCGCTACTTTATCAAGTTGGAAGAACGGCAGTTTCACACCTTTCTCTTTACATACTCTTTCAAATAAAGGCTCAACTTCTAGCACGTCTTTCAGCGTTTGCTCCTGACGGCCTACAAGGTTAAGTGGCTCATTTGTTAAGTAAACATAACTTGCTAAGCGGTTACGCGTTTCGCTAGGCACTTGTAAGATTTGAGCTAGTTTATGCTCTAACTTATCAGTAGGCTTGCGCACCGGGCGACCAAACGGGAACAATAACACTTTCAATACGCCACGAAGTGGTGCAGAAGGCATGTTGTTAATCAAGTCAGCAAGCGCACGTTGACAATGGTAAAGGTGATCCTGACAGCTCCATTGAACTAGCGCAAAATCTTCTTTCTTACGGCCTTCGTCGTTGTAACGCTTAAGCGTTGCAGATACTAAGTATAGGTAGCTTAATAAATCGCCTAAACGTGCAGAAATACGCTCTTTACGTTTAAGAGAGCCACCAAATACAGCCATGCTTATGTCAGACATAAGCGCAAGTGAAGCACTAAAGCGCGACGCTATGCGGTAAAACTCAGCTGTTTCGTCATGGTAAGGCACACTTGTAAAACGAGCACCTGTAAGGGCAAGCCACTTAGTACGCACTAGGTTTGACATAGTAAAGCCTATGTGACCCATTAGCGCTTTATCAAATACGTTAAGCGCTTCTTCGCGGTCTTCAATTTCGCACGCACCAAGCTCGGTTAGTACAAACGGATGACAGCGAATAGCACCCTGGCCGTAAATAATCATATTACGAGTCAGGATGTTTGCACCTTCAACGGTGATGGCAATAGGTGCACCTTGATAGCCACGACCTAAATAGTTATTTGGACCAAGCATGATCCCTTTACCGCCAAGAACGTCCATTGCATGGATTGTTGCATCGCGCATTTGTTCGGTTAAGTGGTATTTAATAATCGCTGATACAACAGATGGTTTTTCACCTAAGTCAACAGCACCAGTCGACATGCTTACTGCGGCGTCTGAACTGTATGCGTAACCGGCTAGTTTAGCCATTGATTCTTCAACACCTTCCATTTTACCAATTGGCAAACGGAACTGACGACGAATACGGCTGTATGCACCGGTAGCGGTTGCAATCATTTTAATGCCGCCGGCAGAGTTAGACGGCAATGTAATCGCACGGCCTACCGATAAACACTCAACTAGCATGCGCCAGCCTTGGCCAGCCATATCAGGGCCACCAATAATGTAATCAAGAGGTACAAAAATGTCTTTACCGCGAGTAGGACCATTTTGGAATGGTACGTTAAGCGGGAAGTGACGACGACCAATCTCTACTCCAGGAGTATCTGTTGGGATCAACGCACAGGTAATACCTGGCTCTTTCACATCACTTAATAAGCCATCTGGATCTTGTAATTTAAATGCAAGCCCAAGTACCGTTGCCACGGGCGCAAGCGTGATATAGCGCTTATTCCACGTTAGGCTTATACCTACAACTTCTTCACCGTTCCATTGTCCTTTACACACAACACCGTAATCAGGGATTGAACTTGCGTCAGAACCTGCCTCTGGTGATGTTAATGCAAAACATGGAATTTCTTGGCCGCTAGCTAAGCGCGGTAAGTAATGGTCTTTTTGCTCTTTTGTACCATAGTGTTGTAATAATTCACCTGGACCTAATGAGTTTGGTACACCAACAATTGACGAAAGTAATGTTGATTTACTCGTTAGTTTTTGAAGTACACAAGACTGAGCAAACGCAGAAAACTCTAAACCGCCGTATTCTTTTTTAATGATCATGGCAAAGAATTTATTATCTTTGAGGTATTGCCATACATCTTGCGGTAAATCAGTTAGCTCGTGTGTTGCTTCCCAATCGTCTAGCATGCTACATACTACTTCAACAGGGCCGTCTATAAAGGCTTGCTCTTCAATAGTAAGTTTAGGCACAGGGTATTGATGTAGCTTTTTCCAATCTGGGTTACCGCAAAATAAATCAGCTTCCCACCAAGTTGTACCCGCATCGATAGCTGACTTTTCAGTGTCAGACATGCTCGGTGTTACTTTTTTGAATACCGTAAAGATAGGTTTGATGATGTATTGCTGGCGAATACCAGTAACGGAAAGAGGCACTGCGATGATCAAAAAGATCAACCAGCTAATTAAACCAAAAGCACCCGCAAAGGTACCAATTAACAACGTTGCAGCAGAAACACCAAGTGCTGTGTTCCAACTCGCTCTGTGGTAAATCGCAGTGCACAGCAGCACGATTAAACCGAGTGTAAATATGAGTGTCATTTTAATTCCTTAATAGAGGTCAGACCACCTCATTTAGAGTAGCGCTAGTCAGCTCAAGTTTCAAGTAAATTAGCGTGTAAAATTATAGTAAAAAGTCAGAAGTTTTGCTTTACAAAGTACCTTTTAAGGGGACGGGTAGTGCTTTTTGCCATACACATTATGTTTTTTATTAATTCAGAGCGTTAAAAATTTATAATTCAGGTAGCCATAATGATTTTTTTAAGTAAATATGCAACTAATCTAGAAAATTTTTTTTGTAAAATGTACTGCTATATATCCGTACTTTTTAAGGGCTTTTTTATAAATGTGTGAATTACTTGGCATGTCAGCCAATGTACCTACTGATATCTGTTTTAGTTTTTCTGGTCTTTTGGAGCGAGGCGGTAATACAGGTCCGCATAAAGATGGCTGGGGTATTACTTTTTATGAAGGTAAGGGCTGTAGAACATTTAAAGATCCTGAGCCCAGCTATCAATCTGAAATTGCTAAGCTTGTTAAAGCTTATCCTATAAAAAGCGTTTCGGTTATCAGCCATATACGCCAAGGTAATCGAGGTCGGGTATGCCTAGAAAATACTCATCCGTTTACGCGTGAGCTGTGGGGGCGCGAAATAACCTACGCACACAATGGCCAGCTTTCTAATTATCACGATTTAAAACCCGAATATTATCGCCCAGTGGGCAACACCGACAGTGAACTCGCTTTTTGTTGGTTGCTGGATAAAATTCGTGAAAAATACCCAAAGCTACCTTCTAACATGGCGTCAGTATTTAGATACGCAGCAAAGCTTTCGCATACGTTACGTGAAAAAGGTGTATTTAATATGCTGTTGACCGATGGTGTATTTGTTTTAGCGTATTGCACAAATAACTTACATTACATAACGCGCCGTGCGCCATTTGGCAAAGCTACATTAATTGATGCTGATATGGTGGTTGATTTTCAAAAAGAGACAACCCCAAACGATGTGGTCACTGTCATCGCAACAAGGCCGCTCACAAACGATGAACGTTGGAAAAAAATGGAGCCAGGAGAGTTTTCGTTATTTAAAATGGGTGAGCTTATATAGCCCACCTATTTTACAAATAAACTTTCAGTTAATTAGCTTGAAGGTTTTTAGTGTGGTCAACCGTTGCGGTTGGGGCAGTCACAGTAAATGAATTCATTTGAACTTCAAATTGTTCAGTGCCTTTTTCGCCTTTCCACATGCGCACAAGCATATAATCCATTTCGGGCGCAAACCAAGCGAGGGCTTGTCGTTTGTCGGTATCGTATAAGCGTTTAACTTTAATTGCTTCGACGTTACCTATAGGCAGAGAAATCACCTCTGTGCCGACTACTTCAAAGTTATAATCTCGGCGGTTGCCTTTTTTATCCACAAGGGGAAACGAGAAATTTGTTTCACCTTTTTTTAACCCTTCACGAACCTGAACTTGATACGAGATAGCATCCTGAAAATCATCAGTCCACTCGCACTTTAATGGGTACTCACTTGTACTGCTGGTAACAACCTCATTTTTTTTGTCAAAATCAATTTTGTAGTTTTTATCTGGTCCTGTGCCTTTACGCACCATTGAATAATGATCAGGCGAAACTTTGCCATCTTTAAACGTAAATTTTGAGGTTTCTTTACGTGAGTCAGAAAAAATCATCCACTCAATATCACTGTGGTAGGTTAATTCATAACTTTCATTATCAAGCTTTTTCAGAGAACGAACCGCCGTACCATGATTACTGCCTTTACGCAAAATATCATACTTGGCTTCGTATTGAGTCAATTCGCCTGCAATAAGGCTAGTTGGAAGTAAAGCGCCCGCACATAGCATTAGGGCGCTTATTTTTTTATTGTGGGTAGTGCGCGCCGTGTGCAGGAAGTTGTTTTTTGTCAAGAACCGCATAATCTGCTTCCATAGTAAGTCTTTGTTCACTGAACCATTTGACCACCAAAGGATAAATTATATGCTCTTGTTCGTGCACGCGTTTTGCTAATGTGTCTGCTGTATCATCCTTGAGTACAGGTATTTGTGCTTGAAGAATAACCGGACCACCGTCTAATTCTTCAGTTACAAAGTGAACACTTACGCCATGAACATCGTCTTTTGCATCAATTGCTCTTTGGTGGGTATTCAGCCCTTGGTACTTAGGCAACAAAGATGGATGAATGTTCAACATTTTTCCAATATATTTTTGCACTAAGCTAGGTGTAAGAATACGCATAAACCCAGCTAATACAACTAGATTTGGTTCAAAAGAGTCGATAACGTTCATTAACTGCGCATCGTAGGCCTCGCGCGAGTCAAAATCTTTATGACTAAGGACTTGCGTTGCAATGCCTGCATTTTTAGCACGCTCTAGGCCATACGCGTCTGCTTTATTACTAATAACAGCCGCAATATGTCCGTTTATCTCGCCACGTTCACAGGCATCTATAATGGCTTGTAAATTAGAGCCACTGCCTGAAATTAAAACTACTAGACGAGTGGGTGCCATTACTTAGCACCACCTACAATATCTACTTGCTCTTCGCCTGGTGCCGCATCTTGGATTTCGCCAAGGTGCCAAGCGTTTTCACCTAAATCTTTAAGCATAGTTAAGCTTTGCTCAAGTTTTTCGGCAGGAACAACCAAAACCATGCCTACACCACAGTTAAATGTGCGGTACATCTCATGCGTAGTAATATTACCGTTTTCTTGTAACCAGTTAAAAACACTTGGCCACTGCCAGCTATCGCCTTTAACCACTGCCTTAGCAGATGCAGGTAGTACGCGTGGAATGTTTTCCCAAAAGCCACCACCCGTGATATGCGAAAGGGCATGCACGTCAACGTGCTTAAATAACTCAAGTAACGGTTTAACGTAAATACGTGTAGGCTCTAATAAATGCTCGCCTAGTGTTTTACCGTCTATAACTTGATTAGTGTCGGCGTTTGATACTTCAAGTACTTTACGAATTAAAGAAAAACCGTTTGAATGAGGGCCGCTAGATGCAAGCGCAATAAGTTGATCGCCTGCGGCTACTTTAGTGCCATCAATAATTTTAGATTTTTCAACCACACCGGTACAAAAACCTGCCATGTCGTAGTCTTCACCATCATACATACCTGGCATTTCTGCTGTTTCGCCACCAATTAGGGCACAACCTGAAATTTCACACCCTTTACCAATACCGGTTACTACGTCGGCTGCTGTGTCTATGTCTAGTTTACCTGTAGCATAGTAATCTAGAAAAAACAGGGGTTCAGCACCTTGAACAATTAAATCGTTTACACACATAGCAACTAGGTCAATACCTACGGTATCGTGCTTTTTAAGGTCAATTGCCATACGCAATTTAGTACCTACACCATCAGTACCCGCTACTAATACTGGTTGTTTATAACCTTCAGGAATTTCGCACAGTGCGCCAAAACCACCAATTCCGCCCATCACTTCAGGACGACGGGTTTTTTTAACTACGCCTTTAATACGCTCAACAAGTGCATTACCAGCGTCGATATCTACGCCCGCGTCTTTATAGCTAAGAGACTGTTTTTGTTCGCTCACAGGTTTTCCTCAAAATAGTTGTTTTGGGTTGCTTAGAAACGCGCGTATTTTACAACAATTGCATCTGCGCGGCTAGCGTAAATATAGCTTTGAAATAATTAACAAGGACACTTGTCCGCTAGTTGCTGTATTAGTAAACAAAAAAGCGCCCAACGACGCTTTTTAATAATAAAATAAAACTTAATATCGCAATTAGGCTTTAGCTGTAAGTATTGCTCTGAGTGGGGCAGGGTAACCTTCAATGGTTTTACTTGTATCGTTTGGGTCTAAAAAGTCGACTAACGATTCGTTTTCCATCCAATCAGTTTTACGTTGCTCGTCGAGCGTGGTAATTGCGCAATCTTTTATTTGTACATCTTTAAAGCCAACGCGCTCCATCCACAGTTTGAGTGCAGCAGTACTTGGAATAAACCATACATTGCGCATTTTTGCGTAGCGGTCGGTAGGCACGAGTACCGTGTTTTCGTCGCCTTCAATTACTAGCGTTTCAAGCACCAATTCGCCACCCGGGCGAAGCTGGGCTTTCAATTGTGCTAGAAAGTCGATAGGTGAGCGACGGTGATAAAGCACCCCCATCGAAAATACCGTATCAAAGGCTTTAAGTTCTGGTAGGGCTTCAACACCTAGCGGAAGTAAATGTACGTTCTCGTCTGGGTTATAATGTTTAATGGCCTGAAACTGACATAAAAATAAGTCAGACGGATCAATACCCACAACAAACTCAGCGCCTTCTCCGCGCATGCGCCACAAGTGATATCCCGAGCCACAACCAATATCTAACACGGTACGGCCTTTTAACGGCTCAATATGTGGAAGGAGCCTGTCCCATTTCCAATCGCTGCGCCATTCGGTGTTTATTTCAATACCGTGCACACTAAATGGGCCTTTGCGCCAAGGCATCATGCGTTTTAATAAATGTGTAGCTTGCTTTTGCTCGCCTTCGCTCATCTCCCCTAGTGCGCCAATTTCTACTTTAGTGGCGATATCAACGTGAGTTGTTTTTACTACTGGTAAATTTTTAAGTACTTTTTGCCATTTTGGTAAATCACCATGGCTTGCCTCTAGCTGCCAATGTTTTAATTGAGCGGGTAGAGTTTCTAGCCAGTGGCTAAGTGAGCTTTGTGCAATAGCAGCGTAAAATTGATTAAACCATTGAGACATAAATTACTCTTTATTATTTAATTGCTACCATTGAGCAAAAATTAAAACATTGGTACCACACTTGTGTTTGGCTAAAGCCAATATCACTTAACCTGTTAAGGTGCGTGCTGAGTGTATCGGGGCGCATTACGTTTTCTATTGCGGTACGTTTTTGACTTATTTCAAGCTCAGAGTAGCCATTATGACGTTTAAAGTCGTGATGCAAATCAATCAATAAATTATCGCATTGCTCGTTTTCAGCTTTAATTTTTTCGCTTAGTAGTAACACACCGCCAGGCTTTAAATTAGCGTATATTTTTTCAATAACAGCTTGGCGCTGCGCATGAGGGATAAACTGCAGTGTAAAGTTCATTGCCACAACCGATGCATTTTTGATATCAAGCTCGTTAATATCCCCTAAAGTAACGGTTACAGGTACCTCAGATTTAAAACCCTGTAAATGCAGTTTGCAACGCTCAACCATGGCTTGTGAGTTATCTACTGCAATAATATGGCAATTATCGGTGCGAATATTACGGCGCATACTCAGCGTTACTGCACCAAGCGAGCAGCCTAAGTCATACAAGTTAGAATTACTTTGTGCATATTGCCCCGCTAATTTGCCCATAGTGCTAACAATAGTGGCATAGCCAGGCACAGAGCGCTGAATCATATCGGGGAATACTTCAACCACATTTTGGTCAAAGCTAAAATCTTTTACTTGTTGCTCAGAGGCGTAAATACTGTCTTTTATGGTCACGAAGGCAGTCTCTTTAAAAATAATAAGGTTATTTTAACATTTTATGCTGGATAGTCAGTGATAAATTCAGTAGGTTGGCTAGAATTATGAATAATAAGTACAAAAGAGAACGTTAAATGAGCAAAAGTAAAGTTATTAGCACCGACGATATACTAGCAACACTTTGTCACTCAGTGACAGGGGTACTTTCATCAGCAAGTGGTAACGAAATAAGTTACTCAGCCATGGTGCAAAAAATAACACGCACCTGCATGCGACCAGATATTGGTTGCTTTGTATTATTTGATGGCGGATTTACAGGGCTTGTTGTTACCAACTTCACATCGCAAGCAGCAATGGAAATATACGGCGACTACATGCGTAACATGGGTATGCCGGAAGAAGAAATTGCACACAGTCACTTGTCAGACGATGTTTCAAACGTAATGGGCGAGTTAATGAACCAAATTGTAGGCGACTTTACTTCTAAAGTGCGCGAACAACTTCATACCTCTATTACACAAAATCAGCCGAAAATGATGGCAATTAATAAGCAAGTGCAAATTTCGGTCGATACCACAATGGATCGCCCACAAGCGCGCCGCGTAACGTTTACTACCCGCAATCAAAATATTTTCTACTTAGAACTAGCAATGGATAAAACAGAGTTTATAAAACTACACGACTTTGACATTATTGAAGCCATTGACCCAGACGACATTATCGAAAACGAAGCTAAACAAAAAGCTGAAAAAGCACAGGCTAAAAAAGAGCCCGTGCAAGACGATGCTGATGACGACTTTATGGCTGAACTAGGGCTTTAATACCCAAAGTTGTCAGTTTAAAGCTGTCAGAATTGAAAAAGTATTAACAATAAAAGCGCGATTTAGATCGCGTTTTTATTGTGTTGAGAATAAACAGCTAATTATGAAAGTCACATTTATCTCTAAAACGGTATTTGGTGCTGTTGGTAACCAGCTCTTTTGTATTAGCTGCTCTTTCCAGCAAGTCATTGAAATACTTTTCGTTCGAGACTTTATTTCTTGGTGAAACAATATAATTCCCCTGTAATTCTAAAAGAAACTTTATTGAGCTTTCTAGAGTGATTGATTTTTCAACATTTTCGATATAGTTTTTATATATATTTTCAACTTCCTCTAACTGCTTTTTTGACGCCTCAAGCATTCTCTTTTGTTGAGCTAAATATTCAGAACCGAAGTTCGGATAATAGGTTTTTAGTTTCATGTACAGTATATTATGCTGGTTATATATTTCAGTGAGGTTGTCCATTGATTCTGAAAACAGAGATTTAATATTCATTTTTACCTCTACTAACTTTATCCTTTCCTCATGTGCTCTAGATGCTTTTGCATTGGAGAGCATTTTAAAGCTTAGATAGACAGCAAAGACACTGATGATTAAAAAAAGTAATGGTTGTATTTTAATCATAAACTCTAGAAAAAGGCCTAAATCTCTTAAAATCATTTTTAATCCCTTAAATTGTTAAGTAAAGCAAGCAGATCACTTACTTTTATGGATAAACTTGTTTATATTTTCGCTGACCGCTGACCGCTGACCGCTGACCGCTGACCGCTGACCGCTGACCGCTGACCGCTGACCGCTGACCGCTGACCGCTGACCGCTGACCGCTGACCGCTGA
>NZ_LOFI01000026.1:0-30653 GCF_001469195.1 Pseudoalteromonas sp. 10-33 | reverse complement strand
CGCTGACCGCTGACCGCTGACCGCTGACCGCTGACCGCTGACCGCTGACCGCTGACCGCTGACCGCTGACCGCTGACCGCTGACCGCTGACCGCTGACCGCTGATCAATACGGGTTCTCTCCCATCGCGACCACCACACAAAATATCCTTAAATCTAACTCTAGCTGGTGGTATTGCGGCTCCATGTGGCAGCACAGTTTATAAAAGCCTTTATTGTGATCTTTTTCTTTAAAATGGGCTAGTTCGTGCACAACCAACGCTTTTAATAATGGCTCGGGGGCACGTAGTAAATCGCTGTTTATGGCTAAATCGTGTTTACGGGTTTTGCCTTGCATACGATAGGTGTGCGTACCCAATGCGTTGGTGACCATATCACCTTGTTTTTTAAACGCCGCACGCCCAAACGGTGGGGCGTTTTTTAAATACTGTTTTTTTAAATCAGTAGCGTAGCTATAAAGTAATTTATCGGTGGTTATGGTGTGCGCTTTCGGGTATTTTTTAAGTAAGTAGTCACATACCTTATTGTTACTAATAAGGCTTAATACTTGTTCAACAATATTTGCAGGGTAGCCTGTAAAGTAACGGGCGTATTCACTCATTTTTATGTCTCTATATTCTTGTTTTATTTTTAAAAAAGGGCATGTTGCTGCGCTTCTTTCTCGCCGCTAAACGGATTGAGTACACTATGGTTATACCCAAGATCTTTACAAAATTGGCGTGCAAGTAATGGCGACTCACGATTATCAGCAGTATGAAAAAACACATAAGGGGATTTACCCTCATCAAGCCATTGTTTTACTTTACTAAGCCACGGCTTGTAAAAGGTTTGGTAGTCGTTTTTTAAATCAGCAATCACAAACCGTGCCATAGGCTGTGACCCCGTGGCAATTGCATGCACCGGCAAGTGAGGCTTTTTTTGCTGCGCATCTATTAACGCTTCAGTGGTTGGCTTTACTGCAAAAAGCGCTCGCGTATCCATAGAAATACGATTTATATTGTTTGCCATTAATAACTGATTAAGCGCTATTTCGGCTTCACCTTTTTTAAAAAACTCAGTATGGCGTACTTCTACACCATAGGTAAGCTCTTTAGGCAGTAAGCTAATAAAGTGTGCCAATTTGGGTAAATCGTTTGGGCCAAATGCTTTGGGTAATTGCAGCATTATTTGCCCTGTTTTTTCAAGTAAAGGAGCAAATAGGGTTAGCCAATCGGTAAGCTCTTTTTGCACATTGGTCAGCTGTAGTTCGTGGCTAAAACGACGATGAAATTTAAAGGTAAATTTAAAATCGTCAGGTACGCTTTGTGCCCAGCGCAAAGCAGTACTGGGTGATGGGTCGGCGTAAAAACTGGTGTTACCTTCTACCGAATTAAAATGCTGCGCGTACTGGCTTAGCATGTCGGCGTTTTTACATTGGCTTGAAAATAAATTGCCCTTCCATGCAGTGCTAGACCACTGAGGGCATCCAATATATAACATAAAAAATAGCTAATAAATTACATCGTGGCGCCAGTGTAGCAAATACCAACAGTGCCTGCTTTAAATTAACACCAACACACCAAACACGCCTAGCATCTTCAACCTACTTGGGTATAATGCAGGGCTTAATTTGAATATTCTTAGATTGCTTACGGCTTTATTTGAAGTGTGGTGGCTCTTTTTTAAATTATGCGCCTATAAAAACAAATAATTTTTACCGTTGAAGCCTTTTATCTGACAGGAAAACTATGCGCTCTATATACTGCGGACAGCTAAATAAAACTCACGTAGATCAAGAAGTTGAACTATGTGGCTGGATCAACAAACGACGTGACCTTGGTGGACTTATCTTTGTCGATTTACGCGATAGAGAAGGTTTAGTACAAGTTGTATTCGATCCAGAAGTTGAAGGACTAATGGATACAGCGAACAAGCTTCGTCAAGAATTTTGTGTTCAGTTAAAAGGGGTTGTACGTGCTCGCCCAGAAAGCCAAGTAAATAAAGACATGGCAACTGGCGAAGTAGAAATTTTAGGCACCGAGCTTACAATTATTAACCGTTCAGAGCCTTTACCGCTTGACTTTAACCAAACAAACTCTGAAGAGCGTCGTTTAAAGTACCGCTATTTAGACCTTCGTCGCTTAGAGATGAGTGACCGTATTAAATTACGCGCTAAAGCTAGCAGCTTTGTTCGCCGCTTTTTAGATGAAAACGGCTTTTTAGACATTGAAACACCGGTGCTTACAAAAGCAACGCCAGAAGGCGCGCGTGATTATTTAGTACCAAGCCGTGTTCATAAAGGTAGTTTTTACGCTTTACCGCAATCGCCACAGTTGTTTAAGCAATTGTTGATGATGTCGGGTTTTGACCGTTACTACCAAATTGTTAAATGTTTCCGTGATGAAGATTTACGTGCCGATCGCCAGCCTGAATTTACGCAAATAGATTTAGAAACCTCGTTTATGAGCTCGGATCAAGTACGTGGTATGACTGAAAAAATGATCCGTGAAATGTGGCAGTCACTACTAAATGTTGATTTAGGTGACTTCCCAATTATGCCTTACAGTGAGGCAATGAGCTTATACGGTTCTGATAAGCCAGACTTACGTAATCCAATGAAGCTTGTTGATGTAGCTGATTTAGTAAAAGATGTAGAGTTTAACGTTTTTTCAGGCCCAGCTAACGACGAAAAAGGCCGCGTAGCTGTATTAACAGTACCAGGTGGCGCTAAGCTTTCGCGTAAGCAACTTGACGATTACACTAAATTTATTGGTATTTATGGCGCTAAAGGTTTAGCGTGGATGAAAGTGAACGACCGTGATGCGGGCGTTGAAGGTGTGCAATCGCCAATTGCTAAATTTTTAAACGAAGACGTAATTACCCAATTACTTGCGCGTACTAACGCACAAACTGGCGATATTATTTTATTTGGTGCAGATAAGCGCAACACAGTAAATGAAGCAATGGGGGCGCTTCGCCTTAAAATTGGTGTAGACTTAGAAATCACTAACCTTAACAGTTGGGCACCACTTTGGGTTGTTGATTTCCCTATGTTTGAAGAAGACGATGAAGGTACGCTTCACGCAGTACACCATCCGTTCACAGCACCAAAAGATATTAGTGCAAGTGAGCTTGAAGCAAACCCAGCAGCGGCTATTTCAGATGCCTACGATATGGTATTAAACGGCTACGAAGTAGGTGGTGGTTCGGTACGTATTCATAATGCAGATATGCAAGAAGCCGCATTTAGAATTTTAGGTATTGAGGCACAAGAGCAGCAAGACAAGTTTGGCTTTTTACTTGATGCCCTTAAATACGGTACACCGCCTCACGCAGGTTTAGCATTTGGTTTAGACCGTTTAGTTATGCTTTTATGCGGAACAGATAACATTCGTGACGTTATTGCTTTCCCTAAAACTACACAAGCGTCTTGTTTATTAACAAACGCACCTAGCAAAGCGAATAGTGATTCGTTAACTGAACTGGCAATCAGTGTGGTAGAAAAAGCAGCCCCTAGCGAAGAGTAATTTGCGCTGAGTTTAAAGCGTTGAATTTAAAAACCCTTAAGTTGTTTGCTTAAGGGTTTTTTTGTGGTTAAATTTAGCGCAGATTGTAATTTAACCACTATAAAAAGGAATTTCCATGTCAATTAATGTCACTTTTTTTGGCGAGTTTTTAGCTTTTCTTATTGTACTGTGTATCCCTGTTTTTGCTGTAATTAGCTACAAAATAGGTAAGCGAAAAAGCACCAGCCCCGGTGTTTTAGCCTTTGTAGGCGGGTGCTTAGGATTGTTTCCACTATTCGGGCTTATTTATATTGCGGTACTTGCGCTAAGAAAAGATTTACCAGAGAGAGGCGACTATAGCCATTGATAATTGTGAAGAGGAAAGGGTTAAGTATAAAGGTTAGCTAAAACAAAAGAAGCAAAGGCGATACCTAAGCTTCTAAACGTTAAATGCGTTGCTTAATTATCGGCTTGGGCCATTTTTATTGCGTGCACTGGCTAGTTGCCTAGCAATCGCTAGTAACGCCGGTGAAATATCGTCAGCGCCATTTTTAATTAAAGCAGTAACATCACCCGATGAAAACAGTCCATCACGCGGTGATTTAATTCCTAATTCACGAACAAAGTCCTTTGTTTTACCTGTACTGCCGGTTTCAATAAACTTAAATATAATGCGTTCATTGTTGTTTTTAGCGGGGGTTTTTAATGTGCTAATTTCATCATTAATTAAGGCTAATTTTTCTTCTAGAATTTCAATGCGCTGTTCAATGGTGCTGTATGATTTCATGTGTCGGATCTTTCACTGAGTATATTGGAACAATTGCGTTTATTATCGCACAATTTTGCGGATGCGGCTGTTAGTCTTTTTCAACATTTATTAATCTTCAGTTTAAATGTAATAAATTTGGCATAACCATACAGACTATTATTACTTTAAAGGCTGTTATTAAGATTATAAAACGCCTAAACTTACTGGTATTAATTATAATAAACAATATGTTAAGTAATATGCATCAAACACTTTTTTATCTCACACTTCTTTTTATAAGTGTAAGTTCCTATGCAAGCGAAGCGTTTATTACAGACATTAGCCGTGATCGCGAGATCCCAGTTAGCATTTCGTTACCAACAAATAACGTTAAATGCAGTAAACAAAATAAATGCCCCGTTGTCTTTATAAATGCAGGGTATGGTATGAGCCATAATCGCTATACTTTTGCCAGTGATGAGTTTAATAAACAAGGGTATCTAGTAATTGCAGTGGCCCACGAATTGAAAACCGACCCTACGTTAAATGTACATCCCCCTTACATGACTACCCGCATGGAGAACTGGCATCGCGGTGTGGTAACTCTTAAGTTTTTATTCAATGAATTAGCAGCCAAATACGCAGAGTATGATTTCTCAAAGGTCACTTTATTTGGTCATTCTAATGGTGGAGATATTTCAGCCTTGTATGCCGCAATGTACCCTGATGAAGTAAGCGTTGTAATTACGCTTGATCATCGTCGTATGTTATTGCCTCGTAATAAAAATATTCGTGTACTAACACTCAGAGCCAGTGATTACCCAGCTGATGCTGATGTGCTTTTAAGCGATAAAGAGTTGGACGAATTTCCGGTTACTCAAATTCGTATTGAAAAATCTCGCCATAACGATATGTATGATGGTGGCCCCAACTGGCTGGTTAAGAGAATGAGTAAAGAAATTGCTAAGTTTATGAATTAGTAGGTTAACGCGCCGTTTTAGCAGCGCGTAATGGCAAGTTCTTCTTATGCGAAATTTACGTAGCGGTTTGCCCAATGTGCAATGATTGTTGCAGCGTAGTCGGCATCGCTTTTATTAGTAAGCAAATGATCGGCGTTATCTAGACTTATAAAGCTTTTTGGGTGCTTAGCGGATGCGTAAATTTTTTCAGCTTCAGTAATGTTTACGGTTGTATCAACCGGTGAGTGAATTACTAATAAAGCGCGTTTAAGTTTACTTATGTGGCTTTTATCGTATTTAGCTATATCGTCGATAAATTGCTTTTTAATGGTAAATTCGCGCCCAGCTAAACTCACTTTTGCTTCGCCATCTGCGTTTATTTCATCTAAATGGGCTTCAAAATTATGTGCTACATGTTGCGCATCTGACGGTGCGCCAATTGTTGTGATAGCTGTAACTTCAGGAATATATTGTGCAGCAGCAAGCACGGCAGCTCCCCCTAAACTATGACCAATGAGCAATTGCGGGGCTTTAAAGTGCTCTCTTAAATGATCAGCAGCAGATACTAAGTCTTGAATATTTGA
Source organism: Pseudoalteromonas sp. 10-33 (assembly GCF_001469195.1). Taxonomy (NCBI): domain Bacteria; kingdom Pseudomonadati; phylum Pseudomonadota; class Gammaproteobacteria; order Alteromonadales; family Pseudoalteromonadaceae; genus Pseudoalteromonas; species Pseudoalteromonas sp. 10-33. The sequence goes on along the minus strand of NZ_LOFI01000026.1, from coordinate 24,879 downwards.
TGAAAAGTTACTGTTAGCAAAGTCACCATCGCTGTTACCAAGGCCTGTAAAATCAAAACGCAGTACAGCAATTCCTTGTTGAGTTAAAGCACGGCTAATGCGCGTTGCTGCGGCAATGTCTTTACCGCAGGTAAAGCAATGGGCAAATAGGGCATAAAATTTTATGTTGCCATCGGGGAGCTCAAGTTGTCCGGCAAGTTCTAAGTTATTACTTTTAAAAGATACTTTTTGTCGCATGGGGCGCCTTTTTGAACCAATAAAATACGTTGTAATACTAGACCAGATATAAGTACTAATGAATGCAAATTCAATGGCTTTTATTTATTGATCTTGATCAACGCACGCTTTGATGGTGGCACTTTACGGACATATGTCCTTATGTTTTTGGGGCTGTTTGTCTATCCTCGCATGGCGCTATAATGAAGTCCTTGCTACTTTATATACTTAAAAGTATTTGAAGTACTTCACTTCAAACAACCTATTCACTGGAACGTACAATGCAATTACCTACTGTTGATTATAAAGCTCCCGATGCGGCTGCACAATTTGTTGAATCGTTAAGAAATACTGGATTTGGTGTTTTAAAAAATCACCCAATTCCACAGTCTTTAGTTGAGTCTATTTACAAAAACTGGCAAGACTTTTTTAACTCAGAGCAAAAGCACGACTTTTTATACTCTAAAGAAACACAAGACGGTTACTTTCCGCCTTCAGTGTCTGAAGTAGCTAAAGGCTTTACCATTAAAGACATTAAAGAATACTTTCATGTTTACCCAAATGGGCGTGTACCTGCTGAGCTTGAAGCCGACGTACGTGAGTACTACCGCTTAGCAAATGAGTTTGCTGCAACACTTTTAAGCTGGGTTCAAGCTGAGGCGCCTGCTGATGTGCGTGCTAAGTTTTCGATTGATCTTAAAGATATGATTGCAGACTCGGATCAAACATTGCTACGTATTTTACATTATCCACCTATGACGGGTGATGAAGAGCCTGGTGCTATTCGTGCTGCTGCTCATGGCGATATTAACTTATTAACCGTATTACCAGCATCAAACGAGCCAGGCTTACAAGTTCAAAAGACAGACGGCGGTTGGTTAGATGTACCATGTGATTTTGGTAGCTTAATTATTAACATTGGCGATATGCTGCAAGAAGCATCTGGCGGTTACTTCCCGTCTACTATTCACCGTGTTATTAATCCAACGGGGAAAGCGTCTACTAAGTCGCGTATTTCATTACCGTTGTTTTTACACCCGCGCCCAGACGTTGTGCTTTCAGAGCGTTACACCGCAGATAGCTACTTGCAAGAACGTTTACGCGAGCTAGGCGTTAAGTAATACCTAAGCTTAATTAAGCCTACTTTTAGGTTTTTAAGTATTAACAAAAAACGGCTTTTAGCCGTTTTTTGTGTTTTAGGCTTCGCAATATAGGGCTTCAATTGAGCGCAAAGTAAATAATGTCATGCATTCTAGCCCACGACAGGTATAATGCGCGCAACTGGCCGTTTTGGCCTTATTTAAAAGAGAGTTTATATGAGTTTTGAAGGTCTAGGTTTATCACAGTCTTTAGTTAATGCGGTTTTAGAAAAGGGCTATGAAACGCCAACGCCAATTCAGGCTCAAGCAATTCCTGCAATTATTGAACGTCGCGATGTAATGGCGGCGGCACAAACTGGTACAGGTAAAACAGCGGGTTTTACGCTGCCACTCATCGAACGTTTATCAACAGGCCCAAAGGCAAAAAGTAACCATGTTCGTGCGCTTATTTTAGCACCTACGCGTGAGCTTGCACTTCAGGTAAGTGAAAACGTTGAAGAGTACGCTAAGCATTCAAATGTGAGTTCGTTTGTTGTGTATGGTGGCGTTAAAATTAACCCGCAAATGCAGCGCTTGCGTAAAGGTGTTGATATTTTAGTGGCAACGCCTGGGCGTTTAATTGATTTACATAATCAAAATGCCGTTAAGTTTGATAGCGTAGAAGTGCTCGTTTTAGATGAAGCCGACCGTATGCTCGATATGGGGTTTATTCATGACATTAAACGCCTTATTGCTAAAATGCCAGCCAAGCGTCAAAACCTCATGTTTTCGGCCACGTTTTCAGATGATATTCGAGCGTTAGCTAAAGGATTAATAAACGATCCGGTTGAAATTTCAGTTGCTGCAAAAAACACCACAGCTAAAAGTGTAACGCAAAGTGTTTATGCGGTAGATAAAGGCCGAAAAACAGCCTTACTCAGTCATTTAATCCGTAGTAACGATTGGCAGCAAGTGTTAGTTTTTAGCCGAACTAAGCACGGTGCCAACCGATTAGTTAAGCAACTTGAGCGCGACGATATTGTAGGCGCAGCGATTCATGGTAATAAATCACAGGGTGCCCGTGTAAAAGCGCTAGATGGTTTTAAAAGCGGCGAAGTGCGTGTGCTAGTAGCGACTGATATTGTGGCACGTGGTCTTGATATTGTAGAGCTTCCGCATGTAGTAAACTACGACTTACCTAATGTATATGAAGATTATGTACACCGTATTGGTCGTACAGGGCGTGCTGGTGCATCGGGCCATGCAATTTCGTTTGTAACGGTCGATGATGCAGTCGATTTATACGGTATTGAACGCTTTATTGGTGAACTTATTCCTCGTGCAGAAGAAGAGGGATTTGAGCCAGTAAACCCAGTAGCAGAACGCGCATTAGACGCACGACCATTACCTGCTAAAAAGCCGAAGAAAAAACAGCCTTTTAATAAACCTAAATCGGACAGTAATAAGCCAAATAGTAAAAAGCCAAATAATGGCGGCAACGGTACGGGTCCTCGTCGTGGCGGTTCTAAAAAACCTGCTGCTAAAACAGATGACAATACACAAAACCCTTGGGCAAAGCGCCAGTCGGTAGGTGGAAGCGGCCAGCGCCGTCGTCGTCCAAATAATAACGATTAATACCAATTTGCAACAATACTTAATTACCTAGCTTTAATTAGTTAGCTCTAGTAAAAAACGCGCTTACTTTTAACGGTAGCGCGTTTTTTGTTAGTGTATTAAATACTTTACCATTAAACCAACAAACAAAGTCACACTTACGCTTAGTAGTGTGCCAAGCATGACGTATTCAGTAAGCTTTTTATCTTTACTAGCACTTAAGTCGCCAAATCTAAAGACCGACTTAGCTGCTAATAAAAAGCCAACACCAGCAAATTGATCAAGCAGAATAAAGCTTAGCATTAAAACGCGCTCTAACATGCCAATACTTTGCCCAGCAAGTACTAAGCTACCATTACTACTAAAGTTACCCGTTAAACGCTCTAGCATCATTCTAATAAATACAGCACTTGGGCTTAAAATAATTAAATAACCACACACAACCCACAACACATTTGGGTTAGTGACAAGTGAATATAGGGTTTCTAAAAATTGCGTGTTATCGCTCAACCACACGCTTATATAGATTATTACGGCTATATGGGCGAGCTGATCCAATAAAAAGGGCACTACACCTTTGCTTGAGTAAGATTTAGCTATATCAATAGCGTAATGGCTAAGCATTATAACGGCCGTTGCAATAACAACACTGCTAATTTGCTGCCAGCCATAAGTGTATTCCCACACGCTGATAATTATTGCGCTAGTAATGCCATGAACTAACACATGAAAATACAGTTTAATTGCCTTGAAGTGGCGGGTATTTCTGTCGTTAACCCAGCTCATAGGTTGCCAGTAAAAATCAGCCAGTAAATGGCCAATAATTAACGCAACAATTAAAAGCGAAAAAGCCATTAGCAACCTCCTTCAGTTATATTTTTTAGGATGTTGCCTGCATGTTTTAAAAACCGTTCGATAAGTTGGTAATGGGCTAAATTAAGTAGCTTGGTGACGTTTTCTCTGCTGGTTTTAAGATCTTTTGCTAAAGCTGCATGGCTGTTATCGGTACTGGTTAAATAGGCGTACAAAGCATTGGCTTGTTTTTGCGTTATTTTAGTAAGAAGTACATCAGCAAAGGCTAAATTAAGGTTTAAGCTTTCATGGATGTTTTGAGGGGGAGTACTCAATAAGAACCGTTGATTGGCCATTTGGTCAAGGCCATGACCTGAAAGGGTAAATGCTGAACCTGTAGCTGTTTTTATATCATTACGCGGGTTATCTATTTGCCCAATAGCCATACTTTGTCTGACTTCGTACCCCGATGCCTTTAAATATAAATAAATCAAAATGGCATGCTTAAACAAATACTCAGGGTTATTAATTTGTAGTTGAAAAGAATCGCCTCGATAAATATTCCACAGTGTACTCTCGCCCGATACACTGCGTAAACTTTGCTCTAGCTCATAAAGCATGGCATCGTACTGCTGTTTAGGAATAGTTTGCGATTTAATAATATCGCCGCTGATCACACCAATCATAACAATCCAAAATAGTTACTTTTAAAAATGTAACCAAAAATGGTTACATATCGCTATGTAACTAATTTAGGTTACTTAAAAGCAAATAGCAAGGTACACTAAGTCTTAAATTATTTGGCTATGGCTATTATTCTGACTAGGGCATTACATGACTTCATTAAACCCGCAGCAAAACATTAAGCCACGTGTAGGCATATTTGTTGACGTACAAAATATTTATTACACGTGTAGAGAAAGCTATAGAAAAAACTTTGATTACAATGCTTTTTGGCGAGTTATGCAGGAGCAATATGAAATCGACTGTGCTTATGCCTACGCCATTTATCGTGGAGATGAAAAGCAAAATCAGTTTCAAAATATTTTGAGAGCGATTGGTTTTGAAGTAAAACTAAAGCCGTTTATTCAGCGTCGAGATGGCAGTGCCAAAGGCGACTGGGACGTAGGTATAACCATTGACATGCTAGAGCAAGGAAAGAACCTCGATAAAGTAATTTTACTCTCTGGCGATGGTGATTTTGCACTGTTACTTGGGCATTTAAAAAATCAGTATAATGTGCCGTGTGATGTATACGGGGCAGATAAGTTAACCGCCGAAGTACTTAAGCAAAGTGCAGAGCAGTTTCATTTGATTGATGATAGTTTATTACTTTAAAGCTTAAAAAACAGAGGCTAAGTGCCTGCAACATGAGAGTTTTTAATACAGAGCCTATATAGTTCATTTAAACCTAATATAGGCTTTTTTTATTGTTGTAATCAATTGGGTTTACTAGGTGGTTATGTTAATTTTAAGCGATAACGAGTAATTAAGGATTTACATGCTCAACTACAGTGATATGCCGCTTGATAGATGCTCCAATGTGCGTAAAGACCTAACGTGGCTTAAAGCACATATGTCGTCGCAAAGCGTGTGGCTTTTGGTAAAAAACAACGAGACATTATTTGTTAAAAATACGCCTCAAATAATGTTTTTACCGTACGAGCAGATTGCACAGCTAGATTTAAACAATGCCCTATTTTTAGGCTTAAACACCACAAAAAATGGGGTGTTTGCCCTCGATGTATCTGATATTGACGACACAATTCTTGCCCCGATATTAAGTGGCGCAGAGTTTATGGATATTCGTAAGCAGGGGCCGCTTATTGATATAAAAGAGGGCTCGATTGCTGCACTTGCCCGCGGGCTTTGTTATTGGCATGCAACTCATCGTTTTTGTGGGCGCTGTGGCAGTAAAAACCACTTAGTTGAAGCGGGGCATTCTCGTTTATGTGAAAACGAGCGCTGCAAACACCCCACGTTTCCTCGTACCGATCCTGCGGTAATCATGGTTGTAACTAAAACGTTTACCGATGGAATTGAGCGTTGTTTGCTTGGACGCCAAGCAGTTTGGCCTAAGGGAATGTATTCTTCATTAGCTGGCTTTGTAGACCCCGGTGAAACTTTAGAGCAAGCTGTTGCCCGTGAGGTAAAAGAAGAGGCAGGAGTTGAGGTTAATGACGTCACTTATGTAGCGTCTCAGCCTTGGCCATTTCCTTCATCTATTATGCTTGGCTTTTTTGCAAAGGCAACGTCTGAGCAAATTAACGTAGATAAAGACGAGCTTGACGATGCTAAGTGGTTTAGCCGTGAAGATTTGGCAAATTTTGGTAACTGGCATGACGAAGGCGAGCATTTAAAACTTCCTCGTACTGATTCTATTTCTCGCTATTTAATTGAACATTGGCGTACTAATCCATAAGGAATAACCATGTCGAGTAACAGTAATAAAAATACTCAGCTTGTGTCGTCTGGACGCAAAAAAGCTTACACCCATGGTGTAGTAAACCCCGTAGTGCAGCGCGCATCAACGGTGGTATTTGACTCGGTTGCAGAACTTAAAGAAGCGGCAAAAAAACGTGGCGATAAAACCCTCTTTTATGGGCGTCGTGGCACAACCACCCATTTTGCATTACAAGAAGCCATTACCGATTTAGAAGGCGGTGAAGGGTGTGCACTTTATCCATGTGGGGCTGCTGCAATTAGCCAAGCGTTATTGTCGTTTTTAAAAACGGGTGACCATATTTTAATGGTTGATAACGCGTATGAGCCTACTCGCGATTTTTGCGATAAAATTTTAGCAGGGCTAGGAATTACCACTACTTATTACCCGCCAACAATTGGTGCAGGCATAAAAGAGTATTTTAAGCCAAACACCAAGGTGCTATTTTTAGAATCTCCTGGCTCCATAACTATGGAAATTCAAGACGTACCAGCCATGGTAAACGTAGCCAAAGAACACAACGTAATGACCATGCTGGATAACACGTATGGAAACGGCCTTCATTACCGACCGTTAGAGCATGGTGTCGATATTAGTATTCAAGCGGCAACAAAGTACATTGTTGGCCATTCAGATGTAATGATGGGGGTTGCAGTGGCTAATAAAAAATATTGGCCAACGCTTCGTGAACATTCTTATTTACTAGGTCAGTGTACAAGTGCTGACGATGCATATTTGGCACTGCGCGGTTTACGCACGATGAGTGTGCGTTTAAATCAGCATGAAAAAGCAGCCATAAAAGTTGCTAAATGGCTTGAACAGCATGAGTTAGTTGACCATATTCGCCATCCAGCCTTTGAAACCTGCCCAGGCCATGCGTTTTTTAAGCGTGACTTTGATGGTAGTAATGGCTTGTTTTCAATTGTTATGAAAACAGGGAATCAAAAAGCCATAGATGCATTTTTAGATAGCCTTCAGCATTTTAAAATGGGTTTTTCGTGGGGTGGCTTTGAAAGTTTAGTTACCGCTAACTTAACAATGAAAGGGCTGCGTTCAACCACCGGGTGGGATTTAGGACCGGTTATTAGATTGCATATTGGCCTTGAAGATATCGATGACTTAATAGCTGATTTAAGCCAAGCGTTAGAGGTATACAAGCTGCATTTATAACTATGCGCTTGTTACATTTTAATGGTTTGTTACAAAGCTCACTCTTAGTGGGCTTTTTTTTGCTGGTAATTCACGGTGTTTACACTTAGGGTTGTTATATTAGGCTTTAAACTAAAGCATGAGCAACGTCATTAAGGATAGTCAATGGCAACACCATTACCAATAAACGTAGGACGCTTAACCCAAATTGCGGGATTTGAGCTTGTACGTATGTTTTTAACTAAACGTGGGCTTATTGCACTTGCCGCATTTGCACTTGTTTGGTTAATTATTTTGCGCTACCCGATAGGACAAGCCGTGAGCATTATTAGCTCGCCAAATTTTGAACAAATAGCCCGTGATATTTCAGGTTCAATTGGCTTGAGTAAACTTCTTGATTGGCCTGAAGCCGAGTTTGCTATGTATTGGCTTATTGCTTTGTATAGCTTCCCTGTTTTTAGCTTATTTATTTGTAGTGACCAAACGGTGGGTGACAGAGAGCGCGGTACACTTAGGTTTTTATCATTGCGTTCAACCCGATTTGAAATATTGTTTGGTCGGTTTATTGGGCAATTAGCCGTATTAACGTGTTTGGTAGCAATTACTCTTGTGGCCACGTTAGCGGTATTAGGGTATCGCGATCCGAGTTTGTTGGTAGGGGGCGTTGGCCGCGCACTGTCGATATTTCTAATTCTTATCGTTACATTTGCACCGTTTGTGGCGTTAATGACTTTAATTAATACTTTTGCACGTTCATCGCGGTTATCAATTGTACTCGCTATTTTATATTTTACAGCGGGTGGAATTGTAGTGGGTTTACTACAGTGGCAAATACCTGCATTAAGCGTACTTGATTATTTATTCCCGGGTGTACAAATAGAGCAACTCGCCGGTCAAAACCTGCCATTATTAAGTGCCGTGGGAATACCACTTGTACATACTGCTGTGTTACTTGCCGTGGCTCAACGTATTTTTGCAAGGAGCTCACTATGAGTACACTAATTACAGGGCGTAACTTGAGTAAGTCGTACGGCTCTAAACTTGCGCTGAACAATGTGAACTTTGAAATTGAGCAAGGTGCTCCCGTTGCACTTGTTGGTCCAAATGGTGCGGGTAAAACGACGTTATTTAGTTTGTTGTGCGGTTATATATCGCCCAGCAATGGTGAGCTTGAAATACTCGGCCATAAACCCGGCAGTGCTGCATTATTTAATAAAGTAAGTGCCTTACCGCAAGATGCCCAGCTCGATCCGCGTTTTAATATAGACAAGCAACTTGCTTTTTATGCCAAATTACATGGTATGAGCACCAAGCAAAGTCACACAGAAGCCTTGCGTGTTCTTGATTTGGTAGGCTTGCGTGAAATTGCTAAAAACCGCGCAAGTGATTTATCTCATGGTATGCGCAAACGTGTAACCATAGCTCAGGCTCTAATAGGTTCGCCGCAAATTGTGATGCTAGATGAGGCAACCGCAGGACTTGATCCTATTCATGCCAGAGAAGTGCGTGAGTTAGTTTCAACGTTGAGCTCTGAAGCAACCTTTATTTTAAGCTCGCATGATTTAACTGAGCTTGAGCGGCTATGTTCCCAAGTGCTGCATTTAGACAAAGGCGTATTGAGTGAGCATCAAACAAAAGTAAATAAAACCGACAAACATTTTTACACACTAATGTTAAACGAGATGTATGAAAACGTTGAGCAACAGTTACAGTTACTTAATGGTGTAAGCTCTGTTTATATGAGCCAACACAAAGAGTATGTTATTGAGTATAACCAATCTGAGCAGGCACTTGATATTGCACTATTACAGTTTTGCCACCAACATAATTGGCAATACAGACAGTTGGTAAATGGCCACACATTAGAAAATCAAATTTTTAAACAGGAGAAAGCATAATGGGTTTATTAAGCGGATTAATGGGTAACGCAAGCGAAGTTGATGATTCTGATTTAGAAAAAGTACTCGCTAATACATTAATAGAAGGCGAGCACGTAGAAAAAGCCTACAAAGTGATTCGCGATATGTTTATTTTTACTAATAAGCGCCTAATTTTAATTGATAAGCAAGGTGTAACTGGCTCTAAAATGGAAATGGTGAGTATTGCTTACTCAAAAATCACCAAATTTAGTAAAGAAAGTGCAGGGCACTTTGATTTAGATGCAGAGCTTAAAATTTGGATTGGATCTGACCCAACGCCACTTACAAAAGAGTTTAAAGCGGGCGATAACATTAATGAAGTTTACAGAGTAATTAGCCAACACGCTCTATAATTGTACATATATTTTAAGTAGTTGTTGACTAAATGTTGCAACTACTTTAATTTTTACAGTTTCTTACACCTCCTTACAATTAACTCAACAAATACAAAGGTTTAATTAAGTTTTCATTCAGTTTCCCGGCGTTAGCATGTGCCCACTTTAGTAATTTAGCTAAAGCATAAAACGCAATGTACATAGGGAAGTCTTACAATGAAAAAATTAGCAGTTATTATTTCAAGCATTTTATTATCTAGCACTGCGGCTGCTGCAGACAGCTATCAATCAATTAGTAATCTAAGCTACAAAGACAGCGACAACAACGATACCGTTGCTGTAGATTCTATTTATTACCTATCGCCTAAAAAAACATTAGGCCCGTACGACCAATTTGAATACATTAATAAGCAAAGCAACATTTACGGCGCATACGCTGATGACGACTTTAGCGATACAACGTCAGTGGGTGGTGAGTACTTTATTAATGAGTTTGTTATTGGTGCGTCATACACAAACCTTGATGTTGGCAATCATAACGAAGCTTATACAATTTCAGGTGGTTACTTTTTTAACCCAGACCTGCTTGCAAAAGTGACGCTAGTTGAAAATAAAGATGGCGAAGACTTTGCTTTATTCGATTTAGCGTATAACCATATGCTAAACACTACCGATTACATTGGCGTAACGGTAACATCTGATGATGACTTTGATTACCGCGCCGTCGCAGCTAAATACTTTATTGATTTACAGCAAGGTAACTACCTAACGTTTGAAGGTAAATACGAAAGTATTGATGACGCTGAGAACCAATGGGTGGCAGAAACGAATTACTATTTTTCAAAAGCGACCTCTGTATTTGCAAGCTACGATAAACAAGATACGTACAGTTTTGGCGCTCAGCACTTTATTAACAAAAATATTGGTCTTAAAGTAGGTTACGAGAATAATGCTGATGATTCTGATAACGATGCGTACTTTGCTAATATGCGTTTTCAGTTTTAATTAAGCGTTTAATCGCATAAATTAAATCAGTTAAGTAGCAAAAAGCCCACATTTGTGGGCTTTTTGCTGTGTGTAATAAATGTGTAATCCTACTTATCGTTATATTTTAAATTGCAATTAGCTAGGCTCATCATTTTAGTGGCACTCGACTGGCTACCCATTGTATTTAAACTAAGATGGGCCATACTTAGGGTATTATTTTTTAATGTGAAAGGAATGTACGCATGTCGGTATTTATCATTTTACTGGTTGTAATAGTGGTTATTTTTGCTGTTAAAGATATTCGCCTAAACCTGATCAGTAGACCCACGTTTAAAATGTTTAAAAAAGTACTTCCACCGCTTTCGCAAACAGAGCGAGAAGCAATGGAAGCGGGTGATGTTTGGTGGGATGGAGAACTATTTAGTGGTAACCCTGATTGGAAAAAATTACACAGCTTTCCAAAGCCTGAATTAAGTGACAAAGAAAATGCATTTATGGCTAATCAGGTAGAAACCTTAATGGCCATGCTTGATGATTACCAAATAGTGCAAAAAGATAAAGACCTGCCAAAAGAGGTGTGGGAATACTTAAAAACAGAAGGTTTTTTTGCGCTGATCATTCCAGAAAAATTTGGAGGTCGAGAGTTTTCTGCCATTGCTAATTCGACCATAGTGTCAAAAATTTCAACAAAAAGTTTAACTGCGGCTGTGACTGTTATGGTGCCAAATAGTTTGGGGCCGGGTGAGTTATTGCTACATTATGGAACTAAAGAGCAACAAGACCGCTGGTTACCCACCCTTGCCAATGGCGAAGATGTACCATGTTTTGCACTTACAGGCCCTGAGGCGGGGTCTGATGCCGGTAGCATTCCAGATTCTGGCGTTGTATGCAAAGGGCAGCACAACGGCGAAGACGTAATTGGCCTGCGTTTAAACTGGTCAAAACGTTACATTACGCTTGCACCGGTGGCCACAGTTTTAGGGCTTGCCTTTAAAATGTACGACCCAGATGGTTTACTAGGAGACGAAAAAGAGCTTGGTATTACGTGTGCGCTTATTCCAACCGATCATCCGGGTGTGAAAACAGGTGAGCGCCATTATCCACTGAACATGGCATTTATGAACGGTACAACCTATGGGGAAGACGTGTTCATTCCGCTTGATTGGATTATTGGGGGTCAAGAATGCGCAGGACGTGGTTGGCGCATGCTGGTGGAATGTTTAAGTGCAGGGCGAGGTATTTCGCTACCGGCGTTGAGTGCTGCAACTGGTCATTTAGCGGCTAAAATGACTTCAGCATATGCCATGGTACGCCAACAATTTGGTGTGTCTATTGGGCAATTTGAAGGTGTGCAAGAGGCCCTTGCACGCATTGGCGGTTTAACTTACACCCTAGAGTCATGCCGATTAATGACGGCAGGCGCAATAGATTTAAAACTCAGCCCTTCGGTTGTCACTGCAATTGCAAAATATCATATGACTGAGATGGGCCGTACTGTTATGAACGATGCAATGGATATTCATTCGGGCAAAGGTATTCAGGTCGGGCCTAACAACTATTTAGCACATGGTTATATGGGAATACCGGTTTCAATTACGGTAGAGGGCGCAAATATTTTAACCCGAAATTTAATGATATTTGGCCAAGGAGCGACCCGCTGTCACCCATTTGTTTTAAAAGAAATGGAAGCCGCTGCTCTTGAAGATGACGATGCTGCTCTGAATCAATTTGATGGTTTATTAATGAACCATATATTATTTGCAGTAAGTAATGCCAGCATGGCATTTATACATGGTTTAACACGTAGTTATTTTGCAAAAGCGCCAGTTGGCGGCGAAACTGCCATTTATTACAAGCATTTAAGTAGAATGAGCAGAAGCTTGGCTATTTGTACGGACGTGGCAATGTTAATGTTAGGCGGTGAGCTAAAACGCAAAGAGATGATATCTGCCCGATTAGGTGATGTATTGAGCCACTTGTATTTAGCCTCTACGGTTCTAAAGCGTTACGAAGACGAGGGCCGTCAACAAGCCGACTTACCTTTTGTTAAATATGCGATAGAAACATCATTATTTGAAATAGGCCAAGCGTTTGATGGCTTTTTCAAAAATTTCTCAAACCCAGTTATTAATTTTGTGCTTAAACGTATTGTATTTCCAATTGGTAATCATTATGAAAAACCGAGTGATGAAATTGCACAACGTATTTGTGAACATATGACTCAACCCGGTGTGTTTAGAAATCGTTTAACGCATTTGTGCTATGTAGATGAAAACGCGGGTACTGGAATAATGGAAAGTGCATTTTTAGCTATGCACGATATGCAAGCCCAGTTTAAAGATTTAAAACAATGTCAGCGCAAAGGCAATATTCCTGCAACACTCGATATTGAGGGGGCAATTAATTTTGCATTAAATAATGACTTAGTAACGCAAACCGATGCCGATGCTATGCACCATGCCAATAAGCTACGTAAACAAGCAATAGCGGTTGATAACTTTCAGCACGGCGAGTTGTAGCTAACTATATGAACCATAAATAAAAAAGGCCTTAATGTGTAAGGCCTTTTTTAAATATAATGATTAACGTGCGTATGGGTCGGCGACTATTTTATCGATATACCATTTACCTTTTTTACGTAGCATTTTTACGCTTCGCATATCATCTATTTTGTTACCGTTTAAATAACCAGTAAAAATAAGGTTTATTTTAGCATTATCGCCATATTGCTCGCGCACACTCATGTTGGTCATATCAACTTCAATAACAACCTCATCGTACTGCATGTTAACTAAGTTACGCGTAAATTGTTTGGCTGTACCGTACGACTTCATAATTCGCGTAAGGTTGGGTGTAGCCATGGTTGTTGCTTTTTGAAGATCTTGCTGATTGTACAAGGCGTCAAAGTAAGCTGTTGCGGTGTCGCCGGGTGAATCACCAAGTTTTTTCACATCATCGCTACAGGCAACTAAAAACAAACACAGAATAAGGCTGACTAAATAGGTTATTTTTTTCATGTTAATTTTTGTTAGTTAGTTTTATTTAAGTGTGTGGTGAATTAGCTAATATGTAAAGACATGGAAGGTAAATAAAAAGATATTACAGAGTAAATAATAAAAAAGGATGCCTAGGCATCCTTTTAAAAAGTGGTAAGTAATGCTTATTGAACAAGCTCTTGGTCACTAAACTCTTCATCAAAGAGTGGGCTTGATAAGTAACGTTCAGTAGCACTTGGCAAAATAACAACAATGTTTTTGTCAGCATTTTCTGGTTTTTCAGCAATTCGTTTTGCTGCTACTACTGCAGCGCCTGAAGAAATACCTACTAGTATGCCTTCTTTTTTCATTAGCTCGTGTGCCATTGAAATCGCATCTTCGTTAGATACTTGCTCTGCAGCATCAATTAAGCTCAGATCTAGGTTGCCAGGAATAAACCCTGCACCAATACCTTGTATTTTATGTGGCCCTGGCTTAACGTCTTCACCGGCAAGTGTTTGGCTGATTACTGGAGAATTAGTTGGCTCAACAGCAATAGACTTAACGTTTAAACCTTTTTCTGTTTTAAGGTAACGACTAACACCTGTGATAGTTCCACCAGTACCTACACCCGCTACAAAGTAATCTACTTTGCCGTCAAGCGCGTCAAAAATTTCAGGACCTGTAGTCTCAAAGTGTATTTTTGGGTTTGCTGGGTTTTCGAACTGCTGTAGCAAAATGTATTTTTCTGGGTCTGTTGCTTGAATTTCTTTTGCTTTTTGTATTGCACCATTCATGCCTTTAGCACCGTCTGTAAGTACAAGGTTTGCACCCAGTGCTTTAAGTAGTTTACGACGTTCTAAACTCATTGTATTTGGCATTGTAAGCGTTAGTTTATAACCACGTGCTGCGGCAACGAAAGCCAGTGCAATACCTGTGTTACCAGATGTAGGCTCGATAAGTTCTTTACCTTCAGTTAGCTGACCTGCTTTTTCAGCCTCCCAAATCATCGATGCACCAATACGGCATTTTATACTAAAGCTTGGGTTACGCGCTTCCACTTTAGCGAATACATTCCCACCTGTAACACGTTTAAGTTTTACCAGTGGTGTATTACCGATACTTAGTGAGTTATCTTCAAAAATAGTAGACATAATGTTCCTTTGGATACAATCTGATCAACGTGCTAATAGCCTTTGCTACTAACTATATGTTGACACTTTACTGAGAGTTTAAAAAAATAAAAGTAAAGTTTGGCTATAAGATATATCGATTGAGCTTATAATTAAGTGAAATAAAAATCTATATTAGCGGTGCCTTTTGTTATTAGGTGCGCATATTAAGTTTAATGATAAGACGCTTTTATTAGTCATGGCGATTTTTTACTCATAAATAAACTAAAGAAAAGCGTAAATACTAAAGGCGTGGCCTTTATATACAAACATAGTAATACGCAATATTTTACGCGCTTTTAATTGGCTTAATAGGTTACAGGCTGTATGCACTAACAACCAATAAATTGAATGAATTTGGCGTTCGATAATTTACTGAGCGCAGATGTACTTTGTATATTGATGATTATTTATGCAAATAAACCTTAGTTCAGCGGTTTTATGACACAAGCTAATCAAAACATGATAAAAACGTTTATCTAATAATAATTGAGTAATAAAAATGAAGTTAATCTTAAAATTAATTGCCGGTATTGTGGCTGGTATATTGGTGGGCTTTTACGTGCCTTTAACAGGTGTTGAACTCTTATTCACGGTTAAAGAGTTAATTGGTCAAATTATTTCCTTCACTATTCCTCTTATTATTTTATTTTTTATTGCTTCGGGTATTGCCGGGCTTCCTAAAGGGTCTGGCCACTTACTTGGTAAAACGGTTGGATTTGCTTATAGCTCTACCGTTATTGCCGGCACGCTTGCCTTTTTGTTAGTCAGTGCTGTTATTCCATTTTTAAGTGGCGGTATTACTTTTGAAGCCGAAGTGGCCACCGAGATAGGCAGTTTTATTGATATAGAAATCCCACCACTAATGGGTGTGATGACTGCCCTTGCGACGGCTTTTATATTCGGGATTGGTATGAGCCAGCTTGAATTAGACACACTAAAAAAAGTATCTGATCAGGGTCGTGATGTAATAGATGCCTTATTGTCAAAAGTGATTATTCCTGCATTACCATTTTATATTGCAGGTGTGTTTGCTGAAATGACTGTAGCGGGCACAGTGGTTGATACGCTGCAAACATTTGGAGTGGTATTAATTGCGGCTCTTGTTATGCACTGGTTATGGTTAAGCGTTTTATATATTGCTACGGGAATTTTGTTAAAGCGTAATCCACTTGAGTTAGTTAAAAATATGTTACCTGCTTACTTTACTGCATTAGGTACTATGTCGAGCGCGGCAACAATCCCAGTATCTCTGCAATCAAGTAAAGCAAATAATGTAAAAGAAGATGTTGCAAACTTTACAGTACCTTTATGTGCCACCATTCATTTGTCGGGTTCAACTATTACCATTGTTACGTGTGCTATGGCTGTTATGTTTTTATCGCCAGGTATGGAAGTTCCATCGTTAATGGGTATGTTGCCATTTATTTTCATGTTAGGTGTTGTGATGATAGCTGCTCCAGGCGCACCGGGTGGCGCGGTAATGTCGGCTCTTGGCCTTTTAACCAGCATGCTTGGATTTAATGAAGGGGCAGTAGCGTTAATGATTGCATTGTACTTAGCACAAGATAGCTTTGGTACGGCATGTAATGTAACAGGCGATGGCATTATAGCACTGTGGGTTGACCGTTTTAGTGAAAAATCAGCGTCTTAAAGTGCTGGGCACATTGACACCAGTAGTTATAACTTTAGTTAATGTGCCAAAATGAGAGCGATAATATTAGTTATTGTTTCGCTTTAACTGTGTTAATGTGACAAATTGAATTATTTAGACGCGTATTGTTGAGTTAATGAGGGTATTGCATTGATTAATGTACTTTTAGTTGATGATCATGAACTAGTACGAACCGGGATCAGGCGCATTTTAGATGATGTGCGTGGGTTTAAAGTTGTAGGTGAAGCAAAAGACGGTGAGGCAGCCGTTCAGTTTTGTCGACAGCACACACCTAACATCGTACTTATGGATATGAATATGCCTGGCATGGGTGGATTGGAGGCAACTAAAAAGATTTGTCGCTATTGCCCTGATGTAAAAATTATTGTTCTTACCGTTAATTGCGAAGATCCATTTCCGTCTAAAGTAATGCAAATTGGTGCACATGGTTTTCTTACCAAAGGAGCCGGCTCTGATGAAATGGTTCGTGCCATTCGTTCAGTCCATGCAGGTCAGCGCTACATTGCGCCTGAAATTGCACAACAAATAGCACTTGCACAGGTTACTGGTCGCACAGACGAAAATCCGTTTCAGAGTTTATCAGAGCGCGAACTTCAAATAATGCTTATGATCACCAAAGGTGAAAAAGCACAAGATATTGCAGAACGCTTAAATCTAAGCTCTAAAACAGTTAATAGCTATCGTTACCGTATGTTTGAAAAATTAAACGTAGGTGGCGACGTTGAACTTACACATTTAGCTATTCGTCATAAGATGATTGACATAGACATTTCGTACTAATCCTTTTATATGTCTGAATTTGATCACGTACACTTTTTAAAAACGCTATCAAGCGAGCCTGGTGTATACCGCATGCTTGATAGTGACAACCAAGTTATTTATGTTGGCAAGGCTAAACAACTAAAAAAACGCGTAAGCAGTTACTTTAGATCCAACATCACTGATAGCAAAACCCGTGTTTTAGTCAGTAACATCAGTGATATTGAAGTTACACTGACTAATACCGAAACCGAAGCGCTACTGCTAGAAAATAACCTCATAAAAAAATATCAACCTCGTTACAATATTTTATTGCGAGACGATAAGTCGTACCCTTATATTTTATTAACGCACCACAAACATCCTCGTTTAGCGTTTCATAGGGGGAGCCGCAAGATAAAAGGCGAGTACTTTGGTCCATTTCCGAGTGCAGGTGCTGTTTCGGAAAGTTTGCGTTTAATGCAAAAGATATTTCCAGTTCGCCAGTGTGAGGATGCCTATTATCGCGCCCGAAGCCGCCCTTGTTTGCAGTATCAGCTCAAGCGATGTTCTGCACCGTGTGTTAATAAAGTTACCGAAGACGATTACAGCGAACAAGTTGATTATGTCCGTAAATTTTTAACGGGTAAATCGGATGAAGTGATTGCTGAGCTAATAAAAAAAATGGAAGCGGCTAGCATGGAGCTCAATTTTGAGCTTGCAGCAAAAGTACGTGACCAAATAATGCTACTACGTAAAATGCAGGAGCAACAGTCTATTTCGGGTAATTTCGCAGAAATGGATGTGGTGGGCTTCGCACATTTAAATGGGTTAAACGGCATACATTTACTCATGATCCGCGATCACAAAGTATTAGGCAGTAAAACGTATTTTCCTAAAGTACCGAAAGATTCAAGCGAGCAAGAGATTTTAACCTCATTTTTAGGGCAGTATTATTTAGCGCCAGGTGCAACAGGGCGTATTGCTAAAGAAATTATACTTCCGTTTGAAATAGAAGAAAGTAGCGCGCTAAGCGAAGCACTTACGCAAATCAGTGAGCGCAAAGTGGCGCTTAAAGTGGTTACGCGTGGAGAGCGGGCGCAATATCTTCAACTAGCAAATAAAAATGCGTTAAACAGTATTGCTGTCAAACAAAGTACACAAGACTCTATTAATAAACGCTATGCCCAATTAAAAGCAACATTACGTTTAGATGATATAGCACGGATGGAATGTTTTGATATCAGTCACACTATGGGAGAAAACACGGTAGCAAGTTGTGTTGTGTTCGATTCGCAAGGACCAAATACAAAAGAATACAGACGCTACAATGTAACCGGCATAACTGGTGGTGATGATTATGCAGCCATGGAGTTTGCTTTAAATAAACGTTACAACAAACTCGTTGATGAAGACAAAATTCCCGATGTTATATTTATAGATGGTGGTAAAGGACAGTTAGGACGGGCAGAGCAATATTTTGCTAATTGGTCTCATACTAAAATGCCTCTTTTAGTAGGGGTTGCAAAAGGCACAAGTCGTAAACCTGGTCTTGAAACCTTACTTATAGATGGAGGGCGTAAAACAATCCCGATGGATTCTGATGCACCTGCACTTCATCTTATTCAACATATCCGTGATGAGTCTCACCGTTTTGCAATAGCAGGGCATCGAAATAAGCGTCAAAAACAACGCACACAATCCTTGCTAGAAGAAATAAATGGAGTAGGTTCTAAGCGTCGCCAAACATTATTAAAATATTTAGGGGGCATGCAGGGAGTAAAAGCTGCTAATATAGAACAATTAAAGAAAGTTCCCGGGATCAGCCCTGACATGGCTGAGAAGATATTTAACCATTTACATGACAAGGGTTAGCCCTTCATGCGAATATAAAAGAAAAGACATATCCAAGTAGTTATGTGGAATATTCCAAACACACTCACAACATTTAGACTTTTTCTTATCCCCATTTTTTTGGTGATATTTTATTTGCCTTATAGCTGGGCTTTTTTTGCTGCCGCTTTTATTTTTTGGCTTGCATCAATTACCGACATACTTGACGGTTACCTTGCAAGAAAACTAGAACAATCAACACCATTTGGTGCTTTTTTGGACCCTGTTGCTGACAAAGTAATGGTGTGTGCGGCACTTGTGGCTCTCTCAGATCAATATCAGTCAATGTACATGACTATTCCTGCACTTATCATTATTAGTCGTGAAATTGTTATCTCAGCATTAAGAGAATGGATGGCTGAGCAGGGCAAGCGTGGCAACGTGGCTGTTTCAAATATGGGCAAAATAAAAACTGCTGCGCAAATGTTAGCCATCATTGGATTGATTTGGCAATATGATACATGGATGAATTATTTAAGTTTTGGACTACTCTATATAGCAACGTTTTTGACCTTGAGTTCTATGCTGCAATATTTGAACGCAGCATGGAGTGAATTGACCAAAAATTAACTGTAAATGTATAATAACGCACCGTTTTAGATAAAAAACAAGCAAACAGTTCAAAACTAGCATTTTTTGTATTGACGCGTTTAATAATCTCTGTAGAATGCGTCCGTGTTGAGAGGGCATAGCCCCCAAGATAACGAAATGCGGCACTAGCTCAGTTGGTAGAGCGCGACCTTGCCAAGGTCGAGGTCACGAGTTCGAGCCTCGTGTGCCGCTCCACGTTATCTAAGGTTGTACCCCAGTACTGGGGCGGAATGGCAGAGTGGCCATGCACCGGATTGCAAATCCGTTTACCCCGGTTCGACTCCGGGTTCCGCCTCCAATCAACGCTCCACATGCTTTAAATAGCAAACTCGATGCCCGAGTGGTGGAATTGGTAGACACAAGGGATTTAAAATCCCTCGCTCTTAGAGTGTGCCGGTTCAAGTCCGGCCTCGGGCACCACTTTGTGGTTTAGTTATATGCACCAACATATACCTTTTAAAAAGAAACTTTAGAATTAATATGATGCGGCACTAGCTCAGTTGGTAGAGCGCGACCTTGCCAAGGTCGAGGTCACGAGTTCGAGCCTCGTGTGCCGCTCCATATTAGTTTTATCCACTTGCTTTAAGTAGCAAACTCGATGCCCGAGTGGTGGAATTGGTAGACACAAGGGATTTAAAATCCCTCGACTAACAAGTCGTGCCGGTTCAAGTCCGGCCTCGGGCACCACTTTTAATTACTGATCAATTTAATTAAAAGTTTGATAAAATTTATTGTATGCGGCACTAGCTCAGTTGGTAGAGCGCGACCTTGCCAAGGTCGAGGTCACGAGTTCGAGCCTCGTGTGCCGCTCCAAATTATTTGGAAGCGTTAAGGCGGAATGGCAGAGTGGCCATGCACCGGATTGCAAATCCGTTTACCCCGGTTCGACTCCGGGTTCCGCCTCCACATAATTTACTCCACACGCTTTAATTAGCAAACTCGATGCCCGAGTGGTGGAATTGGTAGACACAAGGGATTTAAAATCCCTCGACTAACAAGTCGTGCCGGTTCAAGTCCGGCCTCGGGCACCATCTTTATTAAAAAAAAATTAAATAATTTCAATTTAAAATCCCTCCTCAGCTTAAAACACTTAAAGTTTGCTAGTTTAAGTTCCCACACTTTATTTTAACACCAACTTACCTCTAATATATTTTTTACTGTTACTGAAAAAAATCAGAACGATGATGATTTAATTACTATTGGCAATTACACCTGCATCTATACTTAAGTAAATCAGATATTTTTAACGGTGTAGGCGAAAATTTTGCCCTCTCTAAATGATGAAGTAACATTGGGATCTGACATTAGTGAACATGAATATATGTAAGGCGTGTCTATGGTAAATTTTAAAGTCGATGTGTAAGCGACCCATCAGGGCCACTTACAAAAGATGAACTGTTATTGCAGTTTACTTTGAGCTTTGTAAAACGGGTATTCACTTAGTAAGCCCTGTATAAGCGCAACGCACATTAAAATTAGTATTATTGAAAACGGTAGGGCAGTTGTAACGACTCCTGATTGAAGTGCTTGTAATGCTTGCGAGCCTCCAACCCAAAGTAATACTGCTGCTATCATACCTTCGACAGTTGCCCAAAATATACGTTGTGGCACTGGTGCATCTATTTTACCGCCAGCAGTTATACCGTCTATTACAAGCGATCCCGAGTCAGATGAAGTAATAAAAAAGACTAAAACTAAAGCAATAGAAATAATAGAGATAAAGCTAGAAAACGGAAGCTGTTCGTAAACTTGAAATAAAGTAACTGAAATATCAGTTAAACCGTTTTGTCCAAGTGGCCCAACTTTCTCTATAACTTGTGTAATTGCCATATTACCAAATACACCCATCCATACTAAGCTCAGCAGAGTTGGTAGGCCTATTACAACAAGTAAGAATTCTCGTACAGTTCGCCCTTTAGAAACCCTAGCTATAAACATACCCACAAATGGTGACCAAGATATCCACCACGCCCAATAAAATACAGTCCAAGAATGCACCCAGTCTTCATCGGGTCTATTAAAAGGGTTACTCAATGGCACAAAGTGTTCTGCGTATGCTTTAAGGGTAAACCACACGGCAGGAATTGAATCAGAGAATGTAAGTACGATAACAGCTAACAATAAAATAAACGCGCAGATTAAATTAACATTGCTTAGTACTTTTACACCGCCTCCAATACCTTTAATAACAGAAAAAATAGCAATACAGGTTACTAATCCAATAACTGATATTTGAAAAGCTGTGCCGAAATCTGTACCTAATAGGTAATTTATTCCACTGGTTGCTTGTTGTGCACCAAGCCCTAACGATGTAGCTAAACCAAATAAGGTAGACAGTACCGCAAGTATATCTATGATATGTCCAAGCTAACCCCAAGCACGATCACCAAATAAAGGGTAAAAAACAGAACGTATAGATAAAGGAAGACCTTTGTTGAATGCAAAAAAAGCCAGACTTAACCCAACCACGGCGTAAATCGCCCATCCGTGTAAGCCCCAGTGGTACATAGTTGCACCTAAAGCTAATGAATGTGCTTGTGCTGAATTTGCCTCAACTCCCATTGGCATATGATACCAACCGGTATAATAGGCTGTTGGCTCTGCTACTCCCCAAAATAGTAAGACAATTCCTATTCCTGCTGCAAAGAGCATTGAAAGCCACGACATGTAACCATGTTCTGCACGAGCTTTTATACCTCCTAAACGAATTTTACCTAAAGGGGAAAATGCCAAAACGCCGCAAAAATCACAAAGGCATTGGCTAATAGCATAAGTAACTATCGAATTGATTAATAATAGCGTCTTTAGTTGAAGTTAGTGCATCACGGGTAACTGTGGGGTCAAAAACTAAGGTAAGTATTACAAATAAAACGACTAAAAATGCGCTTATTCCAAATACAGGGTTATGTATGTCAAACCCCCATTTTTGCACATTATCCTGTCCAACTTGATAATCAGTCGTGTCGATACTGTACTTTTTTGTTACGTCATCCATTAGGTCTCCTTTTTTTACAGATAACTTTTCAATGCATTCCTATACGTCAATAAATATAAAGTAGTAGTAAAAATAAATCTAAATTTTTATATTTACTATAAATATTATAGAGCTAAAAAAGCGAGCCGGAGCTCGCTATTTAATTTTTATTTCCAGGCCAGAGGGTCGACCTCTTTATTTAGCTTTGGGTGTTTGCTTTTATCAAATGTAGGAGTTAGGCCTCTTTTGTGTTGTTCGTTGTAATCTTTTGAAAGCCATATCACAACACCTGACAACATGAAAAGTGCGATAACATTAACAATAGCCATTAAGCCCATTGATATATCGGCTAATGTCCAAATTAACCCAAGCTCACCTACTGCCCCGAACATAACCATTCCTAAAACAATCAAGCGAAATATAAACATTCCTTTCTTAGAGTTGTGTTCTAAAAACATAAGATTGGTTTCTGCATAAGAGTAATTCGCAACAATAGATGTAAAAGCAAAAAATAAAATTGCGATAGCAATAAAGTAGGTGCCCCAACTTCCAACATGCTCTGTTAATGCGGCCTGAGTAAGTTCTATACCCAACACCCCTGATTCAGGTATTAATTGTTGAGATAATAAAATAAGTGCAGCAGTCGCAGTACAAATTATAATTGTATCAATAAAAACCCCAAGCATTTGCACATACCCCTGTGAAGCTGGGTGAGGGGGATAAGGGGTTGCAGTTGCTGCAGCATTAGCAGCACTACCCATACCCGCTTCATTAGAAAACAATCCCCGTTTAATTCCTTGGATCATGGCTTGTATTACACCATAACCTATTGCGCCAGCACCGGCTTGTTCTATTCCAAAAGCACTATCTATTACCAGCATAAATACATCAGGAAGTGCGCTTAAGTTAACAGCACAAACATAAAGCGCAACACACAAATAGGCTAGAGCCATAAAAGGGACAACCATTTCAGCAAATCGAGAAATTGTTTTAAGGCCGCCAAAAATTATGATCCCAGAGCCAATAACTAAACAAAGACCCACAATATATTTTGGAATATCAAATGCTACTTCAAAAGCGGCTGCAATAGAGTTTGATTGCACAGCATTAAATACCAGACCAAAAGCTAAAATTAAACACAGTGAGAACAAAACTCCCATCCAACGCTTACCTAAGCCGGTTTGCATATAGTACGCAGGACCACCTCTAAAATTACCATCACTATCTTTAGTCTTGTATGCCTGAGCAAGTGTACTTTCAGCAAAACTTGTTGCCATACCAATCAATGCAATTAACCACATCCAAAAAATAGCACCTGGGCCACCAAGGTATAATGCAACAGCGACACCTGCCATATTGCCAGTGCCAACTCGGGCTGCTAGAGAAGTACAAAAAGCCTGAAATGAAGAGATCTCGTTATGACCACACTTTCGAGAGCCAAACATAACCTTGAACATATGTGGAAATTGTACGAATTGAATAAAACCCAATTTAAAGGTAAAGAATAAACCCGCTGCTATTAATAAGTATACGAGAACGTGACCCCATAAAAGGCCACTAATACTATTTATTATATCTGCCATAACTACTACCTGAAGACATGTGTTAAAAAAGTGACCGCAACTTACCATAGGAATGACCAAGTGTTTAGGATAAACGGCCATAAAAGTAGAGTTATCAACAGCGGGTTGTGGGTAACTTGTGTTTAGGGTGTGCGCTTGCTTGGGGTGTAATTTAAATAAGTTTTTTAGTAAAAAAAGGCTTGCGTTAAATTCGCGGCTCCCTATAATGCGACCCCACTGAGACGGCAGAGCAGGCAACGCTTAGCGAGGCAAGCAAACCACTTAGTGAGTCGAGTAAAACTTAGGTTTAGATTTTTATAAAGTTTAAAATTAAGTGTTGACAAAAACACAGGAAAGCGTAAGATTCGCTTCCCTTGAGTCGCTAAGGCAACTCAAACGTTCTTTAACAATATAAAGCAATCATCTGTGTGGGCACTCGTACAGATTGAGTTCTAACAGCCAAGCTACTTAGGTAGTGAGGCAAACAAATTAGAGTCTCAATTGAAACTGAGTGACCAACAGAATAATTACTTAGGTAGTTATTCAGCACAGTCAATTCAATATCGAAAGATATTAAATAAATTCAGAATTCATTGAGCTGTCGAAAGACATAAAACTTTTTAATTGAAGAGTTTGATCATGGCTCAGATTGAACGCTGGCGGCAGGCCTAACACATGCAAGTCGAGCGGTAACAGAGAGGTGCTTGCACCTTTGCTGACGAGCGGCGGACGGGTGAGTAATGCTTGGGAACATGCCTTGAGGTG
>NZ_LOFI01000025.1:215386-288160 GCF_001469195.1 Pseudoalteromonas sp. 10-33 | reverse complement strand
TTGGCTAAGTACGGTCGGACATCGTACGGTTAGTGTAATGGTAGAAGCCAGCTTAACTGCGAGACAGACACGTCGAGCAGGTACGAAAGTAGGTCATAGTGATCCGGTGGTTCTGAATGGAAGGGCCATCGCTCAACGGATAAAAGGTACTCCGGGGATAACAGGCTGATACCGCCCAAGAGTTCATATCGACGGCGGTGTTTGGCACCTCGATGTCGGCTCATCACATCCTGGGGCTGAAGTCGGTCCCAAGGGTATGGCTGTTCGCCATTTAAAGTGGTACGCGAGCTGGGTTTAGAACGTCGTGAGACAGTTCGGTCCCTATCTGCCGTGGGCGTTTGAGAATTGAGAGGGGTTGCTCCTAGTACGAGAGGACCGGAGTGAACGAACCGCTGGTGTTCGGGTTGTCATGCCAATGGCATTGCCCGGTAGCTACGTTCGGAACTGATAAGCGCTGAAAGCATCTAAGCGCGAAGCAGGCCTCGAGATGAGTTCTCACTAGACTTTTAAAGTCTCTGAAGGGCCGTTGAAGACTACAACGTTGATAGGCAAGATGTGGAAGTGGTGTGAGCCATTAAGCTAACTTGTACTAATTACCCGTGAGGCTTAACCATACAACGCCAAACGCGTTTTGTGTGACAGTTAAGACAGAAGTTAATAACTAAAGTAGATATTACTTAGAAAGACTTAAAAAATATTATCAGATATTTTCCAAATTCAGTTAGTGCGTAGAGATACGGATTAACGCCCAAATTTGCTTGGTGACAATAGCGTTTTGGACCCACCTGACTCCATGCCGAACTCAGTAGTGAAACGAAACAGCGCCGATGATAGTGTAGCATTTGCTATGTGAAAGTAGGACATTACCAGGCTTCAAATTGTAGAAAGCCGCTTCAGAAATGAAGCGGCTTTTTTACGTCTGCAGAAAAGTAATATTCAACATTCCCTTCTCTAAAGCGTCGCGTCTCTTAAGCGAAGCACCTCTTTGTGAAGAGTGTTTTGGTTATTAGTAGCGCACCGACTTCAAATAAGAAAAACCCGCTAAATCAATGTAACGGATTTTTTTCTGTCTGGGGTTTAGTAAATAGCCAAGAGGCCATGCCGAACTCAGTAGCGACAGAAAACAGCGCGAAGGCGAGCCCCAACCAATGATAGTATCCCATGTGCTATGTGACTCTCTAACGCTTAGGGCACCATGACATTAACAGGCTCAAATAATCGAGACCTGTTACAGCAGTGTGCTGGTTTTTTACTTTCTTGGATAAAATAAAGAACCAAACTAATATCATCTCCATCAAAAATGCCAACCAACGTAAGGTTAAGTCAATTCTATCCCGTGTCTAGATCATAAACTTTTTACCTTTGACTACTGAGTTTTGTAATCTACTTTATTCTTTACATCTCTTCTCATTTTGTTGCAATTTCATTCTTGGCTTACTAAGTGACCTGTGTAAGACTAGCTGTGTTAATTTAGTAAATCAGGTGACATGAATGTCGAATAGTAAAGTTTGGAAACTTATAAGCCTGTTTTGTTTGTTTACGGTGCTTATGGGTTGTCAATCTAAAGAAGAGCAGCTACAACAAACAATTCAAGAGTCTATAAAAAAAGCGGATGCTGAGCTATCACAGCTAGGTAGTGCGCTAGATAATGGCAGTATACGCAATGCTGTGTTACTTAAAGAGTATGGTGCGCTTTTAAAAAAACAACAGCCAGAGCTTTCAAATGTTGTTGATGTAATTACTTTAGATGCTTCGCGCCAAGGTGCACTTTATAGTGGTTTATTACAGCGACTTAAAGAGACTAAAAGTACTTACTTAATCCCCCCTTACGAAGATACGTTGCACAGCATCGATCTTTTACGTGAAGCTGCAAAACCTTCACTGTTCTCTGACGCTTTAACTGATCCAATCAATATGCTTGCTGATATGTCAAAAGGCTCCCTAGCTCGCGTTGGTGCTATTAGCCAACAAGCCGAGGGTGAAGGGGTAGGTAACCAGATGGTGGGTAATCCCAACTACGGTAACTGGCAAACAAATAGCAGTGGCATCAGCTTTTGGCAATGGTACGGCATGTACCGTATTTTAGGGGATGTATTTGACAGGGTTGAATACGGAAGCTGGAGTAAACGCCGTAAGTACAGCTATTACAACGATTATGGTCGTTATCGCTACTCAAGCCCTAAACAAATTAAAACACAAAGCGCGCTAGAGACACGTACACGTCAAACATATCAACGCCAAGGTAAGCAGTTCACAAGCCCGTATGCGAGTAAAAAGACTGGTGCATCAGGGTTAAGTCGAAGTAGCTATACACCGCCTAAGAGTCGCAGCAGTTACTCACGTTCAAGTAGCTATAGCAATAGCTCTGGTTCAGTTCGTGACAGTGGAAGCAGAACCTCTCGTGGCGTGAGCCGTGGTAAGTAAAGAATAAAGTTGGAGTTAGAATAATATGTATGAATTTAATGGAATAACTACGTGGTCGCTGCAAGCTTTAGCGATAGACTTTGCAATAATTGTACTGCTATTTGTTAGCCTTAAATATATAAAAGGCTGGGTTTCAAATTTACATGCCAATGACGAAATAACAGAGCGTGATAATTTTGCCTTTGGTATTAGTTTTGCCGCTGGTTTGGTTGCGCTGGCTATCGTATTAACCGGTGTAAGCAGTGGTGCATTTGCTGCAACGCTTCAGCAAGAAGCACTGCAAATGCTTGGCTATGGTGCGCTTGCCATTGTCTTAATTAAGCTTGGTCACTTTTTTCAAGACAAAGTTGCACTGCGTAAAGTGAGCCTACATGATGAAATTGTTAAAGGTAATGTGACTGCTTCAATAATTGATTTTGGCCATGTAGTGAGTGTGGCAATTGTCATTCGTTCAGCACTGCTATGGGTAGCTACAGAGGGATGGCATGGTTTACCGATTGTCATTGCTGCCTTTGTTATTGGTAGCATTGTGCTGTTATTTGTGAGCCAGTACCGAGTTATGTTATTTAAACGCACAAATAAAAATGGCGACTGTCTTCAACAAGCTATTATTGATGATAACTTAGCTGTTGGTATTCGTTACGCTGGTTATTTAGTGGGTAGTGCATTAGCAATCACAGCGGCAACAGGTGTTGCACCATATGCTGCAGATAATATTAATGCTAGCCTATTATATTGGGCTGTTAGTGCAGTAGTGAGCCTAGTTGCGTTTATTATTTTACACTTAGTGACCATTAAAATAATTTTATCGGGTTGTGATATTTCTGATGAAGTTAATCGTCAAAAAAATGTGGGTGTAGCAGCTATTTCTGCCGCTGTATCGTTTGCCGTAGGCATCACAATGGCAACCTTATTAGGCGCATAATTCGTGTCATCAACAACTCAAAGCCCAAGTAAGTCTCGCTTACTTGGGCACGATATATTACTTATCACTGTTATGGCTGTGCTCGCTGGGTGCGGCCTTATTTATGAGTACCTACTCTCTCACTATGCCGGCCGAGTACTAGGCTCTGTTGAAAGTGCTATTTACGCCATGATTGGCACCATGATAGTAGCTATGGGGCTAGGGGCTTTTTTAGCGCGTTGGTTTAAAGATGCGTTCACTGCATTTGCTTGGCTAGAAAGCATTATAGCTTTGATTGGCATGGGCTGTATTTTGGCCATAGCAAGCGTGATTGCAGTTAGTTATTCGCTTCCTCATTTGTTCTCGAGCATTTTTAACCTGCCACCTGACGTTGTACTTAATGGCTATGTATTTCAAAAGTTACAAGAATGGTCACGCTTTTTACCTTATGTATTTGGCTTAGTATTAGGACTGTTTATTGGTATGGAAATACCGCTTATAGCGCGTATTCGCCAACATGTGTACGGGCGGTTTTTAGAAAACAATGCAGGAACTATTTATGGTGCAGACTACATTGGGGCAGGTATTGGCGCAGCAATTTGGGTAAGCATAATGTTGGCTATGCCTATCATGCAAGCTGCTGCATGGACCGCTTTATTTAATATTATTGCAGGGCTTGCTTTTTTATGGCGCTACCATGCCCATGTACGCTTTGCTAAAGCTTTGTTGGTTTGCCATATTTTACTACTTGTGCTGTTTGGCTTTATTTTAGTGTTCGGCAGCAGTTGGATGAATAGCCTAAGCAACGTCTTATATAAAGATAAAGTTATTTATTCTCAAGCGACTAAATATCAGCATGTTGTGTTAACAGAACGACTTAGCAAAAATCAACCGCAACCTATTACCGACCTGTACTTAAATGGCCGCTTACAGTTCTCCAGTGTTGATGAACAAATATATCATTCAATGCTAGTTTATCCGGCTATGCTTGCCTCTAACCGCCATGATAAGGTGCTAATTATTGGCGGGGGTGACGGTTTAGCATTAAGGGATGTACTAAAATGGTCGGTAAACGAAGTCACTTTAATTGATTTAGATGGGCAGTTACTTAGCCTATTTGGCCACGAAGACGATAAGTTTACCCCGCCTGAAGCCATCACGCAGCGATTAATAAATCTCAACAACGACTCAATGAAAGACCCCAAAGCTAATATTATTGTGGGTGATGCTTTTTTAGAGGTTGAGAAATTACTCGATCAAAACAAACAGTTTGACACTGTTATTATTGATTTACCTGATCCGAATCATCCTGATCTAAATAAGTTATACAGCGATTATTTTTATAATCATGTACGCCAATTACTTGCTCCTGATGGGGCTATGGCTGTGCAATCAACGTCGCCATATCATGCAAAAAAGGCGTTTCTGAGTATAGCTAAAACTGTTAAGGCTGCCGGGTTTGATTACGTGGAGCAATACCAACAAAATATTCCATCGTTTGGTCAGTGGGGGTGGACAATTGCTACCAAAATGGGTCAACCAGCCAGTGCACGAATAAATAATATAGGCGAAATGCCGGTATCGTCACGATGGATAAGTAAAAAATATTTACTAGCAAGTTTTGTATTCCCTAATCAGTATTTTGAACAAATAAATGATATTGAGGTCAATAGGTTAGGTTCTGGTCAGCTTTATGATTATTACCGTTCAGCATGGCAAATAGAGAGTGAATTGTATAAAAACTAACAAAACACGGTTGACATAATATGTCTACCGTGCGAATCTTAACTCAGACATAATATGTCAAATAACACAAAGGCAGAGACATGGAATTAAACGAACTTTCAATAAAATTAGCCTCTTTTGAAACTGAAGGCGCTAACTTTGAGTCTTTCTTGATTGCCAATCCAGGTGAGCAAGATGTTTTACAAGTCATTGTTGATGGAAATGATGAACTTCCAATTTTTGTTACGCAAACTCAAGAGCAGTTGTTATGTATTAGCTACTTGTTTGGCGAAGACGAAGTGAAAAGTGAATTACGCAACGAGTTAAACGAAACATTGTTACGTTTAAACGTGCCAATTCCACTAAGTGCATTTGCTAAAATCGATAATAAATACGCGATTTTTGGTGCACTGTCGGTAAACTCATCATTGGATGATGTTACCCACGAACTAGTGACATTAGCTGACAACGCGATTGATGCACTAGAAGCCGTGACCTTGTATTTAAACGATTAGTAACTAGTTAGTGGAGTTAAGATTATGAGTATATTAAAAAAATTATTTACAGCTGTACGTGGCGGTGCACGTGAAGCAGGCGAAGCAATTGTAGATGCAAATGGTATCCGTATTTTTGAACAAGAAATTGCGGATGCACAAAATGCACTTCACCGTGCTAAAAAGAGCCTGACAGAAGTAATGGCTAAAGAAATGCAGACTAAGCGTAAAATTAGCGCAGTAGATGCATCAATTGCCGAGCACGAGGCTTATGCAGGCCAAGCACTTGAAAAAGGCAATGAAGCCTTAGCAATAGAAATTGCTGAAAAAATTGGTGATTTTGAAGCTGAAAAGGCAGAAAATGAGCAAGTTTTAGCGGGCTTTAGCAATCACATTGTGACACTTAAGCAGCAAGTTAAAGATGCTGAAAAGTCTATTAAAGAAAACCAACGCCAACTTACCATGGTGAAAACCACTGAGAGCGTTCAGCAAGCAACAATGGCTGTTAACAGTACACTTAATACCAATAGCTCGTCGATGACCTCAGCTCGACAATCACTTGAGCGTATTAAGCAACGCCAACAAGATCGTAGCGACCAGTTAGGTGCTGCAAAAGAGCTTGAGTCGGAAGTGAATGGCGACGATTTAAAAGCTAAAATGGCTGAAGCGGGTATTGGTGACACCAGTCCAAAAAGTGCTGACATTTTAGCGCGTATAAAAGCTAAGCAAAACGGCTAATAGTACGTACATTATAAATGAAAGGTAATTAAGCTGTGCTTAGTTACCTTTTTTGCTTAAGAGATGCTTCATTATGTTTAATTTTTTCAAATCTAAAAAAGAGCCAGAACGTCAGCTTAATCATGCAAGTGAGTTAAAAAAAGGCGACATGTTCACAGTGATCGATTCGTTCGCTTATCCGTCGTGGTTAAAAGGACAAACATTGCGTGTTATTGATGTGCAAACTTATCAATATCAGCACAGTAGTGATACTGAGTTTGTGCTTGAGACAAACAGTGGTCAAGTTGTGTTTTTACAAATAGCACAAGAAGACGGCGAGCAATGGGCTAATTTTTCGATAAAAGTACAACGAGATGAAGTAGACGATATTTTCACATTAGATGAATTTGCTCGTATTTTTGATGAAGAGTCGTTAACGCATATTGCAGTTAAAAATACTCCTGAGCGTTTTATGCAGTTTTTGGCGAAGAGCTATCAACAAAGTGAATCTCCATTTGTATGTTATTTCCATAACAAAGATTTTCGTGGTCAAAGCTTACCGCGCTATGAACAAGACGGTGGTGAGCCCTGTGAAATGATATGTTTAGCATCACCTGATGAGGGGCATAGTTTAAATATTGAAATTTGGGATGGCGGCGAAACCGAAGTGTCATTAACACTTACGCGTCCAATTACCGATATTGTGGATTTATTTCCTGGAGACGCGAAGTGAGTGATGCTAAAGATAAGTGGTTACGCCAAGAGCATGCCGTGCGTGCTACACAAATGGCATTTGATTTAAGTAGCGATGTTCAAAAGCAAATAAAAAAGCAAGCAATTGACCAAGAGCTCACACCATCAGATATGATCCGGAA
This sequence comes from Pseudoalteromonas sp. 10-33, assembly GCF_001469195.1. Taxonomy (NCBI): domain Bacteria; kingdom Pseudomonadati; phylum Pseudomonadota; class Gammaproteobacteria; order Alteromonadales; family Pseudoalteromonadaceae; genus Pseudoalteromonas; species Pseudoalteromonas sp. 10-33. The sequence goes on along the minus strand of NZ_LOFI01000025.1, from coordinate 281,021 downwards.
AATACTTGGCTTAGATGTTAAGTCTAAAAAGACTCGACAGCGCTTATCGTTCAATTTGAATGATGATGAGATAGCGCAACTAGCGGGCCGCTTTGATGTACCTAGCGAAGATAAGCGCGCGGTAAAGCAACAAGTAGCAGAGCTTTTAATTGCGCATACTAAAAAAGCTAAGTAGTTGGCCTAAACCCTGGTTTATAAAAGTATGTTAGGCAGTTATTTTAGCTAAAAATAAGATTAAATGGATGGGTACTTCAATGTACTTTTAAATCATTTATCAAAAGCTAATAAATTGAAAAGCAGTGCTTTTGCGTTCTTTGTATTAAGCCCTTACACTAAAGGTAACAACGATAAAGAAGTACTGCTTTGAATATTATACTGATTACTTACCTAATTATTTTTGCGTTATTTGGTACTGCAGCAAGTTATTTTGTGCGTTTTATATATGCGTACTGGATACTAAAAACAATGCCAATGAAATACATACTTAAAGCAGGGATATGCGTGCTGTTAGTCGTGGTTATTTCAGCGCTCATTCCATACTTAAGTTAACGCTGAAATACCCCTTAACACTTCATTACTTGATATCGATTGATTGGCATTGCTGGTTAATACACAGCGATTGTACTTCAATAACCGGTAAACAATCAGTTAATGATTGCTGTTCATTTTGATTTTTTTCTTGTTCGGTGATTTGCTGCGCAATGCTTTCTGCTTGTTCTTGTGGAGTATTTAGCGTTGAATAAACGGCATATTTACTCGGTCCACCGCAGGCTCGCGCTCCTACTTCAAGTACTTTGCACTGAAAGCTTGCCGTACAGCCGTTGTTATCAACTATATTGGCAAGTTGACTATTTAAAGCCGACAAGCTTTGGCCTTTAGCGCCATTTTCAGGTGCTGTGGTTGAGCAGCCACTGAGTAATAAAATGCTAGCAGCAACACTAAAAATTGATAATTTAACTGTCAATGTTAAACCACTCATATTGTTATCCTTAAAATACACTTACCGCTGAGCCTTCAAGTTTAACACACTTATTTTCAACGCACTGAGTGCTTGGTGTTGTTAAATGCTGACAAATACTCATCATTCCCTTTTGTGCATTAAAATTACTTTCAAGCTCGGTGATTGTTTTACTGAGTGTTTTTACTTGCTCGTCGCTTGCTGCTTTAGTTGAGTAAACTTCAAAGCTACTAGGGCCACCGCATGCACGACTACCTACTGCAATAACTTTACATTGCATACTAGTATCGCAGCTTGTATCTGCAATAAGCGTGTTTAACTGGGCTTTAGCTGTTGTAATATCTTCAACTGATACCGCTTCTACACTTGTATTTGAAAGTGCGTCAACGTCACTTTTTGTTTGAGTGGTTTCTTTTAGTGTTTGTTGTTGTGGTTTTATTACTTCAGCAGTAGTTACTGATTCCTTTTCTGCTGGTGTTTTTTCTAAACACGCACTTAAACAAAGGGGTAAAACAAGAGCTAATAATACAGGGCGCATAAGATACCTTGATAGTGATGAATAATTCATCACTATCATACACGGTGCATTTTTAACGGCAATAAAAACTATATAATCAAGTAATTAAAGCCAAAGTATACAGGCTAGTTTAAAGGCCACCTTGTGTAAGCTTGGTTGGGTTAAGCAGTTTTTCAAGTTCGCTACGCGGTAAATCGGTTTCTTGCTCTGCAACATCTATAATGGGGCGCGCTTCTTTATAGGCTTGCTTCGCTATTTTGGCCGCTTTTTCGTAACCGATCACCGGATTAAGTGCAGTTACCAAAATAGGGTTTTTAGCAAGCGCGCGGTCAATGTTAGCTTGATTGACGACAAATGTGGCGATGGCTTTTTCTGCTAAAGCTTGGGCGCTGTTTGCTAGTAGCTCTATGCTTTGCAAAATATTATAGGCAATAACAGGCAGCATCACATTTAGTTCAAAGTTACCAGATTGGCCTGCAACAGTAATTGTGGCGTCATTACCAATCACTTGTGCGCTAACCATGGCAGCGGCTTCTGGTATAACGGGATTTACTTTACCCGGCATAATGGATGAGCCTGGTTGTAGGGCTTCAAGTTCTATTTCGCCTAATCCTGCAAGAGGGCCTGAGTTCATCCAGCGTAGGTCGTTCGCTATTTTCATTTGTGCTACAGCGAGTACTTTTAATTGCCCAGATAGTGCAACAATGGCATCTTGCGAACCAATATTGTAAAAAAAGTTATTGCTTGGCGAAAACTGTATACCTACATTTTTAGTCAGGTTCTTGCTAAATACATCAGCAAACTTTGGGTCGGCATTAATACCCGTACCAACAGCTGTGCCACCTTGTGCAAGTTCACATACCCGTTCGAGTGAACGGTCAATGCCCGTAGCAGCATGATTAATTTGAGATTGCCATGCATTAAGGGTTTGTTCAAATGTAACAGGCATCGCGTCCATTAAGTGGGTGCGACCTGTTTTAACAATAGCGCCTATCTCGCTCTTTTTATTCTTTAAATGTTGCGATAACTTCTCAAGGGCGGGTAGTAATGATTGTTTTACGGCTATGGCACTACTTAGCGCGATAGCTGTAGGGACTACATCGTTTGAGCTTTGCCCCATATTTACATCATCATTGGGATGTACAGGATCCTGCTGAGTACTGGCAAGGGTTGCGATTACTTCATTGGCGTTCATATTAGAGCTTGTTCCTGAACCTGTTTGAAATACATCAACAGGAAACTGGTCATAATGCTCACCATCAATAATCGTTTGGCAAGCGAGCTCTATTGCGGTTGCCTTGGTTTTATTAAGATGCCCTAGCTCATAGTTACTTTGTGCTGCAGCTTGTTTTATATATGCCAGTGCCTTTATAAATTGTGCTGGCATAGTGAGAGAGCTAATAGCAAAGTTATTAACAGCGCGCTGCGTTTGCGCTTTATATAAAGCGTTTATAGGTACTTGTAACTCGCCCATACTGTCTGATTCTGTTCTAAAGTTGCTCATTGATCTGCTCCTTAAAAAGGGTTGAATTCGTGACTAAGAATGCGAGCTTCACGCTCAAGTAATAAAAATTTAGCACGACTATTGTGGCTTATGTAGAAACGCTTTAATGCAAGTAATGGTTTGTGAAGCTGGTGTAGGCATTGTTTGCGAATTGCATTATGAGTAAGAGGGTCGCACATTTTATTTATAATTTCATGGTGTGTGCGTCTAAGGTAATACTCTTGAAGTAGCGGGTTATTAAGTTGTTCAAAGTTTTTAGCCACGTTAAGAGCAGCGTCTATATAATGAGCAACGAGCATTGGGGCATGCAGGCCTGGTCGTTTGCAACTAAATGAAAGTGTGCGTTGGTAGCTATTTAAGGCGTGATTTGAAGACATAAAAAAACCGACTCAACTAATGATAATAGTTATCATTACATTTAATCGGTTTCAGTGTAAATAGTTATTATAAAAATTATTTACGGCGTGAATTTTAATTGTAGCCGAGAATAAATATCTGGTCTGTTTCATGTTTAGTGATCGCCTTTTGATTATGTTTAGGGTGAGAAAGTAAATCAATTACTGTTGCTCTCATATCAAGGGTTTCACTGTGATCGTCGGTACTTTTTTCGGTTATAGCTACTGCTGCGTCAACAGCGGTATAGGGAGGCATATGCATAATTTTATCCTTTTGTGATTAGTTAATTAACCCTTAAATGGGTTAATTATATTGCTGCATAATACATACCAACCAAGCGAGTTATATCTAACCGTATGATTATATTTAACTTAATAAATAAAGCATAATTAGTCACGACAACATATTGCAAATTTGCTTTACTATTGTGCAAATATCCACAATTTTGGTGCACTCAATGACAAAGCCATTTTCACAAGCATGTGAAAACAATAAAGGCCCTATTTTAGAGCATTTAAACAGCGCGTTAAAAAACGTTAAAACAGTATTAGAAGTTGGTTCTGGAACAGGTCAGCACAGTGTGTTTTTTGCTGAAAAATTACCTTATCTACAATGGCATACAAGTGATCGTGTCATTAATCATGAAGGTATTAGGCTATGGCATAGTGAGGTTAATTTAGCTAATTTACATGCCCCTATTGAGCTTGATTTAAACCAGCCATGGCCTATCGAAAAAGTAGATGCTATATATACTGCGAATACATTTCATATTGTAAGTTGGTTATTAGTTGAACGTTTTTTTGACGGGGTTAAACGTCACTTAAATGATGAGGGGGTTGTGTGTATTTATGGTCCTTTTAAGTACAAAGGTGAATACACTAGCCAAAGTAATCAAGAGTTTTGCGCCTTTTTAACTGAGCGAGATCCTTTAAGTGGTATAAGAGACTTTGAAGCTGTTTTATTATTGGCTAAGCAAGCAGGGCTTTCGCTTATGAGCGATCATGCTATGCCAGCTAATAACCAGTTACTCGTTTTTAAACGGCAATAACGATGTGCACTGTGCTTTGTAAAGTGCAATATGCTGGCGTTCTCGAGACAGGTAATCTTCAATTGCACTGCTAAAGTCATTGTTAACAATATGGTGGGCTGAAAAAGTAATAACGGGTTCAAACCCCCTCGCTATTTTATGCTCCCCTTGTGCACCTGAATGAAAGCAGTCGAGTTTATGTTTAATAGCAAATTCTATCCCTTGGTAATAACATAGCTCAAAGTGAAGTGCGTCAATATTTTTACTTGCGCCCCAGTACCTGCCGTAAAGTGTGTTTTCACCAATTAAACTGAGTGTTGCAGCGATGACTTGACCGTCTTTTTTGGCAAGCATAATAACCAGCTGCGATGCCATAAGTGCATGCAAAAGGGTAAAAAATTCACTGTTTAGATAGCCTAAATGCCCTGAACGTTTTAAATAGGTGCGCTGATAAAATTCGCAAAACAGCTGCATTATTTCAGGTGTGACATCTGAACCCTTTAGCCATTCAATAGTAATATTTTGGTGTATTATTTTAGCGCGTTCTTTTTTTAGCGATCTACGTTTACGCGAGTTTAGCGTTGATAAAAAGTCGTCAAAAGTATCAAACCCTTTATTAAACCATTGAAATTGAACGCCCTCTCTGAGCATCGCGTGCTGCTCAGTGAGTAATGTTGCTTGTGTTTGATCGCAAAAGTTTATATGCCAGCCAGACCATCCTTGCTCAATGCTGTGTGTGCAGAGCTGCTCTGTAATATAGTTGTATACGTCGTTGTGGTTTGTGTGATGAATGGCAATACGTTTACCTTCAATTGGGCTAAATGGCACGCCTGATAGCCATTTGGGATAGTAATGCAAACCATTTTTTTCGTATGCTTCAGCCCATGCCCAGTCAAATACATACTCACCATAAGAATGGCTTTTTACATAACCAGGTGCAAGCGCTATTAAGTTACTCCCTTCATATACAGCTAAATGATAGGGCTGCCAGCCACTTTGCTGTGTTACACATTGGCTTTGCTCTAAGGCGTATAAAAAGGCATGTTGAGTAAAAGGTTCATCACCAAAAAAAGCATGCCATTGCGCTTGGTCTATTTCATTAATATTTTTAAACCATCGATGAGAAAAGCTTTTCATGATGCCGACCTTGTAAATATTGCGTGCTTAATTGTGCGCTCTAATTTGTAATTTTATTGGCACTTATTTTACTTCTAAGCTTCAATTTATTTTTTCAGAGCTTTAAGTAGTCACGTATTAAAGTGATTTTTTACGATTCGATTAGGCTAATTGTGTTATTAAACACCACGAGTGACCATAATAACTCAGTCACGTAGCGTGATGGTAACAATTTTTTGGGTGCTATTTAGTAACTGTTTTTACAAACTGACTCAAGCACTCGGTCAGTTTTGCAAGTTCTATGGGTTTTGCTAAATGTTCGGTAAAGCCTGCTTTTTTAGCTTTAATTTTATCTTCTGGCATGGCATCAGCTGTTAGCGCAATGATGGGTAATGTGTGTTGCGATTTAAACGCTCGAATTAATTCTGTTGCTTTATAGCCATCCATAACAGGCATTTGGCAATCCATTAATACCAAATCAAAATGTTGTTCTTTGATTATATTTACAGCTTCTTCACCATTTTCAACCAAGTGAGGAATGATACCTAAAGATCCCAACATCGCTTTTATTACCATTTGATTCACAGGATTGTCTTCTGCGACCAAAATATTTAAAGACGTAATATCAATATCTTTTGATATGGCTTCTGGCTCTATATCTGGCTCTGATGTTGTTAAGTTAACGGCAAACGTAAAGGTTGACCCTTCACCCAGCTCGCTTTTTAAATTAAGTGTTGCTCCCATTAGCAAACATAGTTCTTTAGCTATTGTTAAACCAAGGCCAGTGCCACCAAATTTTCGAGAGGTTGAACTGTCAGCTTGGGTAAATGCGTTAAATAAGGTGTTGTGTTGGTTTTTTTCAATACCTATGCCAGTATCTGATACTGCAATGCTTAGTTTTACCTTATTGGCAGACACAAACTCTGTATCTATATCGAGGGTAACGCTTCCTTCGTTAGTAAATTTAATCGCATTACTACATAAATTAAGTAGTATTTGTTCTATGCGCATTGCATCGCCTAAAAACCAGGTATCTACAGGTAAGTTACATTTGAGAATCCATTCAATGTTTTTATTTTTCGCACTTTGCTCAAACATTGTGTCAATGCGCGTTACAAGTGCTTTTGGATCAAACGCAATGGACTCTAGTATTAAATGTTGTGACTCTATTTTTGAAATATCAAGAACGTCGTTAATTAGGTTTAATAGACTGTTTGAAGAGGAGTAAATTTTTTTAATGTAGCAGAACAGCTTTTGAGCATCATCACCTTTTTTCGCAAGTGACGATAGGCCAATAATGGCATTTAATGGGGTGCGTATTTCGTGACTCATATTGGCTAAAAATTGGCTTTTAGCGCTATTGGCTAAGTCAGACTGTTTTTTGGCTTTTACCAATGAGCTTGTTCGTTCTGCAACTTGGCGGCTAAGCGCTAGTTGCTGCTGGTTAAATAGCATTAACACTACAATAATAAGTAAACACACAGCGGTTTGTAGCATAAGTAAAAATAAAGACATTTCAATGTTTTGTTGTGAAATGTAGTTTTCTTTAAGTGCTAATTTTATTACCCATTGTTGCCCACCAAAGTTAATATTGAATGACATTAACTGGCTTTGGGTTGCTTGCTCAAAGTTTTGAGAGTCGTTACTGTAAAAGGCGGGTTCGTTGTCAAATTCAAACACATCAATAGAAAACATTTCAGATTGCTGCTGTGTAATAGCTTGTTCAATAATTTTATGGGCCAAAAATACACCGGTGGCATAACCCTTTATATTTTCATTTTGACCATAAACAGGCGCAAATAGTAGATAGGCGGGTGTTGGTGTTTTTGTTTGGACTAATTGAATGATTTTAGTGCTGATAGGTAAATATTTGATAGCTGGATTTTGCAAAGATGCTTTTCGATCTGGGTTTGAATATACATTAAAGCCAACCGCCTTTTGGTTACTTTTGAAAGGTGCTATGTATTTAACGACCACTAGAGGGTCATCATCTTCGAGCGGATCACCAACAATGTTTATATTTTTCCGATAAATTTTTGACATTGTATCGCTGAGTGCTTGACGCTGCGCTTGAGTTATTTGTACATTCCAAGACAATGCTTTAATAAATGAATGTTTTTCAAGTAGCTTATTTGCTGAATCGTAAAAGTCTTGCTCATTAAACTCAGATGATGATTGTACTTGGCTTGCTAAGCTTTGCACGGCGATAATACTTTGATTTATATACCGGTATAAACTGTTTTCAATAACTTCAACTTCTCGCTCTGCAATTTTAATGGTATTTTTGCTGTTTTCGCGTTCGTAAATTTGTGCTGTAAGCGCCACAGATATAAATAAAATGGAGCAAACTGCAATGGTTTCAAAGGCTAAAACTCTACGTTGTCCTGGTGCTTTGGGCAGTAACGACAACAAAAAAGGTGAGGCAATAAGTACCCCTAATATATCTCCTAACCACCAATAAATAACATGAAGCCAATGGTCCTCAATATTATAAAGTGGGTTAAAGTTACTTAACGCAAATACACCAATATTCGATGATAGTAAGCTTACTAAAACAGCAACTACAGCAATAAAATAAGCAATGTTTTTTCGTTTACGAAAATAAAGCGGATTTCCCAACCAATACCTAAGTAATGCAGCACCTACCATAGCCTGGATAATAACGCCAAAGGCAATGTAAATGGCCTGAGTAAACGTATTGCCGACCAGCATTACTTCATGAGCTGAGTTATCGAATATATTTAAGTTAAATGCAATTGCTGCAGCGAATAAAGGGGGAATAAAGCGCCACCACCAAATATAACAGCCAATTAAAGCAACCCCCGCGGGTAACCAAATAGGTACTATTTGCGAATTAAATGCAAACGCAGTAAGGCCAATACCCAGTAAATAGTATGCTAGGGCAAACAGTATGTAGAAAATAATTGATTGAAAAGTTGAGGTGAATATTTTCACATAATATCCATATATTTATGTTTTGGTTTTTAAAATATTAGTATAGCTAACAACACTTTATTTGCTGCACTATTACAACGGAAGCTGCTTTTTAGTAAATGATTGCTTAAGTACCACCGTTGACTCTATGTTAGCGATACAACTTAAACCACCTAATTGATGCTTTACAAATTGTTCATAGCTTTCAAGATCGTTGGCAATAATTTTCAATAAATAATCATAACTACCTGATATTACACTGCACTCTAATACATGAGAAAGTTTTTCTACGGATTGTTCAAATTGATCTGCCGCGCTAACTGAATTTTGATTTAACCTAATAAAAGCATATACCAATACATTGAGATCAAGCGCTTTAGGATTAATTGCAGCGTGATAGCCCGTAATAATATGTTCTTTTTCTAGTTTTTTAATCCGTCTTAAACAGGGAGTATCAGATAGGCTAATTGTATTTGCGAGGTCAGACACCGATATTCTGGCATTTGCTTGCAAGGTAGTAAGTATTTGCTGATCTTTTTTATCTAACATATTTTGGTAACTACTTTTATTATTTTAGTGATTTCCCCTAAGTATAGGCTTTTTTATACATTTTTTTGACGATTTACGCTCACGTTACTCTGTTAGCATTTAAATATAAAAATAATAGAGCGAAATAATGAATACACATACGGCCACATTTGATGATTGGATACGCACTGAGTTTGTAGAGATAAATACTGAATTAGAGCTGCTTTATTGGCAGCAATTCGATAAAGCAAATGTTGAAGGTGTTGGTGAGAAATTAAAGCAACAATTAAAAAGGCAAGGCAATGTATTAATCTCACACTTGTTAGCAGAAGGAAATACCGATCAAGGGTTTGATCGTGCATTTGATTTATTGGGCAATGTTGGCTTATTTATGGCTGCATGTCGTCGCCATGAGATAACAGAACCTAGCAGAGAAACTACATCACCCCTGGTAGAGGCATCGGCATTGGCAATGCATATTGGTGCGTCGATTGGTGTAACCCCTCGGTTTGCTACAGCGCATTTAACTACCCACAATAAAGCTGTTAAAGGCAACTATAAACGCTTTACTCAATTACCTGATGAAAAACTCTTTTTAGACTATAACACTCAAGGTATTTTGGCGTACAAGCGAGCTAGTGATGCTTTGTTAAAAATAGTTCCGCTTGGCATATCACACCCTTTATGTGGTGAATTACTTAATGTTGCAAAAGATGCGCTCATGAATGTGATTGAATCAAATAATGCGTTATACAAACAGCTTGATACCGATCGCTTTTTTAATTGTGTTCGCCCTTATTACAAACCATATAGAGTGGGCAAAGAGGTTTATCGAGGTGCAAACGCAGGCGATTTTGCCGGGATTAACGTCATTGATATGTTACTTGGCCTATGCAGTGCAAATGAGCCCAGTTACTCACAAATGCTGGTGGACAAGTTTTTATATATGATGCCAGAAGATCAGCAAATATTAAGAGAGTCTATGCGTATTCAAAGTTTTATGGATGATTTTTTGCTTGCTCATAACAGCAAAAGCGCTCACTGGTTTAAGCATCATGCGCAGCTTTTTATACAGGTATGTAAGCTTCATGGTGACACCGCTATCGGTCATCATAACCAACTGGTAGAAAAGTTTATCGCGCAACCATCTAAGCGAATGCAAGAACAGCATTTAAGTAAAGTTACGGCAAGTGGGCCACCATTGAATGTATTGTTAGATTCGCTTGAAAAATTAAGAGACAGGCGGGCAGCGGCAAAAAGAGACGATATAAAAACGCGATTTGACGATCTTAACTTATTAAAAGAGTGGGTAAAGTAATATGTTTAAAGATGATTTTTGCATAGCTGAAGGGAGTTATTTATTAAGCCACTCTGTCGGTAGGCCGCTAAAAAGCATGGAGCGGCATTTTGCAGAACATTACCTATCACCATGGCAAGATTCAAATAAAGAGCCATGGCAGCAATGGCTACCTCAAATAGACGCGTTTACTTCTGCGTTAGGTAAGTTATTTAATTCACCAAGCTCACAGTTTTGCCCACAGGTTAATTTATCAAGCGGATTAACTAAGTTAGTGATGTCGCATCCTCAATTACAACGAGAGCACTGCAAAGTTCTTATGGCGCAAAGTGACTTTCCGAGTATGGGGTTTGCCATGCAAAAGGCGCTACCGTCTTGTGCGCAAATTGTGTTTATTCCCGAAGAAGAAAACCTAAGCGAACTATCTGTATGGGAGCGTTATTTAACTTGCGATATAGACATGGTTTTTGTAAGCCATGTTTATTCAAATACGGGGGTGCAAGCCCCGATAAACGATATTGTATTGCGCAGTAAGATTACTAATAGTCTTACAATAATTGATGTGGCGCAATCTGCTGGAGTGTTGCCTGTGGATTTAACGACACTTGATGCCGATTTCATGATTGGATCGAGTGTTAAGTGGTTGTGTGGTGGACCCGGTGCTGCTTATTTATGGATTAATAAAGACCAACTAGCACAGTGTAAACCTAAAGATGTAGGATGGTTTTCTCACGAAAATCCCTTTGAGTTTAATATTAATAATTTTACTTATCACCATAGCGCACTTCGATTCTGGGGGGGAACACCCTCTGTTGCGCCTTATGTAATTGCTGCCCATAGTATTTCTTATTTTGCAGAGCTAACAGTGAACAAGGTAAGAAAGCACAATCTAGCGATGATTTCGGATATTCATCAGTATTTAAGTGAATTTGTTGTATCGCCATTGCATAACAGCCAATGCAGTGGAACAGTTATTTTGTTTTTTGATAAAAAACAGCCGCAGGTATTAACCGCGCTAAGCAAAGCAAACATTAGCGTTGATGAGCGCAAATACGGAGTGCGAGTTTCACCGCATATTTATACAACTAAAGAAGATATCAACGCGCTGATCAAAATCATAAAGCAAGCCCTTAAGGAATTTGACTAAGTAACTGCTTACGTTGACGCAAAGCGTCTATTTGCTGTTGTGTACGCGTGACTTTTGACTCATAGGCGCTAGTAATTGGTGCGGTTTTTTTTGCAATGGCGTCAGCAATAGAAGAGGCGCCTAACCGATTAGCCTGATCTTGTGTAACATAGCTGGCTTGCTTTACTTGCTCTAGGTAGGTTTTTTCTGTTTGTTTAAGTGTTAATTGTAGCTTGCTTATTTCACGTTCTATTTGCTGAACTTCTAAAAAATTGTCTACTGAACTATCTGTAACATTATTTGCTTGAGTGGGGCTTTTATAGGCTTCAATTATATTGATTTCTTTTAGTGTGATCTGTTCGGCATCTTTTGAGCAAGGTGTTTGGCTAAAGGTAGGAACACCTTTAATTACACACTTGTATACCGTTGTATTTTGCGAAAAAGAAAAAAAAGGTAGCACTGCGCATGTAATTAACAATATGAATCGGTTCATAGCAAAACCTAAAGTGGCTATCGTTTTAGTAATAATGCACTAAGTCATAGCGGGTTACAATTTGTTTAATTTTTATAAATTTTAGGCACAAAAAAACCACAATTAAGTGGTTTATATAGTATGTGGTGGAGAGGGAGGGATAGACTTGCTTACATCCATGTAATCAGCCGCTACGCGACGCTTGCAGCGGCCTAAACTGTTCCAGACATTTTATCGAGCCCTATCGAGGGTTCTCACCCTCCCAGTTTTTATCGGAGTTAAAATTCAGGCACAAAAAAACCACAATTAAGTGGTTTATATCTAGTATATGGTGGAGAGGGAGGGATTCGAACCCTCGATAGAGCTACAAACTCTATACTCCCTTAGCAGGGGAGCTCCTTCGGCCACTCGGACACCTCTCCAACGCATAACCGGTTGTGTTAATGATATTAAAAAACCACCAACTAAAATATGGTGGAGAGATAGGGATTTGAACCCTAGATAGGCTACAAACCTATGCCGGTTTTCAAGACCGGTGCATTCGACCACTCTGCCATCTCTCCGTGACGCAGAATAATACTTAGGTGATGGGGGTGTGTAAATAGCAAAATGTCTGTTTGCCTAAAAAATAGACGTAAATACGTGTTTTTTTACAAATTAGGGGAAATTAAGGCAATTATTAATAAAATAAAGAGGTTGCAGCAAACTGTGGGAGCTAAAAAAGAGACTTTTTAGTGGTTGGGTGCTTGCTGCACCTAATAAATAACCATGGTTGGGTGATTATTTATATTGCGCTGCGCCGCCAAGTGCTAATTTTTTTCCAAGCGTATTAAGTCTAGCTAGCATTTTTGCTTTTCGGTTGGTTGGTTTAACTGCAATTTGTGTGTTTGCTGTTTGGTTTAATGTATTTATAGGGTTCATCACTTGGCTCCGGTTTAGGTCTGTTGAAAACATGCGCATTTTGCATGCGAAACGTACAAAAATAAAACGATAAAAATTACATGTGAGGCATTAGTTATATTTATCTGAATTGATGTTTGTTAACTAAGTGTTTAATTGTTTTTTTCTATTTTTTGATTTTTATATTGTTTTTATATTATTTAAACTGTTGCTAAATAAGGGTTATTTTTTATTTTTCTTTTTATTTATGCATATTCCATTATTTTTATTGGGTAATTATTCAGATTATTTTATTTTGGTTTTTACTTGTGATGTTTATAGCATTTTTCATGACGCTTCATAGGTGTGTTCAGTGCAATAAAAAATCGTTATTAATTTAATATTTAAAATATTAATTGACCTAAAAATATAATTTTTTCAATGTTGGGGCTTTTAGTAAATAAAAAGCGCCTACTTTAAGGTAGGCGCTTTAGTGTTAGTTACGTTTAAACGTGTCTAACTGGGGATGGAGCCGCTCAGCTTTTTGCTAAGGGCATTAATTTAAGAGCTAATCGTTTACTGAATACTTTGGCCTTGCGCAGCGACTCTAAATTGGGTGGTTAAAGCGCTAGTGTTATCAAAAACAGAGTAAGGCGTATGAGCTAAATTTAAGTTTATAAAAACGTTAAAAATGAGAAAGCTAACGCAAAGACGCTGTGTTTATACTTATTATTTAAATAGGTAAAAGGGTGAACGAAGTCTGTATCTGTATAAAGCCACAAAGCTGTTTACTAAGGCAAGTGCTAACCAGACCAATGCCCCGTAATCTGAGCCGAACAACATAAACGAGGGAAAAGAGAGAAAGCAGATACAAAAAAGCAGCATTCAATAAAATAAAATGCTGCTGAAGGGATGTTAAATAGGGTGAATAAAGTGCGGGTTATTTAACGTGTTTAAAGGTAAATAATTGATACCCTTCTAGCTCAGGAACTAACGTTACTAGCTGCTCTTCTTGTTTTGCAATTTCAGCAAAATTACCGCACAGTGAATTAGCGCGTTGCTCTAAATTGTTTGCGTGTAACTCTACTTTTTCTTCAATTTGTGCGCCCATGTTTTCCATGCGCTCTTCAAATGCATCCATATCACCACCCGAACCTAATAATTCAGATCCAAGCGCGACCAATATACTGCCCATAGATTGCATGACTGCTGATTCAACGGCAGTTTCTATTTGTTTTTCAAACTGGTGTTCAAAGTTTTCACCAAATTGGTTAAAACTTTGCTGGCCCATAACAAAGGTGCCTTCTTGATAAAACGTGTTTTCTACTTCCAAGCGTATATCGTCCATTAACGACGACATATCGTCTAAGCCGTTAATGTTAAACGCATTGCCTACTTCTTCTAAAGCGACACCGGCGATTTTTACACCGTCTAATGCAATATTAGCGACTTCCGGTAACTGTGTGCGTAAGCTATCGGAGTATTGAGTAAGTGCTTGGCGCTGCGAGTTATTAAGTGCAACAAACTCACCATTTACCATTAAATCGCCGTTATTGTTAAATTGCATAGCTTGGTTTTTTGCTGTAAAAATTTCTAGTTCGTTTGGCTTAATGCGAACATCATTTTTAAACTCCACATCGCATTGATCGTTGCTAAATGAAATTGTTGAATCACTGTCGTTGTGTGCCATAGCAACAGGTGTACAGATTAATGCGCTAACTAATAGTAATTTTTTCATGTGATGACTCTATTTTTTGTTGATAACAAATAACTAATAACAAGTTTGGTGCCACTATTTTTTTATTAACAAAAGCAATGGTTTATATTTTTTGTTGGGGTTGATGGTCTGTTTTGTTTTTATTATTAGGCTATATTTTGGTGAATTTAACCAACGAATATAAATTTATAAAAAAAATTTATCGATACGATAAAAAACTCTCACTTTCCACAATTGCAATTTAGCGCTATTTATTCACATTAATGACATGAAGGCTATTTACTATAGCTTTGTGGCTTTACTTTGATGCTAATTTGCACAGCATATTGGTGTTAAATTTTTTAATTTACCAATTACATTAATTAAAGCGTAATTGGTCTCAAACACTTTATGGAGTGGGTTGTGGGTAAGACATTTAGTTACGATGCGCTAGATGATGATTTTGTTGAAGACGAATACGAAATGGTCGGTCGAAATCAACACGATAAAAACAAGCAAAAGGTTAAGAAAAAGTTGGAAGACTACCTTGAGCAAAAACGTTTGCGTAAAAATCTAGGCGAAGATGACTTAAGCGATTACATCGATTAAATTGCACTAGTATAAATACACTACCAATAAATAACCGCCGGTTAAGTGCACAGGCATGTACGCTTAATAGGTTGTTACATTGGCAATAAAGAGGCTATTTGCCTCTTTATTACTTTTTACTGCGCGCTTTTAGCCTTAGTTAATGCTTTTTGTATCGTTAGCTCTAACTTTTCTGGCTTAGTAAAAGGGGCATAGCGTTTAATTGGCGTGCCATCGGCTGCAATTAAAAATTTGGTGAAATTCCATTTTATTTTTCGAGTTAAAAACCCCGGTAATGCTGATTTCAAAAATCGAAATACAGGGTGTGCATTTTTACCATTCACATCAACTTTGTCTGCTATTAAAAAGCTGACCCCGTAATTTACTAAGCACCCTTGCTCTATTTGCGAGGCATCACCAGGCTCTTGTTGGCCAAATTGATTGCACGGAAAACCTATAATCATTAACCCTTGACTGGCGTATTTCTCATGAAGCGCTTGTAAAGATGCGTATTGGTAGGTAAACCCGCATTTACTTGCTGTATTAACAATGAGAACAACTTTTCCCTCAAAGTCATCAAAGTTTATAGGTTGTCCTTGTAGGCTTGTTGCGCTTAATTGATGAAACTTTTGCATAGTGGCTTTTTGTTTTTTTTGTTGGAGCATATTTTAACGCGGTAAGAGGGTTACATAAAGTATAAAATTTAATCGTGCCGTGAGGTATAAAAACCAGTGTTCTAAGTAAAAAGTGAGTAAGGTTTCCGTGCCCTTCTCACACCCTTGGATTACATCTATGTAGGCAACAAAGAGTTGAGAGCCTAGGCTGCAAAATATTTAATTTTAAGAGGTCAATAAACCCTAATTTAAAATTAGAAACAAGCCCATACCAGCAAGTGTTGTGTAGTAAATATTATGCGTTTTATAAGCAACAATAATGGCTACAATAGCGGCACTTAAATAAGGGTTTTGCCAATGCAAATTTATGCCTTCGTCGTTCAAAAATACGATAGGTACCCAAATAGCAGTAAGAACAGCCGGTGCGCTAAAGCTCAAAAACTGCTGCATTTTGGGTCCTACTTTAAAAGGTAGTGAGCGGTGTAAAAACAAGTAACGGGTAAATAATGTAATACAGGCCATAAGTAAAATAGTGGTCATCATGGTTTAGTTTCCCTTTTAGCTGAAAGTCTTGCCGTTGTATAACCTGCACTCATTGCTAATAATGCGGAGCACACTAGCCATAATTCAAACCCTGTGCTTTTTAACCATGTAGCAGTAACACCTGCAACAATAACAGTGACTAAAGATGCGGCATTTTTAATACCTGGGATAACTAAGGCAATAAAAGTAGCTGCAATTGCAAAGTCGAGCCCTAAGTTAGTTAAATCGGGAAGCATAGAGCCTGCAACAATGCCTATTAATGTCCAAATATTCCATGCAATGTAAAAACTAAAGCCTGCACTTAGCGCATAAACTAAACGCACTTGTGTGCGATAAGCTTTGCGGTGGTGAGAAAAGGCAAATAATTCATCGGTTAATACAAAGCTAACAGGTAAGCGCCAGCGCATTGGCTGATCAATCACTTTATGCCTGACAGCAAGCCCATATAAAAAATGACGAGAGCTAATGATAAACGTAGTGAATAATATGGTCAGCAAGGGCGTGTTGCCCGCCATAAGTTCAATCGCGACAAGTTGAGCCGATCCTGCAAAAACCAGTAACGACATAGCTTGCGTTTCAAGTGCAGTAAACCCATTTTGAATAGCTAAAGAGCCACATAATATTCCCCATGGAATAACGGCTAAGCAAAGCGGAAGCATATCTAAAAAGCCTTTTATAATCGCTTTTTTAACTGGTTGCATAGCATTTACCTTGCTGGCTTGTAGAATGGAAGATAATGATACCTTATTATAAGGTTAAAGTGATTAACATGAGCTCTGGATAATAAATCTTTCTCAAGCAGTTAGTTGCAGTGCTAACTTAGTTAAATTTATTTGCATTAGGCCAGTTATTAACGCATAAATTTTTATGTTTTCGCTGAAAATCTCTAGCTAGGGTTCAGATTAATTATTATTGAATAATAATGTTTTTTAGGGGGTAAATATAATGACAACAATAAAAGTATGGGATGGGTTTATTCGGTGTTTTCATTGGCTGTTAGTCATAAGTATTGCCGTTTTATATTTTAGTGTAGAAGAGGGGATGATTGAGCTACATTTTGTTGCTGGATTCTTTACTTTAGCGCTCATTATTACGCGGATAGTATGGGGGATCGTTGGCAGTAGAACAGCGAAATTAAGTGGCTTGATTCACTCACCTAAGGCTCTGTTTCATGGGTTAAAAAAGCCGGTAGACACCATAGGGCACTCTGCCCCAGGAAGCTATATGGTCCTTGCTTTTTTTGCGCTCATTTCAACGCAATTAATTACCGGGCTGATGAGCAGTGATGGCATTTTAACTGACGGCCCGCTTGTTGAATATGTATCGAGTGATGCCGTAGATTTTTCTAATTGGTTGCATCACCTCAATTTTGACATATTACTGTATGCAATAGGTTTGCACATAGCGGCAATTGTTGTATACCGAATCAAAGGTAAGCCTTTAGTCAAAGCAATGATCACCGGAGAAAATGCATTAAAATCAACCGATGTAGAAAGACCCGTAACTAAGTCGCCTTGGCTCGCGTGGGCTATATTTGTAGGCTTACTGTTATT
This sequence comes from Pseudoalteromonas sp. 10-33, assembly GCF_001469195.1. NCBI lineage: Bacteria > Pseudomonadati > Pseudomonadota > Gammaproteobacteria > Alteromonadales > Pseudoalteromonadaceae > Pseudoalteromonas > Pseudoalteromonas sp. 10-33. The sequence goes on along the minus strand of NZ_LOFI01000025.1, from coordinate 263,273 downwards.
GCTTGCATTTACTTGGGGGCAAGAGCCTTTACAGTACTTATTTGGATGAATTGGTTTTTAAAGCAATACTTAATTACTGGTTGTAAATCTCGGTTACATTCTTTTGTTTGATTGTTAAGTAGTGGACGCATATAATTAGTACTTTGCTGACAAGTGAGCTGTTCGTAGTATGACAGTATTACTTGTTGTTATTGGTGCTTTTTGTTTATTCATAATGAATAAACTATGTCACTCTTAAGGTGTTGCCGTGTTTATGCATACGTCGTTGGCCTGCGGGGAATGGTCAACAATTGGTTGCTTAAATCATCACACTCAATTATTTATTGGTGATGTGGTGAAAGTAACCTTTTACGACATGCAAGGAGAGCTCATTAGCTTATCGTTTGACTTTAAAATTACTTCGTTTGAACAAGGGGAGCCTCACGCTTGGCCGCGTTTGATAGCGGAACACATTAATGTTCATATTCCTTTGGTTAGTGCAGGAAAAATGACGGAACAAGGTTTAATCGTCGCTTATCGGAATAACAAAATCTTTGCATTGCAAAGTAGCGGTATATACAAAGCACATATTGATTTTCATTGTATTGCGAAATGCGACGAGCGTGAAGTAAGTACGCAACCTTATGAGTATGTTTACCCTGAACATAGCGAACGCTATAACGCGGGTACTAAAGTATTACAGCCAAAAGATGGTTGCATATATCAATGTAGGCCTTGGCCTTTTAATGAGTTTTGTCGAAAGGCAAAGGATACACAGTCAATATTTGAACCAGGTATAGGTAAAAGCTGGGCTATGGCTTGGCTGCAATTATCAACTAGGTAAAAACATGTTTCTTCCCATAGGTATTACAGGTTTAGGAATAAATCGGTTACCTTTAAGCCCACTCAACTATTGAGTGGGCTTTTTTATTTTTATGATAAACTGCGAACATTATTATTTTTTTAAATTTGGTTTTTTGTGCCTAGTTCAGACTATTCTTTAAGCGTATTGCCTCATTCCCCTGTTGCTAAAAAGCAGCCTAAAACACTCATTACTCATGATAAAAAGCGGATCGACGATTACTATTGGATGCGTGATGATGAGCGCAAAAATGAAAAAGTACTTGCGCACTTACAAGCCGAAAATAACTATTGCGATGAGCAATTAGTAAGCATTAAACCCTTGCAAAATACCTTGTTCGAAGAGTTAAAAGCGCGCATTGTAAAAGACGACAATTCTGTGCCAGTTAAAGATGGCAAATACTGGTATCACTCTGAAGTACGAGGTGACGATGAATATGCGCGTCATTATCGTAGCACAAGTATTAAAGCTGAAAATAAAGCCCTTTTGCTAGATGTAAACGAGCTTGCACAAGATTTTGAATTTTTTGACCTTGGGGAAGTTGCATTAAGCCCTAATGAGCAGCTTATGGCGTATTCACAAGATACTGAGGGTCGCCGTATTTATAACGTTCGCTTTAAAAATTTATCAACAGGCGAAATGCTTGCAGATGAGCTTGAAAATACAGAAGGCCAAGTTGTTTGGGCAAACGACAATAAAACCGTTTTTTATGTCAAAAAAGATCTGCAAACTTTATTAGGCTACCAAGTGTTTAGACATGAGCTGGGAAGTGAGCAAGATCAAGATGTTTTGGTATATGAAGAACACGACAGCAGCTTTTTTATGGGACTGGGTAAAAGCCGCGATGAAAGTCTTATTATTATAGACTTGGCGTCTACCGAGTCGAACGACACCTGGGTGCTTGATGCAAATAATCCGCAAGGTAATTTTAGTGCACTTATGCCGCGAGAAGAGTGCCATGAGTTCGATGTAGATAAGCTAGGCAATACGTTTTACATTGTTACTAACTGGCAAGCTAAAAACTTTAGGTTGATGACAGCAACCGAGCAGACCATTGCCGATAAAACTCAGTGGCAAGAGCATACAGCCCACAGAGAACATGTATTACTTGAAGGCGTTGAGTTATTTAATGACTTTTTAGTACTCAGCGAGCGTGAACAAGGCCAAGCACGGTTTGTTGTAGTAAACAAAGAAGGCGAGCGTATGGCGCTTGAGTTTGACGACCCTTGTTACTACGCTGCTGTTGCAATGAACCCAGAGCCAAATGTTATAACGGCGCGCATCTATTACTCAAGCTTAACCACTCCGGGTTCTTTATACGATGTTGACCTAAAAACGGGTAAAAAAACCTTGTTGAAACAACAAAAGGTACTAGGTGACTTTAACGCGACTGATTATCAATCTGAGCGGTTGATGGTTACCGCGCGTGATGGCGTTAAAGTTCCTGTTTCTGTTGTATACCGAAAAGACAGTTTTAATAAAGATGGCACCAACCCACTGTTTCAATATGGTTATGGGGCTTATGGTTACACAATAGACCCGAGCTTCTCTAGCACGTCGCTCAGTTTACTAGACCGTGGTTTTGTTTATGTGATAGCGCATGTGCGTGGCTCCGAAATGTTAGGCCGCAATTGGTATGAGCAAGGTAAAAAAACACATAAACAAAATAGTTTTAGTGATTTTATTGATGTAACAAAGGCGCTGATTGCACAAAACTACTGTGACAGTAGCAAAGTTTTTGCATCAGGTGGCAGTGCGGGAGGCTTACTTATGGGCGCCGTGCTTAATCAAGCCCCACAGTTATATTGTGGTGTAGGGTGTCATGTGCCATTTTTAGATGTACTGACTACGATGCTTGATGAAAGCATTCCGCTTACCACTAACGAGTATGATGAGTGGGGGAATCCTAGCGAGCCGCAGTTTTATGATGTAATAGAGGCGTATTCGCCTTATGACAATATAAGCGCACAAAATTACCCTAATATATTAGTCACTACAGGCCTGCATGACTCGCAAGTACAATATTGGGAGCCCATGAAGTGGGTTGCTAAAATGCGAGAATACAAAACAGATAATAATATTTTGGTATTTAAAACTGATATGGATGCAGGCCATGGTGGCGCATCTGGACGCTTTAAAAGCTTGGAAGAGAAAGCCCTTGAAATGGCATTTTTCATTGCATTACTTGAATGATATATGTTTTTAAATAGACAAAAGCCTCAGTGATAACTGAGGCTTTTGCAGATAAAAATAACGTTTAGCTTAATCTAAGTAAGCTTTTAGCATCCAAACTAGCTTCTCTTGTTCAGAGATGTAGTCACCCATTAATGATGCTGTACCTTCATCGCCTGCATCACCCGCTTGGTTTAAAATCTCACGTTGCTTTTTAATTAATGTACTGTAGCCCGCTAATATGTTTTCTACGGCAGTAACACCATCACTTATGCCTTTTGCTTCTTTAATTTCACTGACTTCAAGGTAATCTGAAAATGCATGTAATGGCGCCCCATCGAGCGTTAAAATACGCTCTGCAATTTCGTCTACTTTTAAAAGTAACAGATTATAAATTTCTTCAAACTTAACGTGTAATTCAAAAAAGTTACGGCCTTTAATGTTCCAGTGAAAACCACGAGCATTCATATACTGTATTTGGTAGCTGCTCAGCAGAGTATTAAGTGATTTTACAATATCGTCGCTTTTTTCGCTGTTTAAACCAATTGCATTTACTTGTGACATAACTTGCTCCTTAAAAAACCGATTGTTTGTTAACCTGAGAAAAGTATTACTTTTTAAGTTAGATTAGTAAAACTGTTTATATCTATATAGTTGATAGTTAAAACCTATTGCAAGACTGGTGAAAAAGTTTCTGTTGAATATATATAGATATGGGGTGTAATTATTAAAATCCACCAGTTTGTTGCGTAAAATATGATCTAAAACAAGCTTAGAAGGTGTTATTAAATTTGTTATTTTATTTTTTGATTTAGGTCAAAAATCACTCTTTTTGAAAGCGCATAATTATGGTGCTGAATTAATTAGGTGAGTGAACATGTACGCAAAAACAGGCAAACAAAATAAAGCAGAGTTAATTGTGGTATGTATTGCGCTGGTGGCATTTGTGCTCGGTTTGGTAGCTCATTTAGCGGGTGCGAGTATCGCTAACTCAGACGTGTTTGGTTATATAGCTGCGCCAATTCCGTTGGTGCTTGGGGTTATTGTTTTACTAAGTTATAAAATAGCTGAGGCAGCAGAAGATTAACTGCCTTCGGCTAAACACTTTAAAATATAATCGACCACTTCACGTGAGTAAATCATACTGGTATGGCTTAAGTGAAACACCTTGTGTTCTGCCATACCTTTTAGTTTAGTTTCGTCAAGAAGAACGGTACCGTCTGACTTGCTGCCTTTTACAATGAGAGGCATTAAGCCGATTGGGAGGTCGCCGGCAATACTATAAAGCTTAGCTTTAAATGGCCAGTTTCCATTTTGCGTGAGTAAAAACTCAACGCTATTTTTTAAAAAAGCCTCAAATCCTTTTTGCTTCATTTTTTGTGCGATGTGACTGCCTTGATGGGGGGTACCAAGCGTTACTACTTTTGTAACGAATTGGCTGGCGCCTGAGTTAGCTTCTAAGTAAGCTCTAGCTACTAATCCGCCCATAGAGTGGCATACTAAAGCTGTTGGTTCATAGCCAATAAACTCATCTATTTGTGTAAAAATAGCATCACGATTTGGGTCAAGCGTATTGTATGTAAGGTTTAACACGTTAACGCCTGAGCTCTCTAATCTAGAGCAAAGGGGGCGCATAACAAAGCCAGACATATACAAGCCATGTAAAACAATAACGTGTTTAACTTTCATATAACCCCTAAAGTAACTGCAATTACATTAATTGCTGTGGTTTTATCTCAATATTCGTATTATCAGTGTTCACCCATACCTCACCATCTTGAATGGTGACTGTAAGCTGTATGTTGCGATCAACTAGGGCTGCAAGTGCTTGTGTTGCTACATAGTCTAAACTAAAAATACTTAAATTTTTAAATTCGTACAATTTTGGTTGGTGTTTTTGCCACCATATTGCTTGGTTGTTCTCACCATAGGTATAAAGCACAACTTTTTTAGATTTATTACAGGCTTTTTTTAAGCGCTTTTCGTCTGGTAAACCCAGTTCAATCCACAGCTCTATTTCTTCGCTGTAATTAACGTGCCAAAGCTCTGGTTCGTCATCAGCGCTCAAGCCTTTTGTGAACTCTAAACCATCACAATAGTTAAGTGCAAACGCGAGAAGGCGGATCATTAACCGCTGGTCAGTTTCCGATGGGTGCTGAGCCAAAGTTAAATTTGTATCTTGATAAACATGGCGATCCATATCGCTAAGCGATAATTGTGCCTTCATAATGGTTGATTTAAGAGCCATAACAACTAATCTAAAAATATTTTCGCCAGTATAGCGCAATTAAATGAATTGCCAGTTAAAATAGCGCTAAATATACGTTAGGAGTTAAAAATGGCTATCCAGTGGTTCCCTGGGCACATGAATAAAGCCCGAAATGAAATTAAAGAAATAATGCCACAAATGGATGTGATCATTGAAGTGCTTGATGCACGCATTCCTTATAGTAGCGAAAACCCAATGGTGGCAACCTTACGCGAAGGCAAACCAGTCATCAAAATATTAAATAAGGCTGATTTAGCCGATCCTAAAATGACTCAAGTGTGGAAAGATTATTTTGAGCAAGAAAGTGGTGTTAAAGCCATTGCGTTTGGTCATGATAAGGCCGCTGAAGTACACCGTATTAATGAGCTTTGTAAGAAGTTAGTGCCGCATAAGGTGGGCGCCGACAAACAAATTAAAGCCATGATAATGGGTATCCCAAACGTGGGTAAATCTACGTTAATTAATGTATTAGCAGGTCGTATAGTGGCCAAAACAGGCAATGAACCTGCGGTTACTAAGGCGCAGCAACGCATTAAGCTTGAAGACGGCATTATGCTATACGATACGCCTGGTATGCTTTGGCCAAAAGTAGAGAACGAAAATTCAGGTTATCGTTTAGGTGCAACGGGTGCAATACGCGACACTGCACTTGAATACGAAGAGGTGGCAAGTTACACCGCTGAGTATTTATTGCATGCTTATCCTGATCTTTTAAAAACGCGTTATAAATTAGATGAATTGCCAGAAAACGATTGGGAATTTGTGGAAATGGCGGGTAAAAAGCGCGGCTGTATTCGTGGTGGTAACCAAATAGACACGTATAAAATGTCTGAAATACTTATTAACGAACTTCGTGATGGCATTATTGGTCGTATTACTATGGAAACACCAGCGATGCGGGAAGAAGAAGAAATAATGGTTGCTGGGTTACGCGCCGCCGCTGAAGCGAAAAAAGCAGCTAAAGAAGAAGAGAAAAAACAACGCCGTGCACGCGCACGAAAAAACCGCCGTTAAATTGTGAGCTTATGTGAGTATGTTGCTCACTAAATTACAGACATAAAAAAAGCCCGTAAGGGCTTTTTTAGTTTCATATCTACCGTCACCGATATGAGCAATGTAGCAAGTAAAATAGTAGGGCGGTTACTTATCATCAACATCAAGGGGCGTTGCGGTTAATAACAAGTAACCATAGCAGTTAACGTGCGCCACACGTTGTTTCAGGGTCGAGAAACAAATTATTCATTCCGTTACAAGGCAGTGTTTCACCTTGTTGATAGTGATTATCAATTAGATTTGCATGGCTGTCAATACTCAAATGCAAATAATTATCATTATCTTGCTGTGCGTTTTTCATTCTCTTATAAATCGGTATGTTAGCGTTAAATAACTATTCTTTTTTATTTTCACTCAAGCGTAAATTTATTTTATCTACGAGGACTTCATCGAGCTTATTAAACCTGCTAACAATAAGTAAAAAATCACTTCCATCTGTTTTTATTACTTTAATAGTGGTGTTATCTAGTTCAGTTTTACCGTATGAAGTTTCTATTTTATCAATGTCATTAAAGTGACTCAGGTCTGATTCAAGCTTTCCAGCATCGTTTTTGTAGTAGCTAAAAATATAATTTTCAGTTATTCCGTTTCCATCGTCTCGATAGTCAAACATGGCATCACTATAAAAATAGAGAACGTCTTCATTTTCTGGTGTTAGGCGGTTACGTTTGAAAAAGTGAGTTTGATAAGCCCATAACTTCTCGCCTTTTATTATAGCGCTATTAGGTAAAATATTAGCTTCTTGAAGCACACCAAATAGTAATATTGGCGCAAGCGCTAGTGATATAAGGTATTGCCTGACTCGCCAGTAAGAGTTGTAGTGCAACGCTTTTTGGTTGGTGTTTGCATGCTCTATGTAACTCACTAATGGAAGCCATAAAAAAGGCATAACCAGCAATGCGATAGTGGCGTACTCTTCCATGCGGTAAACCAATGTGGTTGCAAGTATTAATAAAAATGAAATAGCAGCCCCCCAGCTAGGGATTAGTTTACTTTTATTTGACTGCAATTCACTGTGTTGTTTCAGTGCTTGATAAAGCGGGTAATACCATAAAATGGCGAAAATACCGCGGGCAATAGGCATTATGTTGGCATTGTTTTGTTGCTTTATAGCTTTGAAGTTACGGTAGCTCCAATAATTAATATAAATACCTAAGCTTAAAATGCTGTAAATAATAAATTTACTGACTGATACCGCGTAAAATGGGCTACTTTCAAAAGTAGGGCGCTTGGCGGATTCGAGTCGCCAATCTGCAAAGAAGAAAATAAGCAATAAAAGGTAACCGGCGAGTGCATATTTAAGCCAGTTACCTCCTAGGTTATCGAGTATGCCGGCCGTTGTTTGAGGTACTTCAGATTTATCGGCGTACTTTAAAATTGAGTAGTGTGTGGCTGAAATAAGCTTGTTTCGTTGCGCTAGGTAATCGTTTATTTTATCAGCAGGTATATGGTCTTGTTTTGAATAAAAGTGGTAGCTTAGCGTTAAAACATTATCAGTAAAATTAACGGATGTTTTTAAGTAAAAGTAATCGTTATCAATTTCGTCTTGGCTATTATCAAACGCCCAGTTTTTTTCTGTAAAATGAAGCTTTATGCGGGTATCAATTATGTTGGGGTATTCAAAGTAAAATGGGTCTGTGCGATCAGTTTGTTTGGGCTCGTAAACACTGTTTTGTATTTCAGAAGCGTAAAAGTCAGCTTCATATCCGTCACTAGTTTCTTCCCAAAACTGGCCAATAAGGTACGACTCCCTAGTAATAAACTGGCCTGTTTGTTGGTCTTCACTTACGTCCATGGGTTTGTCAGTTTTGAGTTCATTAAAAAAATCTTGGTAGTACTCAAAGTATGACTTTGCAACGCTGTCTAGCCCGTTGCGCGCTAAATTACTTCTGCGATTAATAGCTTGAAACTCGGCATAAGAATATTCGGTGGTAAAATGGACAGGCTCTTTTACAGTATTAGGGATATAAAATTGATCATTTACTATTACTTTTTTATGCACAGGCGTTTGTGCCATGGAGGTTAAGGTACTTTCGCCATTTTTTATAATAAGGGCATAACCGTAATCAGGTTGTGCTAAATAGGGAAGTGTACCTCGTTGATAACTAATGGTTGGATCTAACCAGTAGCGATTACCTTCGTGAGTAAGTGTAACAATAACGTGGTTAAAAACACTTGCGGTGGCCGGTAGGTCTATTAAGCGCTTTGTTTCTTCTGTGTCTACAAGGGCAGGATGCGCCTCTATTTTCATCGCTTTTAATAACGAAATAAGTAGGGCTGTTTTGTCTTTACAGTCGCCATATCGTAAAGATAGCGTTTCTGAAGCAGGTGTTGGCTGATGAGAATTCGTTCCCATTTCTAAGCCTAAATAGCGTATTTCGTCTTGGCTAAAGCGTAATGCTGCGGTAATCCTATCGGCTGTATTAGTATGCTGTGCCTGTATAGATTGTGCTACGGCGTTAATGCTATTAGGTGTTTCGATTGCCGATTTATATAGTGGTAATGCCCAATTAACAACCTCGTCCCAACGGCTATATTCAGAGAGGTAAACTTGCATATAAGGGTTGTACCATGTGGGTGTTTCAGAGTCTTGTGTGAGTAACGGTGCTTCAAATTCAGAAATAGAGTAGTCAGTACCGTATTGATTATTTATTTGTTTTATTTCTACATTGCCATTCATTGTTCTTATATTAAGAGGTGTTTGCTTACCCCATAAAACACGCATTTTTTGTTGCACGACAGGCACAGACCATCTAAGAGTGCGCCGAGTACTAAATTTATTGGCGTAGATAGGGTTGCTGCCGGTAACACTGTAGCTATAGTCGAGCATATCTCCGCTTCGCATATCGTCAACAATAATATTTAAAGACAGCCTACCGTTATAAATTTTATCAGCTAGTTCAGATTCGCTTTGGATAACCGATAACCTTGCAGTTGAAAGTTTATTAATGCGTTTGCCCTCTCTGAGGATAGAAAGTGTATGCAGGGTTAATTTTTCATAGCTTGGGTCAAAACCTAGGTTTAGTTGACTTATGTAGTCAACGCCACTTTGGTTAAGTGCTTGCATAACTAAGCGTGTGTAACGTTGTTGCTTTTGACGTTCGGGGACATAGGTTTGGTTGTCGAGTAATAGGTAGAGTGTGCCATCGCGCACTTTTGTCATATCACTTATTTGGGGTTGTTTTACGTCATGTAGGGTGACCCAATCACCAGGTACATCTATTTTATATTGCGTAGCATAAGCAGGTACGTTAATCAGAAAAGAACTACATATTAGCAGCCAATAGGTAAAGTATAGAAATATCCGTTTCATTGTTAATTCTTATTATTTTTTATTAAAGCTATACCACGTTTGGGTTTATATAGTGGCCTGTTTCTTGTCAATATTACCATATGGAATGCAATGTGAAGAGCTTTAGTATTGTGTTATTTTTAAATGCTCGCTCTGCTTTGATTTTAATTAAATAAACCTTTCTTAAATGTGTACATGAAAGAATTTACGACTGTTTATTTATTTCTTAAAGGGCGCGGCTGCAATAAAAATAACTAAACATAACAATATACTTGATATAAATAATGCCCTTTAGGTCATCGATACAAAATTAAAAAGCATTATCTAAAACGCTATGTTTATGAAATAAAGCCTAACGTTTTTATTGGTTTATATAATAAACAGCGTGTTGTGCCGTTAATATATTCTCTTTGTAAAAAAAATATAGTGAATTGATTGCATTTTAAGCGACTTCTATGGTGATGTTCGCTTTAAGTAATGCTATACTCCCGCCGAATAATTTATCGACTTTATTAAGAGTAAAATAATGGCAGATTTATCGAAGTACAGAAACATTGGTATTTTCGCGCACGTTGATGCGGGTAAAACCACTACTACTGAGCGTATCCTGAAGCTTACAGGTACTATCCACAAAACAGGTGAGGTTCATGATGGTGAATCTACTACCGATTTCATGGATCAAGAAGCTGAGCGCGGTATTACTATCCAGTCTGCGGCAGTAAGCTGTTTCTGGAAAGATCACCGTTTCAACGTTATCGATACTCCTGGACACGTTGACTTCACAGTTGAAGTTTACCGTTCACTTAAAGTATTAGATGGCGGTGTTGGTGTTTTCTGTGGTTCTGGTGGTGTTGAGCCACAATCAGAAACTAACTGGCGCTACGCGAACGAATCAGAAGTTGCACGTATTATTTTCGTAAATAAATTAGACCGTATGGGTGCTGATTTTTACCGTGTAACTGAGCAAGTACGTAAAGTACTTGGTGCAGTACCATTAATCATGACTTTACCAATCGGTATTGAAGATGATTTTGTTGGTGTTGTAGACGTATTAGAGAAAAAAGCATACGTTTGGGATGACACTGGTCTTCCAGAAAACTACTCAATCGAAGACGTTCCAGCTGACATGGTTGACAAAGTTGAAGAATACCATGAAATGCTTATCGAAACTGCTGTTGAGCAAGACGATGACCTAATGGAAGCGTACATGGAAGGTGAAGTACCTTCTGTTGAAGATATCAAACGTTGTATCCGTAAAGGTACTCGTGACCTTGCGTTCTTCCCAACGTTCTGTGGTTCTGCATTTAAAAACAAAGGTGTTCAACTTGTACTTGACGCTGTTGTTGATTACTTACCGGCTCCTACAGAAGTTGATCCTCAACCTCTTATGGACGAAGAAGGTAATGAAAACGGCGAGTTTGCAATTGTTTCTGCAGACGAACCTTTCAAAGCGCTTGCATTCAAAATCATGGATGACCGCTTTGGTGCATTAACATTCGTACGTATTTACTCTGGTAAGCTTAACAAGGGTGACACTATCCTTAACTCGTTTACTGGTAAAACAGAACGTGTTGGCCGTATGGTTGAGATGCAAGCTGATGAACGTAAAGAGCTTACTTCAGCACAAGCGGGCGACATCATCGCTATCGTAGGTATGAAAAATGTGCAAACTGGTCACACTCTTTGTGATCCTAAGCACCCAGTAACACTTGAGCCAATGGTATTCCCAACGCCAGTAATCTCGATTGCTGTACAGCCTAAAGATAAAGGCGGTAATGAGAAAATGGGTGTTGCTATCGGTAAAATGGTTGCAGAAGATCCATCTTTCCAAGTTGAGACTGATGAAGATTCAGGCGAGACTATCCTTAAAGGTATGGGTGAGCTTCACTTAGATATCAAAGTTGATATTCTTAAGCGTACTTACGGTGTAGACCTTGTTGTTGGTCAACCACAGGTTGCTTACCGTGAAACGATTACTCGTGAGATCGAAGATAGTTACACGCACAAGAAACAATCTGGTGGTTCTGGTCAGTTCGGTAAAATCGACTACCGCATCAAGCCAGGCGAAGTTGCTTCAGGCTTCACGTTTAAATCATCAGTTGTTGGTGGTAACGTACCTAAAGAATTCTGGCCTGCAGTTGAGAAAGGCTTTAAATCAATGATGCAAGAGGGTGTGCTAGCTGGCTTCCCAGTACTTGACGTTGAAGTAGAACTTTTCGACGGTGGCTTCCACGCCGTGGATTCATCTGCAATTGCATTCGAAATCGCTGCTAAAGGCGCTTTCCGTCAATCAATCCCTAAAGCGGGCGCACAGCTTCTTGAGCCAATCATGAAAGTTGACGTGTTCACGCCAGAGGATCACGTTGGTGACGTAATCGGTGACCTTAACCGTCGTCGTGGTATGCTAAGTGACCAAGAAGCTGGTTTAACAGGCGTTCGTATTAAAGCTGACGTACCATTATCAGAAATGTTTGGTTACATCGGTTCACTACGTACTATGACATCAGGCCGTGGTCAGTTCTCTATGGAGTTCTCACACTACGCACCATGTCCAGCTAACGTATCTGAAACGGTAATCGCTGCAGAAAAAGAGAAAAAAGCGGCTAAGTAATTAGTCTTTTAAACTCTAAAAAAAACCCGCACATGTTGCGGGTTTTTTATTGGTTAAAGTTTTTTCTAGCTTCTGTGTAATCTATAGTTAGCAAATATTTTAAGCATAAAAAAAGGAGCGCTCAGCGCTCCTTTCTATTGTGATAGCACGGTTAATTAAACTTTCTGATTAACTTTGCTTTGAGGGTTTTTATTTTTAGCTTACGAACACGATGAAAGCGCTGTACTGGCATTGTTGTTAATTGCTCTGCTGGTAGTGCTGGTAAAGTTTCAGGGTATTGTCCTTTACTTGGTACTAATATGCTTTTCAGGTGCCCCTTAAGTGCAGCTAGCGTTTTATCGTTATCGACTTCACTCGGACATATAAATATACCTAGTTTTCTGAGTGCGATGCCAAACTCAATACTGCTTGAGTAACGAACAATAGGTGCTGCAAGTAGCAACCCTAATAAAATAGGGGACAACCACCAGAAAAATACAGGGGTAAAATAATAAGCAATACATCCCCAAGCAACCGCAACGACAGTCGAAAACAGTGTATAACCAAACGCTTCTTTCCATGACACCATGCGGCCTTCTCGTGGTTGAGCATCCCATGTTACCTTTTTACCTAAAAACACGCATATAACAAAGTAAGCATGGAATACCATCATCAATGGGGCTACTACAACGGCAAATATAGTTTCAATGACTGAACCAGCTATGAGTTTAATTGACCCACCAAAACGCTTGTTTCTATGTATTAAAGTGACAATTAAACCCATTAACTTAGGCAGTAGTAAAATAACAATGGTTAGGTAAAGTAATGAATCAATTAAATCTGTTTTTGCAATCTGCCAAGTAGGAAATAACTGATAAGCACGGTTAAAGTAAACATCACTATTAAGTGCGCGGGTAACGGCATCAATAGTACTTAATGCGAGCATTGACAGCCAAATAAGCGACGATATATATGCTGTGGCACCCAGTAAAAAATGAAATTTACTCATAAGCTTTAATTTATTTGATGATAATAAACCAAGGTGTTGAATATTGCCTTGTACCCAGCGTCTATCACGAATTGCGTAGTCTAAAATATTACTTGGAACCTCTTCATAGCTACCTTCAATTTCAGATAACAACAGGACATCCCAACCAGCTGAGTGGAGTAAAGAAGCTTCAACAAAGTCGTGGCTGAGAATTTCACCACCAAAAGGTGCATTTCCTTTTAACGTAGGTAAGCCACAACATTTTATAAAGGCATCGATTCTAATTATTGCGTTATGTCCCCAGTAATTAGCTTGATCGGTTTGCCAAAAAGCAGAGCCCGTAGCAAGCATTGGGCTGTAAAGCACTGATGCAAACTGTAAAAAACGGCCAAAAAAGGTATTTTGACGAACAGGAATAGGGATAGTTTGAATAAGGCCCGCTTGCGGATTATTGAGCATGCTAGTTGTGAGCTCAAGCATACACTTGCCAGTCATTATACTGTCTGCATCAAGTACAATCATATGATCGTATTTACTGCCCCAACGCTCACAAAAATCTGTTAAGTTGCCTACTTTTCGATGTTTATTGTCTTCACGGCGACGGTAAAAAATATGTTTAGCAGTATCATCTAAGCGTTCACACAGTGCATGCCATGCACTGAGTTCATTGTTGGCTATTTGTGGGTCTTGTGTATCGCTTAGCAAATAAAAATCAAAGTGTTCAAGCTGTCCCGTTTCTTTAAGTGACGCTAGGCTTACTTCAAAACCAGCAATTACACGATGTGTGTCTTCATTGTAAATAGGCATTACAACCGCTGTTTTTTGCTTAGCAATAGCTTGGGCATGAATCGCGATTGGTTTTATGCGCTTTAAGGTAAGTGGATCGATACGAAATAGCTGTAATACAAACCCTATTGTACCGCTACAAAAGGCCGTCACTATCCATGCAAATGTAATTGAGAATAAAACAAGTAGTGCATACTCAAGTGGGGTCATGCCGTTAGAGTTAAGTATGTCGAACATGATTGATATGCCATAGCCAGATATGAAAATAGCGGCAATTGCAAACAACCATATACGAGCAGTTTTAAATGGCATAGGTGTTTCTTTGTTTTGCTTACTTGATGTCATTTGGATACCAAACATAGCTCCATACCTCACTAATTTCTTTATTACGTAGTTTTAACGATAAGCGCATATCAACCGGACTGTCGTCTTGTGGTGCAATTTTAAAAGCAACACGCCAGCCGTATCCATTAGGCAACTTTTGAACGGATACATCGCTTACTTCACCTGTGGTAAGTTGAATATCGGCATCTAACTTAAGTTGCTCAGAGAGAGCATCTAGAGCAGGGCCTGAAAAATCAACAGTGAATTGACGATGACTTTGTGGTGGCGGGTTTTCTTCACCCGGCAAGGCTGCACTGCCGATACGAGTACGAACTACATGTGCTTTTTCATGTTTGTTTAAACTGCTATTAAACGTACTCATTGTGTAGCTCAGCTGTAATGAATCACCTGCTTTAAAGGGTTTTTCTGGTACCCAGTAGCTAACAATATTGTCGTTCGTTTCAGTATTAGTTGGAATTTCGACTAGCTCAACACGGCCATTGCCCCATTCACCCAGAGGTTCGATCCACAAACTTGGGCGATCATGGTAATGCGCCTCTATGTCAAAGTAGTTATTAAAGTCACGGTCGCGTTGTGCAAGACCAAAGCCTTTAGGGTTTTCATATGCAAATGACGTAACACTTAGTTGCGATGGGTTATTTAGTGGGCGCCATACCCATTTATCATCCTGTGATTGAGTTAACAAACCATCAGAATCATGTACCTCAGGGCGGTAATCATCAAAAAACTTAGTACTGTTTTCACCGTGGTAGAACATGCTGGTTAGCGGTGCTATGCCTAATTTTTTTACGTCTTTGCGTGCAAATATTTGCATGTCTATTTTAACCGTTGTGCTGGTAGTGGGGTTAATATTAAATTTGTAAGCCCCAGATACTGATGGGCTATCAAGTAATGCAAACAGTACAACGTTAGTTTGTTCTGCTGTCGGTTTTACAAGCCAAAACTCTTTAAACATAGGGAACTCTTCCCCAGACGCGAGCGCTGTATCAATTGCTAATCCGCGAGCTGAAAGGCCATAAACTTGGTTTGGGCCGACTACACGAAAATAAGACGCCCCTTGAAACACCATAATTTCATCTTTATATTTATCAGTATTTAAAGGGTAGTGAAGTCTAAACCCTGCGTGGCCAAGTTGTGTGTTGGTCGTGCTTTTAGTTAACTCATCCTTTAGTGGTGCGCTTGTCCCATCGTAATTATAAAAGTCAGTATTAAAAGGAAGCCTGCTGTGTTTTGAGTCGCTATCAACAGTATTGATTGTCACCGGTGTTTTGTACAAAAAACCAGGATGAAATAACTGTAATTCATACAAACCATCATCTTTCCAAACAGCTTGATCTTGCTTAAAACGAATGGAGCGGTAATCTTGATAATTAATGTTATTTAGTGAATCAAGTTCAATATTGTTAGGGGCCTTGTAGTCTTCACTGGCTAATTTTTTTGCACGTGCACTGATCACATCAAATAAACTACTTTGTGAAATAGAGGCTTTGGTGGTGCTTGCTAATACTTGGTTACTAACTGCACATGTTGAAAGTGCAATAAATAAACCCAAAATCGACTTAGTATGAGACTGCCATCGTGTTGTAAATTTGATAAGTTGCTTCATTTTTTCTTCCTTTATGAAAACGGCTAGGTCACATTTAAAAGTGATTTTTTTACTTAATGGGTAAGCCTAAATTAATATTTAAATTTGATGTTAAGTACTGACTTTGAGGGGGTCGCAAAGTTGTATTCAATAAAAAATTAAATATGTTTACCTAACACAAAAGATATTAAGGGAGGGTAGCTGAAGCTTGTCTGAATTATTTTTACAGAGGAATAAAAAAAGCCGCAAGAGCGGCTTTTTGTTAATTACTTTATGTTACTTATTTCTTTTTAAAGCGACGCACAATAGAAAGTGGCGCTAAAAGAAGAGACAGCCAAAGTAAAGAGCCTGCATCGTTATCATCATCTGAACGTAAGTTGTTTACTTTTACAGCAACTTTTTCAGCTTTTGATACGTTACCAACACTATCTTCTACTTGTACAGTAAACGTGATTCGGTTTTCAAATTCATAATCAATTTCACCAGCAACAATTAGCTGGCCTTGATTGTTAATTGAGACACTATCGTTCTCTGATATGATGAATTTAACAACAGGTGAATCTTCAGGATTCGGATCTGCGTAATCAAGCATACCAATTACGGTACCTACAGCACTGTTTTCATCAATAGAGAAAACTTGATCTGGAGCAACAACAGGGGTTTGCTCTTCTGGTGTAAGTACAATTTCAGATTTGATATCAACAATCACAGGATCATGATCAGACGCGCGGTATGCACTTTCTGAGTAAAGCGTTGACTGGTGACCTTCGCTCTTAAACTCTACATTGTAATCAAGTACGATAGGCTCGTCGGCATTGATGTGCCAATCTTTAGCTGCCACTACCTTGCTAAGTAAAGACTCTGTAGCTACAGCGTGGTCAAGACTACCAGCACGGCCAGAGAAGCTGTAAGAGTAGGCTAGTGTGTTACCATCAAGCTCAGCCACAACATTTTTGTAACCTTTTTCGTCAAATTTGCGAATTGGATCTTCCATCGCGTAGGCGTTCATATCACCCACTAAGATAATATCTTCGTCGTCTACACCTGTTGGTTTGCTATCTAACCAATCAGCAAATGCGCTTGCACCTTCTGTACGGATTTCATTCCAACATGCTTGCCCATCGTTTTGATCTTCATTAGCACCACTTGCACTACCACAACCGCCTTTTGATTTTAAATGGGCGACTGCAACAGTAAATACTTCTTGCGACTCTAACGATTTAAAGCTTTGTGCGATAGGTGTACGGTTGCTGAAATCAAATGGTGCTGCGGTAGTGATTGCAGCAGACCCTACTTCTTCAACTTTATTTGCGCGGTAAATAAGTGCTGTTGTAATTGCGTCAGTACCTACTTGGTTAACATTAAAGTCTACAAAAGCATATTCGTTTGCACTGTCAGCATCATTCAATGCGTTTACTAAACTTGCAATAGCACTAAACTCACCAAAGCCATCGTTTTCAATTTCCATTAAACCAACAACGTCAGCTTGCATTGCGCTAATTGCACTTACTAGCTTAGCTTCTTGGCGAACCAACTCTTCAAGAGAGTCTGCACCACGGCTAGTTGGGAAACCAGCGCCTTGGCCGTCACCATTGAAGTAATTTAGAACGTTAAAGCTTGCAACACGTAGGTCTGCTTCAGGGTGTAATTCAGGTGCGTCCTCACGTGGGTTAGTTGCGATAAACTGCGGTGCAACCGTTGGGTGAATACGATATGTGCTAAAGCTGTACGCTAATGCACCTGTTACGCTGTTTACACTATCGCCTGTACGTAATGTGTTTTCTGCTGATAAACCTGGGGTCGGGTAAGCAGTGGGATCTGAGTTTTGAGTTGTTGAACCGTCATCAACTAAGATTTTTTTAGTTAAGTTTTCTACTTCAACTGCATTAGCTGCATCGCCAGGCATAGCAACTTGTGTGCCTTGGTATAAACGTTCTGTTGCCAGCTCAACTTCACCGTAACGGCCTAAACCAAAGTTATTTGTTACAACTAACTCTTGGTCTAAAGTTACCAGCATGCCTTCAAAGGCTTCTAAATCATCTTGGCTTGCCAAAGGTAAAGAAATTTTAGTGGCGCTTACTGATTGGCCTGTTGCACATACAGCAACTTGAACAACATCAGAAATTTGCGTTGAATCGAAGTATTCATCAACTGTACCCTGAACACGAACGTGATCGCCAACGTTTACATCGGTATCTGCAAAGTAAACAAATACACCCTCAGAAGTTAGTGGGTTTGTATCCTCATCAGCGGCAAGTGAAGTTAAAAAGAAGCCTTTAAGTTCATCATCGCCTTGGAAGTCGGCAGTAACAACACCTTCTAATTCTACTAATGTATCTACAAGCGGGCTTTCGTTACCTTCGCCTTGAATAGCGCTAATTAGCGTTTTATCAGCAGCACATACGATTGGCTCAATTGGATCTGGTTCAGGCTCTGTTCCGCCACCATTACCCGCGTGAGAACCTAGACCAGTAAATTCATTTTGATCGAACTGCGCCCATTCTTCGCTAGGGTTAAAGCTTGCATCAGGATTAACACGACCTGTCACTATTCCATCTTTGCGTCTTAATGTTTTGTTTGCTGTTTCTACCCCGCCTTCTGACCAAGATGAGCCAGGATCTACACCACGTTGGCCGAAGCTATCAACAACTGTTGTTCCTTTCACCAAAACTAAAGCATCATCACCATTAAAGTTTACTACGGAGTCAGATAAATCTGCTTTTGCAATAAGGCCTGCATCAGCTCTTGAGTCAGCATTAACAATAACATAAGTGCTATTAGCAGCAAGAGTACCGCTTAACGTTAATTCAGTAGAAACAGTGCTAGAGCCATTAGAGTAGCGCTGCAATGTGTAATCACCTAGAGAGATTTCCGATGATGATGTGTTATATAGCTCTATCGCTTTATTATAGCCACTACCTTCAACATACTCAGATATGATTAAGTTAGCGGACGCTGGTGCACTAAGACCTGCTAGTACAAGCGCCAGTGGCGTTATTTTTGTTTTTAACATTTTTTTATTATTCCCGTGTATTTAA
Source organism: Pseudoalteromonas sp. 10-33 (assembly GCF_001469195.1). Taxonomy (NCBI): domain Bacteria; kingdom Pseudomonadati; phylum Pseudomonadota; class Gammaproteobacteria; order Alteromonadales; family Pseudoalteromonadaceae; genus Pseudoalteromonas; species Pseudoalteromonas sp. 10-33. The sequence continues at coordinate 244,314 of NZ_LOFI01000025.1, read as the reverse complement.
ATCCCAAAATGGGACTCCAGTTTAGAGAATCTAAATGACAAAAAGTAATACAACCATGTAACTTAATGTAAATGAATGTAAACAAAAAGGCGGTTTTACCGCCTTTTTATCAATAACTTACTTTTTAGTGAGGTATTGTGCGGCTTGTTTAGCAAAGTAGGTTAATATTCCGTCAGCTCCTGCACGCTTGAAAGCAAGTAAAGACTCTATAATTGTGGCCTCCTCACTTAACCAACCGTTATCAATGGCGGCTTTGTGCATTGCGTACTCCCCGCTGACCTGATATGCGAAAGTAGGTACACCAAATTCGTCTTTTACGCGGCGCACAATATCAAGGTAGGGCATACCGGGTTTAACCATCACCATGTCGGCACCTTCTTGTAAATCAAGTGCGACTTCTCTAATTGCTTCATCTGAGTTGGCGGGATCCATTTGATAGTTTTTTTTGTTGCCCCCTTTTAAGTTACCTGCAGAGCCAACAGCGTCTCTAAAAGGCCCGTAGTAGCTAGAGGCATACTTAGCTGAGTAAGCCATAATACGTGTATGAATATGGCCATCTGCTTCAAGTGCTTCGCGAATAGCGCCAATACGACCATCCATCATATCAGATGGGGCAACTACATCTGCGCCTGCCTCGGCGTGCGAAAGCGCCTGCTTAACAAGAATTTCAGTGGTTATGTCATTAATTACATAACCTTTATCATCAATAATGCCGTCTTGACCATGAGTAGTAAATGGGTCAAGGGCTACATCGGTAATAACCCCAAGCTCAGGAAAAGCTTCTTTTAAAGCGCGCACAGTACGTTGTGCTAAGCCATCTTCATTAAAGGCTTCTTCAGCCATCAGGGATTTTTTGTCACCAGGAGTTACCGGAAAAATAGCCACGGCAGGTACACCTAAATCTACAAGCTCTTTTGCTTCTTCAAGCAAAAAATCAATCGATAAACGTTCAATTCCAGGCATAGATTCGATGACTTCTCGGCGATTTTTACCTTCTAGTACAAAAACAGGGTAAATAAGGTCATTTACGCTAAGTTGGTTTTCGGCCATTAGACGACGAGAAAAGTCATCACGGCGCATTCTGCGCATACGAGTATACGGGAAAAGGTCTAGTCCAGATTGGGCCATATTACTATGCTCCTAATGTATAGTTTCAAAATTAACAACTTGGTTACGACCTTGTTGTTTAGCGCTATAAAGTGCTTTATCTGCGCATTCCGTGAATAACTCAGGGGTATTCATATCATCAGCGATAAATGTATAGACACCGGCACTAATCGTAAATTTAACCTCAGCACCAGCAACAATGACTGGGTTTTGGTATATATGTAGTCGTATTTGTTCTGCTATATCAAAAGCGCCTTGGTTTGCAGTGTTAGGGAGTAAAATTACAAACTCCTCACCGCCATAGCGAGCGACCTCATCCAGCGGTCGTTTCAAAAAGCGTTTGATAATATCAGCAGTTGCTTTTATAACGTTATCACCGCTTAAGTGTCCGTAGGTATCGTTAATTGTTTTAAAGTGATCGATATCAATCATAATAATACTTAGCGGTGTTTGTTCTCTTCGTGAACGACGAAGTTCCATTACCAGCTTCTTATCAAAAAAGCGGCGGTTTTTAGCGCCTGTTAACGCATCTTCTGTATTAAGTTGTTCAAGCTCTCTGTTTTTTTCTTCAAGCTCTCTAAGTGTTACTTGTAGTTCAAACGTACGCTCGTCTACTTGTGATTCAAGCTCGTACTGAGCTTCTTCTTGCAATGCGAGCCGCTCTTTTAAGAGTGTATCTTGCGCCGTATTCTCTGCTATCAAGGTTTGTTGTTCGATTATCTGCTCATCTCGTTCAGTTATGAATTGCTTCATAACCGCGTAACATAAGCAAAAGGTACAACCAAAAAAGAATACAGATATAATGATCAAACCCATTGTTTCGAAGGTGTACCACCCCATTACGGTTATAACAAAATAAACCGCTACTGCATTAAAAAAGCCCAAAGCTAGTAATAAGGCATTTTTAGATTTTGAAGGGTGGCCGCGAGTAGATAAGTAGGTTGTTAAAAGATACAAACTCAAAACAATAGGGGTTATTATTAGGCAATATGTAGTGATTAACCAGTCAGGAAGTAGCCAAATAAATAATAGAGATACCGCGAGCAATTTTGTTATTAACTTTTGCACGCGTGCTATTTTGCAAGTGTGTAGCTTGCACATTTGTAGCTGTAAAGGGAAAAACAAAAGCGCGATTAAAATAAGTAATATTGGCATTATTACTTGTTGAATTGCAGGAATACTCGGGTGTAAATAACGAAAGCCAAACCCGCCTAAATACGCTAAAAAAAGGCCTAGCGTGAAAGTGATCGCTCCCGCTAGTGCAAAATAGCGCTTTCGAGTAAATCCATACAAAAGTATACAGCTTAATGCTAGTGCTGCCAAAAAGCCGACCATTAATCCATAAACTAAGTTGAAGCCTTCTTTTTTAGTTAAATAAATATCTTGTTGCCATAAACTAATCGGAATACGTAAACCTGATGGATTGTTAACCTTAAGAATAACCCGAGTTGTGGAGCTTGCTGGAAGCGTCAGTTTAGCTAACAAAAACTCACTTTTTATGGGGCGTTCATTAAGTGAGAATGAATCACCCAGCCTAATTTCTGACAATATCTGTGCATTATTTAAGTGAAAAAGCTGAACTTCATTTAAAAATGGATTGTCTATTAAAATTAATGGGCTAAAGCGACTATTTAACGTGTTATTTATTTCAAACGAGATCCAAACAGGGCGACTTTCTAGGCCAAAGTTTAAAAGTTTTTGATTAACCGAACGCCATTTATTAGGTTCAAGTTGTAAAGCCGTTTCTATCGATGAAGGCTCAAAAGAATAAGTAAGATTTGTAACGATATGGGACGAAAAACCTGAATGTATTACTACGGTAGACGCAAGGCTTTTAAAAGTGAAAAGCACTATAAGTAGGAAAATAGTGGCCTTTAAACTGTTCATTAACGAGTTTCTAAACCAAAAACAGTATAAAAGTTATCTGTTGTTTGCTTAGCAATAACATGAGGCTCAAGTTGGTAAAGTTCAGCAATTGTTTGGCAAATATAGGGCAGCAATGAAGGCTCGTTTTTGCGAGACTTCGGTTTAGTTTTAACTGTTCGTGGAATTAAAAAAGGCGCGTCAGTTTCAATAAGTAGGCGATTTAAGGGAATACTTGGGATTAAAGATTGCAGTGCTTGTCCGCGCCTTTCATCACAAACCCACCCAGTGATACCAATGTATAAGCCTAATGCTAAATAGCGCTTTAATGCGTTTTCATCTCCTGTAAAGCAGTGGAGTATGCCACGTACATTAAACTCGCTAAGAATATTGATCATGTCATCACTCGCATCACGTTCATGCAAATAAACCGGTAAATTTAACTGTTCGGCTAGCGCAAGTTGGCGCCTAAATACGCTGCGTTGAATATCTCGAGGGGAAAAATCACGGTTATAATCTAGCCCACACTCACCAATCGCAATAACCTGAGGTTGATTGGCAAGCAATGTTAATTGACTCTCTAGCGAATCAGTTGCTGTTTTGGCATCATGTGGATGAATACCAGCGGTCGAAAAAAGTTGATAGGTTTTAGCTAACGCTAAAGATTGTTCACTCGATGAAAGGTCACAACCAATAAGCAGCATTTTTTCAACACCCGCGCTTTTGGCGCGGGTAATGACATCCAAATGCTCATCATCAAACTGGTGGTTTGTTAAGTTAACTCCAGCATCAACCAGTGTGTAAGACATTACTTGGTTCGTTTAACGCGAATAGAACGGTTTTGACCATCTTTACTAAGTAAAAATGAATTAAATACCCCGCGGGTAATGGTTACAGCATCAGACGCTTTTAAGCGTATGCTATCAGAGCCAATTTGACGCCATTTTTGGTTATTATTTAATGTAATAATGAGTTCACCATAAAGGGCTTTTTCAACTGATGTTATCGTTGCTTTAATTTCACTTTCTTTATTTTTTTTATCTTGTTTATGTTCTAGGCCAAAGTCATCTTTTGGCGCATCAACCACTGCTACAGCAGGAGTACTTGTTGAAGTGCTTGGGGCAGTAAGCTTTTGAGTCACTGTTGGTTTTGTAAGTGATTTTCCTGCCATTGTATTGTCGTAACATAATAGACGGTTAAAATCATTTTCGATAAAGCTACATGCTTTTAGTGCTTGTGTATTAATGTCTGACTGCGCAGAAAATGCAGGTGCGCTTAATATAACCAGTAGTGAGAGTATTTGTTTTTTCATTTTATTCCTCAACTTCTTCTCGTGGTTTAGCGGTGTAAAATTTCGCTAAAATTAAACCTAATTCAAACAAAAGCAGCATAGGGAATGCTAAAAGTGTTTGTGATAGAACGTCGGGCGGTGTTAAAAACATCGCTACTACAAAAACACCCACCACAATGTAAGGGCGTTTTTCTTTTAAACTCGCAGTTGTGGTTGCCCCACTCCAGCATAACAGCATGATGGCAACCGGAATTTCAAATGCCACACCAAACGCAAAAAATAGTTTTAATACAAATCCTAAGTAACTACTTATATCTGGCGCGAGAGTCATCATTTCAGGACCTGTATTGGTAAAAAAACCTAAAATAATGGGTAGCACTACAAAATAGCAAAATGCTATACCGCCATAAAATAGTAAAATGCTTGAAGCAAGAATTGGCATCAGCATTTTCTTTTCGTGTTGGTATAACCCCGGAGCTATAAACCCCCAAATTTGATGCAATATCCAGGGTATAGAGGCAAATAAAGCGACAAATAATGTCAGTTTAAATGGGGCGAAAAAGGGAGCAGTTACATCGGTTGCAATCATGGTTGCAGTGCTTGGTAAATGAGACACTAACGGCTGCGCAACAAACGTATAGATATCATTTGCAAAATACACTATTGCAATAAAAATAACTAATATACTCAACAGTGACTTTATAAGTCTGTCGCGTAGCTCTATTAAATGAGCTACAAATCCCGATTTTACTTCTTCAGCCATTATTCTTCATACCATTTAATAAGTGGACCACATAAAGGTAAATTAAATTCACTTTTTTTCATCAATAATTTGTTTTGGTTCTGATTCTTTTGGCTGTTTTTTATAGCTGTGGGTTACCGATTCAGCAGCTTGCTTTAGCTCACTTAAAGAGCTTTGCAACTCAGGGCTTAAATCTTGCAGGTTTTGCTGTTCAGCTTTTTTTAGATTTTCGTGGAGTTCATGTACGCGCAGCTCTTCACTGATCTCAGCTTTAACAGAGTTAGCCAGAGATTTTACCGTTTTGATCCAGCGACTAACTGTTCTTATTGCTACGGGTAAACGCTCAGGCCCCAGTACAACTAAGCCTACAATAAAAACAACAATTAGCTCCCACATGCCCATGTTAATTAAACCTTATCACTGTCTTTGGTTTTTTCTGTGTCTGTGGCTGCGGTATTTTGCGATTTTTGAATTTGTTCAGGTGTCTCTGTTTCAGTTGGTTTTTCATCCGACATTGCTTTTTTAAACCCTTTTACAGCTCCGCCTAAGTCACCACCCATGCCGCGTAATTTTTTAGTACCAAAAAGAAGTACAATGATTGCTAAAACAATCAATAATTGCCAAATACTAATGCCGCCCAATCCCATGGTTTTCTCCAATTAATAAAATGATTAAATGTATATTTTAAATACTAATTATACGCTCTAAACTGCAAATAGCACTTTGTTTATGTGTGTCGCCAAGCAGCAATAAAACATGCGACAGAACAGGTTATTGTAAGACCTGCAGCAATGAAATCATGCTGTAAATAACACAATGCTGACACCACCAAAGTAGCACTCCCCAACAAACTAAGCACTAAAGGTTTATGAGATACTGGTTGTATAGGCACTTGTTTGCGTGCGGGACGCTTTAGGTTTTGATAAATCAAATCGGGAAGTTCAGGCATTTTTTCTGCCCAAAACGGTAAGTTTGCATACATTTGTTTTAACACAGACAATGGACCTACTTGTTCCTTTACCCACTGTTCTAAAAAGGGTTTAGCAGTTTTCCATAGATCAAGCTGAGGGTAAAGTTGCCTTCCCAGCCCTTCTACATACAGTAAAGTTTTTTGTAGTAATACCAACTGTGGTTGCACCTGCATATTAAAGCGACGCGCAGTGTTAAATAAATTTACCAGCACATGACCAAATGATATTTCAGCAAGGGGCTTATTAAAAATAGGCTCACACACCGTTCTAATAGCAAACTCAAACTCTTCTATACTGGTATCTTCAGGGACCCAACCAGAATCAACATGCAGTTGTGCAACTTGACGATAATCGCGATTAAAAAAGGCGATAAAGTTTTCTGCTAAATAGCGTTTATCTTCTTTACTTAGGGTGCCAACAATGCCGCAATCTATACCAATATATTTTGGGTTCTCGGGGTGCTCGCGAGATACGAAAATATTACCTGGGTGCATGTCAGCATGAAAAAAACTATCTCTGAATACTTGCGTAAAAAACACTTCTACACCACGTTCTGCAAGCAATTTCATGTTTGTATTTTGCGCTATTAACGACTCGGTGTCTGACACGGGTATACCGTAAATGCGCTCCATGACTAACACGTTGCTTCGACTGTAATCGCTATAAACAGTGGGGATGTAAAGCGCATCAGAATCTTCAAAATTACGTTTTAATTGAATGCCATTGGCGCCTTCACGCATTAGGTCTAATTCATCAAGCAGTGTTTTTTTATACTCTTTTACTACTTCTACGGGGCGCAAACGTTTTGATTCGTTATGTACATTGGCAAGTACTTGAGCGAGCTTTTCCATTAATGCTAAGTCGGCATTTATTTGTTCATGGATGTTTGGGCGAATTACTTTAATAACCACATCTTGTTCAATATTATTGTCGTCAATAAGCGTTGCAGTATGCACTTGTGCGATTGAGGCGGATGCTAATGGCGTTTGTGAAAATTCACTAAATAGCTCGCTAATATCATTAATTTCAAGTGCATTTTCTATAATTTTTTGTGCTAGTTCGCCTTCAAAAGGCTGAACTTGGTCTTGTAAAAAGGCAAGCTCTTGCGCGATATCGTGAGGAAGTAGATCGCGACGTGTTGACAACATTTGACCAAATTTAATCCATACAGGGCCCAGATCTTGTAATGCTAAACGTAAGCGCAGCCCGGCAGGTTTTTCTTTATGCTGATTTCGTAACCAAAATAAACACCCTCTGGCAATTTTTGCAAACCAAGGCGCTTTATTTTTAGGTACTAATTCGTCTAAACCATAGCTAAGTAATGTTTTAGTGATGTAATACAATCGTGAAGAAAACACAAAAAGTCCTTAGCGTGTTATAGCGTTTAATAAAGTGTTTATACGCTGCTCTATAGCGGCAACTTGGCCTTTTAGTTCTCTATTTTGTTGTTTAAATTGTGCAAGTTCTAAAGGGTGAATAGTGACTGCTAATTCGTCTTGAAATAAGCTTGTAAGTGTAGAGCTTAGTTTTGCTGTTACTTTACTTCCTTGATGCTTTAGCGACATTAAATGCATATAAAGTTGTTGAGCTGGTGCATCGCCGATATACGCTGATAGTTGCTCAGGCCAATCTATGTCTATTTCCGAAAATGCACCGCTATATGCTTGAGCTATATTCAAATCACCTTGTAAATCAAGTTTATCTTGGCGAATTAACTGAGTAAGTATGGCCGGGTTTTTAAGTGCAACAAGCGTGTCGATATCAGCGCTGATCATGCAATCGCTATAATCGCTGTTATCTGCGGTATAAAGGTGTAATTTTTCGTCAGCAAAAACAAGTTGTATGGTTTGTTGCCAGTCTCTAACTTCAACAAGTAAACGCTTTTGTTTTACTGTAGTTAGCTTGTGGGCAACGTTAGGGTCGAGTTTAAGTGCTTGGTTTAAAATGCGCTCAATAAGCGAAAGTACAAAGTGGGGTAGCATCAAAAAGGTTGATGTATTTGTATCATCACTGGTTTTTTCAGTTGCTTGATCAAGCGCCATGACTCTGTGCCTTAATATTTAAAACCACGGTGAAGGGCAACAATTCCGCCAGTTAAGTTTTGATACGTTGTTTGTTCAAATCCAGCTTCATTCATCATTGCTTTAAGCGTATCTTGGTCTGGGTGCATACGAATCGACTCTGCTAAATATTGGTAAGACTCACTGTCGTTAGCAACTAGCTTGCCCATTGTTGGCAGTAAATTGAACGAGTAAAAGTCATATGCCTTGCTAAGTGCTTCATGTTTTGGCTTAGAAAATTCTAATACTAATAAACGACCACCTGGCTTCAATATGCGGTACATAGAGCGCAGTGCTTTATCTTTGTCGGTTACATTACGTAAACCGAAGGCAATGGTGATCACATCAAAGCTATTATTTGGAAATGGCAGCATTTCAGCATTCATTTGCACGTAGTCAATATTGCCTACAAGGCCCAAGTTATGAAGCTTTTCACGGCCTACTTTGAGCATAGATGAATTTATATCGCCCAAAACCACTTGGCCAGTTTCACCGACTAGTTGACTAAATTTTGCCGTTAAATCGCCTGTACCACCTGCTAAATCGAGTACATGATGGCCTTTACGAACGCCAGAACTGGCTATAGTTTGACGTTTCCATAAACGGTGTACACCAAAAGACATTAAATCATTCATTACATCGTACTTAGCCGCAACAGAGTGGAATACGTCTGCAACCATTGATGCTTTTTCATTTTCAGCAACAGTTTTGTAGCCAAAGTGCGTGGTCTTTTCAGGGGTTTCGTTCATGATTAATCTCTATCGTGGCAATAAGTACTAGTGTACTTTATTGTGCACCGAAGGTGCAATTTGAATATGATTTATCAGGTGTTTTATTGACCGGCGGTAAAACTGCTTTGACCAAGTGAGCGGGCTTTAAATGCCGCATGAGACGCTTTTTTAGCCAGTTGGTTAAAGTCTTCTTTTTGCTGATGCTGGGCAATACCTAATGATAAATTAATACTAGGCAGTTTTGCACCACTTTTTGAACTTACAAAACGCAGCTTTTCAACGCCCTTACGGACTTTTTCAGCAATGAGAATTGCTGTTTCAGGGTCAATGTCCGCTAGTAAAACAGTGAACTGATCTTTAGCAGTACGCCCTGGTAAACCACTTTGCATCACATACTTTTGAACTTGTTTAGCCACTTTATTTAAAATGACTTCACCAATAACATCGCCAAAGTTATCCACAAAATGGGCTAAGTTATCTATTTGAATGGCAATGGCACAAATTGACTTGGATTGGTTTGTCCAAAGTTCAGTTTGCTGGGTCAAATAATGACGTTTAAATAAACCGGTTTGACTGTCTATAATGTGTTGTTTTCGAAGTTGAGAAAGTTGTTTTTGTGTTCTTTCATGTAGTTTTTTAGCTCTAGCTAGCTCTTGCTTAAACTTTTTATGCTGGGCGAGTAACTCAGCAGTTTGCTTATCAAGTTTATTAAGTGCTTGGCGGCTTTGTTCTATATTATTTTCGTCAAGCGAATGGACACATTCACTCACTTGATCAGCAAAGCGGCTGATTTGCTTTTCTGTATTTTGTGCATTGTTAGATAATGAGGTAATAACACCGTCTACGTTTTGAATCATCGACACTTGCGTATTGTGTCCGATGTTTAAAAACTCAAAGTAAAGCTGCTCTATTAATACACCATCAATGTTTTCATCGGTAGAAATAGCGCGATCTAATGTTTTATTTAATTTTAGATTTGCTTGGCTAACATAGGTGTATACAACTTGAAAATTCAGGGGCGTTGGCGGCAATGCATAACGTTCTAAGAACAAACACACTTGAGTCATTTTCTCTTGAGCAATAGCCATGGAATCATGGAACATCATTATTTAATACCAACTAAGTACGCATCAATGCTTAATTTATAATTTCATTCCATGAGTCGATTGTGCGTCCGAGCTTTTTTATTATTTTTTTTAATACAGTAATTGTTATAACTGCTATTAAAAAGCAAAAATAGGGCCAAGGGAACTTAAATTTTACTTTAGTCGCTTAATAGCTGCTTTTCTCATCAATTAGGCTTGTTTTTAACTCATTTAATATGATTTATCGTTTAATAAATATTTTAAACGGTATTTTATAGGGCTGGTTTTTATTTAGACACTCACCTTACAATTGTGTTTTTAGTATTAAAATAAGAGGCGTACCATAAGCAGTGTTTTGAGTTTAACGTTAAGTAAGTTTTAAACCTAAAAGACACTCTCAGCAACGATGCTTATCTCATTTACTTGCTATTTACTGAGTCTGCGATAGTTTTGTGAAATTCATTATCTGACTAAACTTTATTATGACGAATCATTTATTACTCAAGCCAATACGCAATACGCTCATCAGCATGACGTTTTTATGTACTTTAAGTGCCTGTCAAACCACAAACCATAACGTCGATAGTCAATTTACAGCGATAGCTAACAGCATTGTAGATTACCGACAAACTATGAGTCCTTATGCTAACACTGAGGGCGTTAATGGTTATTTGTTGGCTAATTTATCGCCTGAGTTTTTAGAGCAGCAATACAATAAAAAAATTCAATTTTTGGCTGAGTTAGATGCAATTAACACAAATAAATTAAATGCTGAAAACCAAATAAACTTCAACATTATTCGGGCGCAGGTACAAAACAGTGTTGACGAATATGTATTTAATACTCATTACATGCCGTTAACTTCTGAGTACGGTTTTCATTCTGGCTTATCGTATATTGTAAAGAGTAGCCAATACAAAACACTGCAAGATTATCAAACTTATTTAGCGCGTTTGGCTCAGGTTCCTCGCTTTTTTGAACAAAACATTTATTGGATGAAAAAGGGTCTTGAAACAGGTTTAACGCAACCTAAAGCGGTACTTGAAGGGTACGAAGAGTCAATATTGGCCTATATAGTTGATGATGTTACAACATCTGAGTTTTACAAACCTTTTTTAAAAAATAGTGCAGGGTTGCCTGAGAGTGAATTTAAATCGCTTCAACAACAGGCTAAATTGGTAATAAAAGATAAAGTAATTGAATCGTATAAAAATTATTTAGCTTTTTTTACACAGGAATACCGCCCCGGTGCGCGCACTACCATAGGGATTTCAAATACGTCAAACGGGGAGTCGTTTTATAAAAATAGAGCAAAATATTACACCACTACCGAGATGACCCCTAAAGAAATACACGAGCTGGGGTTACAGGAAGTAGCCCGCATTCGCGGCGAAATGGAAGCAATCATAAAAGAAGTTGAATTTGAGGGAACATTTGCAGAGTTCATCCACTTTTTACGAACCGATCCGCAATTTTATGCAACTACACCAGAGCAACTGCTAAAAGAAGCAGCATACATAGCTAAAAAAATGGACGCGCAACTACCAAAGCTGTTTCATACGTTACCCCGTAAACCATATGGTGTTGCGCCTGTACCTGCGAGCATTGCACCTAAATACACAACGGGTCGCTACTCTGGGTCAAATAGGGATGATGAGGCAGGGTATTATTGGGTAAACACGTACGCACTTGATAAACGCCCACTGTATGTACTAGAAGCGCTGACTTTACACGAGGCTGTACCTGGCCATCATTTACAAATATCATTGAATGCAGAGCTAGAAACCCTGCCAAGCTATCGTCGAGATGCGTATTTATCGGCCTTTGGTGAAGGCTGGGGGCTTTACTCTGAGTATTTAGGCATTGAAGCCGGTTTTTACCAAAGCCCATATAGCCGATTTGGCCGTTTAACTTACGAAATGTGGCGAGCGGCTCGCTTAGTGGTTGATACTGGTATGCATATGTATGGCTGGAGCAGAGAGCGTGCTATGCAGTTTATGAGCGAAAATACGGCGTTGTCGTTACACAATGTGAAAACCGAAACGGATCGCTATATAACTTGGCCTGGCCAAGCGCTGTCGTACAAAATTGGTGAGCTCACAATTAAACGTTTACGTAAAGAAGCTGAGCAAGCACTTGGGCAAAATTTTGATATTAGGGAGTTTCACCATCAGGTATTACGCCATGGGTCTGTTCCTTTATCAGTTTTAGAGGCGCAAGTACGTTTGTATATTAATGAAGAGTTAGCCAAACAGAAGAGTTAACTTACAAATGGTTAATTCTTGAATGCATAAAAGTGTTGTGTCATGTTGGGCATAGCACTTTTTTATTTTTACAGCAGCGAACCCTACAATGAATAATTTTATAATGTTTAGTATTGATGTATTTGCGAGTCTATTTATTGTTTTTTTAGGTTTGCTGGTTTTAATTGTCGTTATTTTTTATATCCGCGATGTTACACAAACAAAGCATGCAATTAGACGAAATTACCCGGTAATTGGGCGCTTTAGGTATTTTTTTGAACGCCAAGGCGAGTTTTTCAGACAGTACTTTTTTGCCCTTGATAGAGAAGAAATGCCTTTTAACCGTGCTGAGCGAAGTTGGGTTTACCGTGCTGCAAAAAACGTAGACCGTACTGCGGCATTTGGATCTACACAAAGCTTAGAGGTCACAGGTACGGTCATGTTTATGAACTGCGCCTTTCCTACGCTTGATGAGGAAGCGCTTGCGCCAAGTGAAGTAACGCTTGGGCCCTATTGCCAAACACCTTATTCAACCAATTCGTTATTTAATGTATCGGGAATGAGCTTTGGTGCGCTGTCTAAACCCGCTGTCCGTGCTCTTTCTAAAGGAGCAAAGCTCGCAGGCTGTTGGATGAACACGGGTGAAGGTGGCTTGAGCCCTTATCACCTTGAAGGGGGCGCCGATTTAGTTTTTCAAATTGGTACTGCTAAATACGGGGTACGCGATGAAAGTGGGCAACTCAGTATCGAAAAGCTCAAACAGGTTGCAGCACACGAGCAGGTTAAAATGTTTGAGCTTAAAATGAGCCAAGGTGCTAAACCCGGCAAGGGAGGCATGCTTCCAGGGCGCAAGGTAAATGCGGAAATAGCTAAAATACGCGGTATCCCTGAGGGGGAAGATTCTATTAGTCCAAATGGGCACCCTGAAATTAAAAACCCCAGTGATATTCTCGATATGATTGCAACGGTACGAAATACTACAGGTAAACCAACTGGCTTTAAGGCCGTTATTGGTGCGTATGGCTGGTTAGAAACCTTATTTGCTGAAATAAATCACCGTGGTATAGAGTCAGCTCCTGACTTTATTACTATTGATAGTGCCGACGGTGGAACCGGTGCCGCCCCTCAACCCTTAATGGACTCTGTGGGATTACCGCTTCGTGAAAGTTTACCGCTAGTAGTTAATATGCTTGAAAAACATGGACTGAGAGATCGCGTTAAAGTCATTGTTTCGGGTAAGCTTATTGTGCCTTCTAAAGTTGCTTGGGCGTTAGCGCTTGGGGCTGATTTTGTTGTGTCGGCGCGCGGGCATATGTTTGCATTAGGGTGTATTCAGGCAATGCAATGTAACAAAGATTCTTGCCCTACCGGTATTACTACTCATAACGAACGCTTACAGCGCGGTTTAAACGTTGCTGATAAAGCGCAGCGAGTGGCTAACTACAATAAGTATATTCACTATGGCGTGGGGCTTATTGCTCACTCATGCGGCGTAACAAGTGCACGAGAGCTTAAACGTGAGCATGTACGCATAGTGCAAGAAAGTGGCCTTTCGGAGCCATTAGACAAAATTTACGAAAATTATAAGTAAGGAACGATAATATCTATCAGATAGGTGGCTCTGCAAATTATTTAGGCAGCTATGATGTACCTTATATTACAAACTTTAGAACCTAGAGCTTAGCTAAATCTTACAAATAAATTTCTTGCCATCTGCATTAATTCTTAAACCAAAGTGAGGCTATTACTCTAAAAAAGCTCTAATATTTTGGTGTATTCTCAGAGTAAAGCTTAATACTATTTAGGTTGCTGGTTGATACAAATGAAACAGCCAACTTATCATTGTTTACTTTTATATTAAGGATATAGTCATATGGTTTCATTTTAAATACGCTTTTTGGGTCTTGCATAGTATTTAGGGCAACATTGTAAACTTCTTGATAGGTAGCTAAAAAAAGAGTTGTATCGTTACTTGCCATAGTGATTAATGATGGTTTTATATGAGTTATGTTATCTGGAGTTTCCAGCATACTATAGGTATTAGTTAGACTGTTAAAAATTAGGAATTGCTTGTGTTTAGCATTTACAATTAGTCGGGTGTCGTCAAACCAAGCGAGTGAAAGAGGTGTATCAATATCACTAATAACTTTATTGTTATTTTCAGTGTTTAGTAACATTAGCTCATTGTTCTGGCTATCGGCATTGGTGTATATAACTGCTACTTTATTATTTTTGATTGCAGCGAAGTTTACCTGATGAGGTATTTTCCATTGTTTAATCACACTGTAGTCTTTAGCGTTTAATATCTCAAGCTGTTTATTACTGTAGCTTAAGAGCCGAGTACTAGTTGAATTTGCTGCTATAATCTTTTTTTCAGTACCTAATTTATCTGTAATGTTGAAATATTGATTATTAGTTTTTAACCAGTGCTTCAGTTTTTGTCCATAACGAGTGGAGAAATAGGTTTTTTCATTATTTAATGCTATGGCGTCTTGCTCATGCCTATCTGCTGAGGCAATATAATTCATGGTCGTAGTTTTTAAATCTAGGATACCCACATCATAGTCGTGCAAGTCAGTGCTAATTAGTAAGCTTTTTTTACTAAGGGGGTAAACATAGTTTGCCGCATCAATCGGTGCTTCAATCGCTTGTTCTAATTGCATTGAAGCGAGAGAATATGATCCAATTTTTGAATCAAATCGGTTATACCAAATTAATGAATTACTATCTTCTGAGAAAGTTGCCGCCCATATCCTGTGAGAGCTGGTTGCTAGTCGCTTCAAAGAACTTCCATCCAGATTAGCCATATATATCTCAGACTGTCCTAAGTTGTGACGTTCGAAAATAATTCTATTCGGGTTAGATATAGATGTCAGGAAATAGTCGCCAGTCCCTGCAATATTAGGTGTAGTGATACGCAACTCTTCTTTTGTAATTTTATCATAAGCATATAAGGCATTGAGATGAGTAACCCCTCGGTATTTGTTGCGACGAAATATCGCTATGTCACCTACCTCATTGTATTGCGTTACTTTTGTTCCTTCAATTGAGTGACTTTGCATTAGCTCCTTTTCGATTTTACCAGATTTTAAGTTACTAGCTTGCCATTGCATACAGCTACTATAATCGCTATTGGAACATTTATAGTAAAATAGCCTTTCACCATCACCGGACCAACCAAGTGAGGTAACATTGCCTGAGTCTACTAGATATTCCTTTCTGTTTTTGAGGTCCATCACGTATAAGTCACTACGCATTTTCTGTTCTTCGTTTGTAAGTGTATAAGTTAATTTACTTTTATCAGGAGGTAATAATAACTTGGCATAAAGCCCTTTATGCCAAGAAATAGTTTCACCTTTTAACATCAAAAAAGGAGCTGAAGATGAGGAGTTACTTTTAGTTTTGGCTGGTTCTGAGTAGAGCCATAAGGCGGTAGTGATTAAAATTAAAGCAATTATAATAAGCCAAGAATTATATGCTTTCTTTAGTGGCTTAGTGAGTTGTTGTGCATGTAAAGCTTCAGGGCAAATATTCGTTTTTAGATTTTTTGGTTGTATGATTGATTCTTTAGGTAGTGAGCTCAATGGAAGAAATAAACTATAGCCTTTACGGTAGTGTGTTTTGATACTTTGGCCGGGTTGTTTCGTAGATTTTAATGCTTTTCTCAATTCTGAAATAGCGCGATTAATTGCATTGTCATCTACAAAACTTTGTTGCCAAATATTATCAGCCAATTCTTTACGAGAAATTATTCGTCCATCATTTTCAATAAAGTAAGTTAGTAGTTTGAATAATAGAGGATCTAGCTCTCTTTCGATGTCGCCATCGCTAATGCTTTGCCGATCAATGTTTAAAAGCCACTCGCCAACCAGTATTGTACTTCCTTGCGTTAAAAAATGTGCCTGGCTCATACCGTCCCTTAAAATTACCTATAACTTTAACGTTAGAAATAATATCAGAAACAGCTCCCTTTTAGGGATATTTCACGCCTAACTTTGATATATATTATCTACCTCTTAAAACTAGGAGTTCTTAATGCTGTAATGATCCGACGAACAAATATAAACACTAATATTTGTGTTGTCGGCTGCGATAATTGTTAATTTAATCGCTAATAACCAAAAAAGTGTTAATTTTTAGTTGTTTGGGGGGCTGCTAGCTGGGCAAAAAGCGCTATAGTGTTTAATGATAAGGTTACTAAGTTTATTGATAATGTAATCTGTACATACTTTGCTAAAAATAATAAAACCCTAAAAGAGGCAGCCCATATTTTATGTCAACTTTAACGCTTACATTAGTACAAAGCTCTCTTCACTGGCTCGATAAAAGCGCTAATTTAGCGATGTTTGATAAGCAACTAGGTGGGCTAACAGAAAAGCCTGACCTTATTTTATTACCTGAAACGTTTGCCACTGGTTTTGCTATAAACCATGATTGCGCGGAGCCAGAGAATGGCCTAGTGCTTACTTGGTTAAAACAACAAGCAAAAAAACATAATGCAGTGATTGCTGGGTCGGTGCTGGTGGCGCAAAATGATAAAGAAGCCAACCGTTTTTATTGGGTAAAACCATGTGGTGAAGTGAACCATTACGATAAGCGTCATTTATTTCGCTTAGGCAATGAGGGAGATCATGTAATAGTAGGAAATGAGCGAAAAGTTTTTGAAATTAATGGTTTTAAACTACTGCCTCAAGTTTGCTATGACCTGCGTTTTCCGGTGTTTCAGCGCAATAAAAATGACTACGACATAATGGTTAATGTGGCAAATTGGCCAGCGGTACGACGACCCGTTTGGGATACATTATTGGCAGCTCGTGCGATAGAAAATTTATGTTATGTGGTGGGGGTTAACCGTGTAGGCGATGATGGTAATGGCGTTGCTCACAATGGTGGTACGGCTGTTTATAACTTTAAAGGAGAGACCTTAGCCAAGGCGGGCGATAATATTAAACAATTATTGACAATTACACTTGAAAAAGAGCCTCTAGATGCGTTTAAAACGGCTTTTCCAGCTTATTTAGATGCCGATCCGTTTACGCTAACTTAAGTTATCTTCAATTAGCACTAAAAATATTTAGTGTTAAAATAGACGCTATTACATTAATTGGCGGCTAATTAGCATTATGAATACTTTAATCACTCCTGTTATTTTAGCTGGGGGTATTGGCTCTAGACTGTGGCCTTTATCGCGCCAAGCCATGCCCAAACAATTTTTACCGCTACTCGATAACCACTATTCGTTATTACAAAGCACTTTAGCGCGAGTGTCAGGTAATCAGTTTGAAAAGCCAATACTGGTTTGTAACGAACAACACCGTTTTATTGCTGCCGAGCAAAGTGCAATTATTAACCCGCAAGCGCTTTTACTAGAGCCTCAGGGTAAAAATACGGCGCCTGCCATTGCGTTAGCCGCATGTTACGCACTACAGCAGGGGATTGATGGACCAATGTTAGTGATGCCAGCCGATCATTATATTGAAAATTTTGATGAGCTAACACTTCAGTTAAATGATGCTGTTAAGTTAGCTGAGCAAGGAATGCTAGTTACCTTTTCAATTACACCTACACACGCGCACACAGGGTTTGGGTATATAAAGCAAGGCAGTAAAATTTCAGGCTCAAACTGTTTTGAAGTCGCTGAATTTAAAGAAAAGCCAACCCTAGCAACAGCACAAAAATACCTAGCGGAAGGTGGTTATAGTTGGAATAGCGGCATGTTTTTATTTACGCCACGGGCTTATTTAAATGAGCTGGAACGTTTTGCGCCAAAAATAGCACACAGTGTTCATGCTGCTTCTCAATTTTCACACGACTTAGGCTTTACAAGGCCAAACATAGAGCCACTTAAAAGCTGCCCAAGTGACTCTATTGATTACGCTATTTTAGAGCGCAGCAACAATGTAGCGGTTATGCCTGTTGCGCTTAAATGGAGTGATGTAGGTAGCTTTAGTGCGCTTGCAAACCTTACTAAGCAAGATGCGCACGGTAATAACGAAAACCAAAACCATATAGCACAAAACAGTACGAATAATTTTGTTATTAGCGAACACGACCATAGTATCGCAACGCTTGGGGTAAGTGATTTAGCCATTATTCACACCCACGATGCCACACTGGTTGCCGATAAGAATAAGCTCGACGGTTTACCTTTATTACTTAAACAATTAGCACAGAGCCAAAGTGATAAACTCAATCACCATCAGGTTGTGTATCGTCCGTGGGGTAACTACCGCACTTTGGTTGAAGATAGTGGTTTTAAAGTTAAAAAAATAACCGTTAATAGCGGTGCTAAACTTTCAACACAGCAACATCAGCATCGTGCAGAGCATTGGGTGGTGGTATCGGGAATTGCCAATGTTCGCATTGATGAGCAGTTGCTAACGCTCACCCAAGACCAATCGTGCTACATTGCCGCGAAGCAAGTTCATAGCTTGGCGAATAACCAACAAGTGCCATTAATTGTTATTGAAGTACAAACGGGTGCCATACTTGATGAATCCGACATACAACGGTTTGATGACTTATATGGCAGAGAAGGGCTTTAACGCCTTTTTAATTTACTTTATGAAAGTTGTCCACGGACAAATTTTAAGTATTTTTCAAGGCTGCGTTGCCACAGTTCGAGCGCTTCATTGAGTAGATCGTTATGTGGCTTATTATCAAGCAATCGGCGCTCAATTTTTTTAAGTTCCATGCCATAGCGGTTAAACCCTAATTGTAATGCAGTGCTCGCTTGGCGATGCAAAAGTTTAATGCATTGCTCGGGGTGCTGGTCTATTAATCCTTGGCAGCGAATTAACTTATTTCGAGCAGAAAGTACAAACTCATTATAAATAGACGATACCTCATCCTCACTAAACGAGCTGGCGAGTGTTTCTATAGCCGTTTTATCATAAAGGGTATCAATAAGTTCTACTGCAATATTTGTGGTTTGATTTGATTGAGAGTCGCTTAATGCTTGGCGTAGTTTTTGGTGTTTAATTGGCTTACCAACAATATCTTTAATGCCCAGCGCTAAATACTCTTTAACTTCATCAGGACTTAAACTGGCAGTAAAAGCAAGTATAGGTGTTCGCTGGTTTTTGTGCTCAACACGCTTGAGGCGCTTAATAACTTCTTGTCCTGTTAAATCAGGTAGGTTCATATCAAGTAAGACTACGTCAAAGTGATATGCTTGCATTAGCTCAATGGCGCTTTTACCGTCTTTAGCGAGCTTAATTTTGTGCTCGTCGTCTGCCATAAACTCAATGGCTATTTTTTGGTTTAGATCTAAATCTTCAACCAAAAGAACATCAAGCCCTGTTAAGTAGTCTTTTGTTTGATGGCGTTGCTCTACAAGGCTTAACTCACCTAAGGTAAAGGTCGTTATAAAGCTAAACACACTACCAATACCCAGTTCGCTAGAAATCTCAAGGCGACTACCGAGTTTTTCTAATAAGCGGCTTGTAATTGCAAGCCCGAGACCCGTGCCACCTTTTTCTTTACCTGCACTACTTTGTACATAGGGCTCGGTTAAGTATGCAATTTCATCGTTTTCAATACCCGGACCTGAATCCTTAACACTGACTTTAATGGTGTGTTCTAGCTGCTTTTCTAAAATCAAATCAACCTGAATTTTTACCACACCACGGTCGGTGAACTTTATTGCATTGCCGACTAAGTTAATAATTATTTGTCGTAGCTTTTGTTGGTCGCAGTAGTAACAGGCTTGCTCGGGAACATTACACACAAGCTCAAACTTAAGCTGTTTTTGTTCAGCTAACGGGCTGAGTAACAGGCATAAATTATTTAGCCAGGTTTTAAATTCAATGTCTTCTTCATAAAGGGCTTCATCACTTTGGTCTAAACTTGCATATTCAAGCACTTTATCGACTAGTAAATTTAATGATTCTGCTGAGTTAATAATTGCTTCGCAATAAGCCTTACTGTGTGTATCGCTTGTTTGGTTCATGACCAGTTGCGCGCTACCTAAAATACCATTAAGTGGCGTGCGTATTTCATGGCTAATGGTAGATAAAAATAGTCCGCGTATTTCTAAATCTTTTTGGGCTTTAGCGGCTAACGTATTGAGGTGATGTTCCCGGCGTTCATTACATAATAGCGCCATGCCTGCAGCATAAAACATCGGTGCAATAGTTCCGTTTAAAAATAGTACGGTACTAAACCAGCTGCTTGAAACGATATCTTTTTGCTCAATTTCATTCATAAAAATTGAACGTGCAATAAAGGCTAACACCACGAGTGTTAAAATTGTAATGTATACAATACTGCCGTTGGGATAAGGTTTACGAGCGTACTTTATAAATATAAACAGTAAAAACAAGGCTTCTGAAATATGTTGTAAATCGGATGCGATTACACGGCCAGCTAAAGAGGGATCAAAAAAACTATAATAACCAAATACCACTGCACTAAATGCAGTGACTGAACAAAGAAGCTTAAACCCAGGCCCGCGATAATTCAAAAATTGGCTAATAGAAAAACAGTGCACAATAGAGGCTGCAAACATTAAGCTACATGCTGCATTTATAACAATTAAATTATGGGTGTTACTCATAAAAGCAAATGCAATAACTGCACATAGCATTAATACCGGGTAAAAAATATAGAGTAGTGTCCCCGGAATTTGCTTATTTGTTCGCCATGTTAAAATATTCAAAAATATCATAACAACAATAACGGCTATGCTGGCAAAATAAAGAGTGTAGGAATCGAGCATCAGGCTTCCAGCAAAGAAATTTTAAGTTAGAGTAATTAAAATATTTTAAGTTAACAAGTGCTTAGGCTAAATACAAAAAAAGACACCTAAGTGTCTGTTTTTGTATTTCAGTCAAAGTAAGCGTTTAGCGAATTTCGTCTGGTATATTTTGCTGTGCCCAAGATAATAGCTCAATACGGTTACGACACTTAGTCTTTCTAAATGCGCTGTATAGATGAGTTTTTACTGTGTGTGGGCTAATGCTAAGTTCTTCAGCAATTTCTTTATTTTTAGAACCGTTACTCATTAATGAAATAATTGCTTTCTCGCGCTTAGTAAGTTTGACAGGTTCAATATCGCCCTCTGTAAGCTTGTGAAGTGCGTCTTTATTAAACTGCAACATGCGATTTAACGCATTACACATGATGTCGCGACGATACCAAAGCTGATCTTCTAATAAGAGTCGAATACCTTTCATTAGCACATCTGCATTGTCGGTCGTATAAAACACACCACGAATCCCGCTGAGTAATGCTCGATTGGCAAGCTCAGGGTTTTCATCTAAGTTAAATAATATGATATCGCACTTAACACGTAGGTTTACTAGTTGTTCTTTTAATTTTCCCCACGCGTCATTGCTAGACGTTTCAATAAAAAGTAAGCGAGTCCCTTCAGGTATATCCAATATATTAGTACCCGTTGTTACGTCTAGTCCTTGCGTTTTTAGCAATGGCTCTAATACGTT
Organism: Pseudoalteromonas sp. 10-33; assembly: GCF_001469195.1. Taxonomy (NCBI): domain Bacteria; kingdom Pseudomonadati; phylum Pseudomonadota; class Gammaproteobacteria; order Alteromonadales; family Pseudoalteromonadaceae; genus Pseudoalteromonas; species Pseudoalteromonas sp. 10-33. The sequence goes on along the minus strand of NZ_LOFI01000025.1, from coordinate 222,778 downwards.
AATACCAATAGTATTAATTGGATCTTTATCTAATAACAAAAAGGCAGAACTGCTCATGTTTTTATACTCTTTTATAAAGCTGACTGATTAAGTTTATCACGATTCCCACACCTTTAGTATTAGAAAACCGCTATCGTACTTAAAAACAAGTACAATTTTATGATTATTTAAACATAAAATGTTGCAAATAAGTAATTGTTTTTTAATTTATAGGAACACATGCTTTTACATAGCATGTAGTAACCGAGCTTAATTAAACGATTTCTTTTTTGTTATCTTGATAAGGAGGCCACCCCATTTGCTTACCGGCAAGCATGTGAAGATGGATATGATAGACGGTTTGGCCGCCATGATCGTTGCAGTTCATAACAACACGGTAGCCGTCATCGCTAAAGTTATGTTCTTTTGCAAGCTTTGCGGCCACCACATATAAGTTGCCCACTAAGTGTGCGTTATCATCATTTATATGATTTATGGTAGGAATTGCAATTTTTGGGATAATTAACACATGAAAAGGAGCTTGAGGGTTTATATCTTCAAACGCGAGGGTATTTTCGTCCTCGTAAATTATGCTTGCTGGGATTTCGCGATTAATTATTTTTGTAAATAGTGTCTCTTGGCTCATTGTGTGTTCCTTATCAAGTGGTATGAAATTTAGATTCACTAATGACAAATTTTCAAAGCAGTGTCAAACTCAAATCAACCAAAGGAGTTAATATGCGTAAATCAGTGTTAATGAGCAGTGTAGCTGCATTGCTATTTAGTGTATCGGGTATGGCAGAAAATATTCACTTTCCTGAAGAGTTTGTGCCGTTACAAGTCGGTGAGCGAGTAATAGAAAGCTCTTTGTTTAGTCGTGTAGACGATTTAGAGCTAGCGCCGGGTTCTTACCGGCTAAAGCTCAAGTATACCGACTTATACGATGAAGATTACGATATGCATGAGGTGGTTGAGTCAGAGCCTTTTTGGGTTGATATTACGATTGAGGCAGGCACAGATTACACCTTGGTATTTAATCGTGCTGAAAATGCAGTAGCGGCTAAAGTATTTGCTCAATCGCCCATGGTAAGTTTAAAAGCTAAAGGCAGTGCGTTAGCTGCACCATTGAGTGTTGTCTCTAATAACCAACTAGCTAGCGAAGCGCCAGTTAGGACTATGCGTGAGGCACCTGCGGGTCCAGAAAAGCCGAGTAGACCGATTAAACCAATTGCACCCATTACAGGAAAAGGCATGCCAAGTGCGGCGCAAATGCTCGACTTTTGGTGGCAACAAGCAACAATTGCTGAGCGACAGGCTTTTTTAGCTAAAGTAACAAAATAAGCTGTTTGAGATAAGCATTAAAAAAGGGCCAAATTTGGCCCTTTTTAGTTCCTATTTTACGCTGTTTATTATTCAAATAATGCGTCAATAGTGCCTTGTGCTAGTGGGTGGTAACCCGGGCGTGCTTTTAAGTACACCTTTTGTGCCCACTCTTTTTTACCGTTAGTAATAAGTGATTTGTACAGAGGGACAATTAGCTTACGACGACCAATACCTGATAAATGCTTATCAAGCGCAGGGTAAATCGGTTGGTAACCGTTACCCACCGCAAGCATATACCATGCAAATGCGCGTTCTGCGTTGGTTGATTGCGTTAAGTTAAACTCATCGTCTAATTCAGTCATTTTTTCAATGCTTAAATCACGTGGTAGGTTATTTAAAAAGTGTAACCACTCATGTACTGTCCAGTTTGCTGTTGGGAGCTGCGCTGCAGTTGTTGTGCCTTGTAACCAAGCTGTGGTTGCAGTATCGACCTTATCGAACGCATCAGAGGTTGGGCTTGGCGCATCGCTTGGTAAACCAGGTTCAAAAATCCACTCGTTCACTTTATCCATACTAACAATACCTGGGTACTTGGTAATTAAATGGGCTTCAATATAGGTAACAAATTGCGCAGTCGTTAACGATTTAAAAGCAAACTCGTCAAAGTAAGTTTTTACGAAAGGGTCAAACTTGTCACGACCAAATTTGTTTTCCAAGTAAATTAAGAATAACTGACCTTTAGTGTAAGGCACCGAGCTAAACGCATCATCTGGATCGCGGCCATTAAGCTTTAAGTTAAGACGAGTATCAGGCGCATCAATAGTTTTAAGCTGTGCACGTAACCCAGCGGCATCAAGAGCTTGCTCCATTACGGCACGGTCGCGACCAAATACTTCTTCCATAATGCGGTTTTCAACGTATGAGGTAAAACCTTCGTTTAACCATAAATCTTCCCATGTTGCATTAGTGACCAAGTTACCAGACCAAGAGTGGGCAAGCTCGTGCGCAATTAGGTTAACTAAACTTTTATCACCAGCCACTACAGTAGGCGTAATAAATGATAAGCGTGGGTTTTCCATGCCACCAAATGGGAAACTTGGCGGAAGCATAAGTAAGTCGTAACGTCCCCATGCATAGTTGCCATACATGGCATTGGTTTTGTCGATCATGGCTTGCGTGTCGTTAAACTCAGCAACTGAGGCATCTAAAATTTCTGGCTCAGCAAAAATACCGGTTTGATGAGACATCGCTTTAAACTCTAAGTTACCTGCACCAATAGCAATTAAGTATGGTGAGATAGCTTGCGGCATGTCAAAGTGATAGTCGCCATCTTTATAAAGAGCGTCTTTGTTGTCGGCACTCATAACCGCACGAATATCTTTAGGTGTAGTAATACGCGCAGAATAGGTTACTCGCATTGCCGGTGTATCTTGTACAGGTAACCAGCTACGAGCGTGAATCGCTTGCGATTGGCTATACATAAACGGGTGCGTCTTACTTGCAGTTTGTTCAGGTGTTAACCATTGTAAGCCTGATGCCTCTGGACGGCTGTTATAGTAAATACGCACTACTTTGGCTTGGTTTTTAAACTCAATAGTAAGCTTTGAACCTTTGACATCATCACGATTCGCTAAAGTGAATTTAGCTTTGTGCCAGCTGCCGGTTTTTGTTTGATACATTACTTTATCGATGTCTAGGTCGCGAGTATCAAGCACTAGCTTTTTGCTTTTGCTGTTATTCCACTGAAGTGTATGCTCAACAAAGCCTTCTAATTGCTTGTCTTTAAAATCGACATCTAAATCAAGGTTTAAGTGAGTTGTAACAACATCGTCAAGATTGGCGTATGAGTTTTGATCAACAGCATTCGCCATTGCTTGCGAGCACATGCCCGCCATAGCGAGGCTTAAAAAGAGAGGTTTAATTTTCATAATTACCTTGAACACAAATAAAAAGAGCAGGTTTTATAACACGATTGGCAAGGTGGGTTGAGCAATTTTTACAATCTGATGCGCATTTTGCGACGATGAGGTAAACTATTGCGATTAGTTGGCGGTTTATCTTGAGAGCTTTGTGACGCACGCATTACACCCTTTACACACCTTTGCATTAGATACCCAATGCCAAAATTTAGTTGAAATTACTGATATTGAGCAACTATACACGCAAAGCTTTTCGTCACCATTTTGTTTGTTGGGGGAGGGGAGTAATACCATTTTTTTAAGCGATTACCATGGTACGGTAATTAAAATGGCAACCAAAGGGATTACTATCACACCCCGTGAAACCGATACTTTAATAAGCGTTGCCGCCGGTGAAAATTGGCACGCATTAGTAAGTTATTTACTTGATAAAAATTTACCAGGGCTTGAAAACTTAGCACTTATACCCGGCACTGTTGGAGCGTCACCGGTGCAAAATATCGGGGCTTACGGGGTTGAGCTTTCAAAATTTGTAGAGTCGGTCGAGTATTTTGACATACACAGTAAAGAACTTGTGTGTTTGACTAACGAGCAATGTGAGTTTGGCTACCGCGACTCTGTATTTAAACATGCACTGAAAAATAAAGCCGTTATTACACGTGTTTTACTAGCATTGCCAAAGCAATGGCAACCTGTACTGAGTTATGGACCATTAAAACAGTTAACAACCGTGACTCCACGCGCTGTATTTGAGCACGTTATTCAAACTCGTAATAGTAAACTACCAGATCCATACACGTTACCCAATGCGGGCAGCTTTTTTAAAAACCCAATAATTACCAATCAACAATTAGCAACGCTATTAAAGCAATTCCCTGAATTACCGCACTACGCATTCGGACAAAGCAAGCATAAGGTCGCTGCAGGGTGGTTAATAGATAACGCAAACCTCAAAGGTTATCGGGTTGCGGGCATTGAAGTTCATAGGCAACAAGCATTGGTATTAGTAAATCATGGCGATAGCCACGGCGAAGATCTAATTAGTATAATCAAGCACATTCAACATATTGTGTATTCGCGTTATAGCATACTGCTTGAGCATGAAGTGCGCTTAATAAATACAACTGCCGAATGCTATGTACAAGGAGGCGTTACACAGTGAAAGCACCTGATGGCAATAAACTCGCAATATTAAATGCATTAAATAAACCGGGCTTTGTATCAGGGCAAGCGCTGGGAGAGCAGCTAGGTATTAGCCGTGCGGCTGTGAGTAAGCATATTAATAGCCTACAAGAGATGGGTTTAGATATTTTTAAAGTAACGGGCAAAGGTTATAGCCTAAACAACTACGCTGGGCTTTTAAACCAATCGCAGATACAACAGCATTATAATCAATTAAATAGTCAGTTGAAGTCGCAGTCAGCGAACGTAGAAGTTCACCCTATAATTGACTCAACAAACTCCGAGCTTATGCGGCGTATACAAGCTAAAACAGCACTTGAGTCGGGAACCATTATAGTGGCCGAAATGCAGCAGGCTGGGCGAGGACGACGAGGCCGTGTGTGGCAGTCACCGTTTGGTGCAAACCTTTATTACAGCTATTTTTGGCGTTTAGATGATGGTCTTCAAGCGGCTATGGGGGTGTCGATTGCGGTGGGGTTAGCGGTATACGATACAATTAAAGCGCTTTATGACATAGATTTAGAGCTTAAGTGGCCAAACGATATCTACCTAAACAAACAAAAACTTGCAGGTGTACTTGTTGAACTAGATGGGCAACCGCAGGGACCGTGTCAGCTGGTATTAGGAATTGGTATTAATTTACAAATGCCAGAAAATTTCAGCCAAAATATAGATCAAGCATGGACTGATTTAAGCCAGCATACCCAAAAGCTAGATAAAAATGAGCTGGTGGCATCACTCACTTATCACATAGAGCATCGGTTAGATCAGTATCGTAAAAGTGGGTTACAAACAATGCACCAGCAATGGAACTCACTGAATGCTTTTGCTGGTGAGTGCGTAGAGCTAAATACAGGCCACAGAAGTTGGCGTGGGATATGCGAAGGAATTGATCCTCAAGGGGGGATTCGTATTCGTCAAGATGGTGATGTAAAAAGCTACTATGGCGGGGAAATATCACTGAGAAAGGCACCGCTATGAGATTACTCATCGATGTAGGTAACACCTCTTTAAAAGCCGTGCTTTGGCACAACGAGCAGGCACAACAAGCCGATTTAAATAAGTTACCCTGGCCGCAAATAACAGACGTTGTATACGCGTGTGTAGGTCGAAATGATTTACTCAATAAAATATTAGCTCAAGCTGCTACGCATCACATTGCATGTTATGAAGCAACGGTAACTAAAACACTTCAAGGGCTTACCTGCGCGTACGAGCAAGTAAACAACTTAGGTATTGATAGGTGGCTTGCGCTCATTGCTGGGTTTACATTGCATCCAAATAAAGCGTGCATAGTGGTTGATGCGGGTACGGCCACAACGATTGATGTATTAACTAGTGAAGGGCAGCACTTAGGCGGGTGGATTTTACCTGGGCTTGATTTAATGACGTCATCGCTGACGCAAAATACTCAGCGTGTATTTGACGACGAAAAAACTCCGTTTGTAAATCAGTTAGGAAAAAACACCCCTAACGGCTTAAAAAATGGTGCGTTAGTGGCCACTATAGGCGCAGTTGAACAAGCTAAATTACATTTAGGTGCAAGAAATGGCACCCAAACAATACAAATTGTTTTTGCTGGTGGCTATGGCGCGTTATTACAGCAGCAATTTGAAGGCAGTATTTATGATTCTTTGTTGGTAATGAAAGGTTTAAATTATTGGCGAAATTTAAGCAAAACGAGCTAAAAATAGAAAAATAAGTAACTTTTGCATGAATATTGAACATTTAAGCAATAAAATCGCATTTTTTTTAATTTTATAGTTGCATCCCAATAAACCTTACTCTAATATCTCGCCCCGTACTAAAGCAGTGCCGACTTAGCTCAGCTGGTAGAGCAACTGACTTGTAATCAGTAGGTCAACCGTTCGACTCGGTTAGTCGGCACCACTTTCCTTTTACCGAAAGTGAATTAGTAGAGAATTATCGTGGAGGGGTTCCCGAGCGGCCAAAGGGATCAGACTGTAAATCTGACGGCTCAGCCTTCGCTGGTTCGAATCCAGCTCCCTCCACCACTTTATTCTTGACGGTTAGAGGTAGATTAAGAACAGATTCCTAACGCGGGCATCGTATAATGGCTATTACCTCAGCCTTCCAAGCTGATGATGCGGGTTCGATTCCCGCTGCCCGCTCCAGTTCTTGTGTTGCTGATATAGCTCAGTTGGTAGAGCGCACCCTTGGTAAGGGTGAGGTCGGCAGTTCGACTCTGCCTATCAGCACCAGTCTTAAGAATCTTCTTGATTACTTCCTTTATCTGTCAGAAAATACTATTTGAAAAAATTAACTTAATCTACCTTCGGTGGATTATTTTCATATGTAATCTAGATACACAAAACTGATAGGTTCCGTCATGGCAAAAGAAAAGTTTGAACGCGTAAAACCGCACGTAAACGTTGGTACAATCGGCCACGTTGACCACGGTAAAACTACACTAACTGCAGCAATCACTAACGTACTTGCAAAAGTATACGGCGGTGTTGCTAAAGATTTCGCATCAATCGATAACGCTCCAGAAGAGCGTGAGCGTGGTATCACTATCTCAACTTCACACGTTGAGTACGACACACCAAGTCGTCACTACGCACACGTAGATTGTCCTGGTCACGCCGATTATGTTAAAAACATGATCACAGGTGCTGCACAAATGGACGGCGCTATCTTAGTAGTAGCTGCAACTGACGGCCCTATGCCACAAACACGTGAGCACATCCTACTTTCTCGTCAGGTTGGCGTACCTTACATCATCGTATTCATGAACAAATGTGACATGGTTGATGACGAAGAGCTACTTGAACTAGTAGAAATGGAAGTTCGTGAACTTCTTTCTGAGTACGATTTCCCAGGTGACGACTTACCACTAATTCAAGGTTCTGCACTTAAAGCACTTGAAGGCGAGAAAGAGTGGGAAGACAAGATTGTAGAGCTTGCAGAAGCACTAGATTCTTACATTCCAGAGCCAGAGCGCGACATCGATAAGCCATTCATCATG